>NZ_JABFBB010000036.1:0-6043 GCF_017168555.1 Micrococcus sp. KRD012
AATGCGGGAAGGGCCTCGCACCCAACGGTGCGAGGCCCTCCCTCAAAGAATGTCCGGCGGCGACCTACTCTCCCACAACCTCCCGGCTGCAGTACCATCGGCGCTGTGGGCCTTAGCTTCCGGGTTCGGAATGGAACCGGGCGTTTCCCCCACGCTATGACCGCCGTAACCCTAACCCCACACCACCACCCTCAACACGGGCAACAGCAGGGAAACCTACGGGTCACACAACAGTGACACTATTCAACTCAAAACACCTCAACCACCCACCAACAAGCAGACAGCCGGTTGCAATCAGACAACCGCACAGTGGACGCGAACACCCACCCATCACCTTGAAGCAAGCAATAGGATAAGAGTGTGTGTAAGTCATCGGCCTATTAGTACTGGTCAGCTTCACGAGTCTTCAGTCCTCGCTTCCACATCCAGCCTATCAACCCAGTGTTCTAGCTGGGGGCCTCACACCCTCAAAGGGGCAAGGAAATCTCATCTCGAAGCCGGCTTCCCGCTTAGATGCTTTCAGCGGTTATCCATCCCGAACGTAGCTAATCAGCCATGCACCTGGCGGTACAACTGACATACCAGAGGTTCGTCCGTCCCGGTCCTCTCGTACTAAGGACAGACCTTCTCAAATTTCCAACGCGCGCAGAGGATAGGGACCGAACTGTCTCACGACGTTCTGAACCCAGCTCGCGTACCGCTTTAATGGGCGAACAGCCCAACCCTTGGGACCTACTCCAGCCCCAGGATGCGACGAGCCGACATCGAGGTGCCAAACCATGCCGTCGATATGGACTCTTGGGCAAGATCAGCCTGTTATCCCCGAGGTACCTTTTATCCGTTGAGCGACGGCCGTTCCACAACGAGCCGCCGGATCACTAGTCCCGACTTTCGTCCCTGCTCGAGCTGCCACTCTCACAGTCAAGCTCCCTTGTGCACTTGCACTCGACACCTGATTGCCAACCAGGCTGAGGGAACCTTTGGGCGCCTCCGTTACATTTTGGGAGGCAACCGCCCCAGTTAAACTACCCATCAGGCACTGTCCCTGACCCGGATCACGGGCCGAAGTTAGATATCCAGAGTGACCAGAGTGGTATTTCAACGATGACTCCACGAACACTGGCGTGCCCGCTTCACAGTCTCCCACCTATCCTACACAAGTCACACCGAATACCAATACCAAACTATAGTAAAGGTCACGGGGTCTTTCCGTCCTTCTGCGCGTAACGAGCATCTTTACTCGTAATGCAATTTCGCCGAGTTCATGGTTGAGACAGCGGGGAAGTCGTTACTCCATTCGTGCAGGTCGGAACTTACCCGACAAGGAATTTCGCTACCTTAGGATGGTTATAGTTACCACCGCCGTTTACTGGGGCTTAAGTTCTCCGCTTCGCCGAAGCTAACAGGTCCCCTTAACCTTCCAGCACCGGGCAGGAGTCAGTCCATATACATCGTCTTACGACTTCGCATGGACCTGTGTTTTTGATAAACAGTCGCTTCCCCCTGGTCTCTGCGGCCCCGATCCCCTCACACCAGCACGTGGTGCTCAAGGTTGGGGCCCCCCTTCTCCCGAAGTTACGGGGGCATTTTGCCGAGTTCCTTAACCATGATTCTCTCGATCGCCTTAGTATTCTCTACCTGACCACCTGTGTCGGTTTAGGGTACGGGCAGTTTGAACCTCGCGCCGATGCTTTTCTAGGCAGCATAGGATCACCGGATCACCCACCATGTGGGCGCCCATCAGGTCTCAGGCATACAGCCGGCGGATTTACCTACCGGCAGCCCTACACCCTTAGACCAGGTCATTTCCATTGCCCGGCCCGGCTACCTTCCTGCGTCACACCTGTTAATGCGCTTGCCTCCCCGGTTCAGGTCCCGCGCTCCCCACCACCGTCCCCGTCAAAGACGGGGTTCGGGATGGTTCGGGCGGTTAGTATCACCGGCTCAGCATGGGCGGTTCTTCACTGGTACGGGAATATCAACCCGTTGTCCATCGACTACGCCTGTCGGCCTCGCCTTAGGTCCCGACTTACCCAGGGCAGATTAGCTTGACCCTGGAACCCTTAGTCATCCGGCGGACGGGTTTCTCACCCGTCTTTCGCTACTCATGCCTGCATTCTCACTCGTCCACAATCCACCAGAAGTTACCCGCTGGCTTCACCTCGTGAACGACGCTCCCCTACCCATCCAGCAAAACTGAATGCCACGGTTTCGGCGGTGTACTTGAGCCCCGCTACATTGTCGGCGCGGAATCACTTGACCAGTGAGCTATTACGCACTCTTTCAAGGGTGGCTGCTTCTAAGCCAACCTCCTGGTTGTCTCAGCAACTCCACATCCTTTCCCACTTAGCACACGCTTAGGGGCCTTAACCGGTGGTCTGGGCTGTTTCCCTCTCGACTATGAAGCTTATCCCCCACAGTCTCACTGCCACGCTCTCACTTCCCGGCATTCGGAGTTTGGCTGAAGTCAGTAACCTTGTAGGGCCCATCGTCCATCCAGTAGCTCTACCTCCGGGAAGAAACACGTGACGCTGCACCTAAATGCATTTCGGGGAGAACCAGCTATCACGGAGTTTGATTGGCCTTTCACCCCTACCCACAGCTCATCCCCTCCATTTTCAACTGAAGTGGGTTCGGTCCTCCACGCGCTCTTACACGCGCTTCAACCTGGCCATGGGTAGATCACTCCGCTTCGGGTCTAGGACACGCGACTCAATCGCCCTATTCAGACTCGCTTTCGCTACGGCTTCCCCACACGGGTTAACCTCGCCACGTATCACTAACTCGCAGGCTCATTCTTCAAAAGGCACGCTGTCACCCCACAAGGAGGCTCCAACGGTTTGTAGGCACATGGTTTCAGGTACTATTTCACTCCCCTCCCGGGGTACTTTTCACCATTCCCTCACGGTACTGATCCGCTATCGGTCAACAGGTAGTATTCAGGCTTACCAGGTGGTCCTGGCAGATTCACACGGGATTCCTCGGGCCCCGTGCTACTCGGGCCACCCTCCAACAGCGGCGGAACACATTTCGACTACGGGACTCTCACCCTCTACGGTCCAGCATCCACACTGGTTCGTCTATATGCCCGCACCTCACTGCGCCATGCCGGCAGACATGACAAGGAGGGGCCCACAACACCGCACATGCAACCCCTGCCGGGTATCACACACATACGGTTTAGCCCCATCCGCGTTCGCTCGCCACTACTAACGGAATCACTTTTGTTTTCTCTTCCTGTGGGTACTGAGATGTTTCACTTCCCCACGTTCCCTCCACCCGGTCTATGTGTTCAACCGGGGGTCACACGACACGTCGTGCGGGGTTTCCCCATTCGGAAATCCTGGTCTCAACGTCCGGTTATCGACTCCACCAGGCTTATCGCAGATTCCCACGTCCTTCTTCGGCTCCTGTTGCCAAGGCATCCACCATGCGCCCTTGGAAACTTTCACACACAATGAAAGTCCTCAAATGAGCAATATCTAACTAAGATGTCATTCTCGGCGTCACCACACCTCACACACCACCCCAGGGGGGACAGTGCGATCAACGATGCAGCAACAAAAAAAATAAGATGCTCGCGTCCACTATGCAGTTCTCAAACAACAACCCACACCCCATCCACCAACCCTCAAGGCCAGCTTCACAAGGCACGGAGACCAGAAACAACAACCCCAACCCTCACAGGTCAGGGCACCTGCTGTTCCAGGACCCAACAGTGTGCCAACACCAGCTCGCAGCCACCAACACCACCCATTCCAACCACACCCGCAAAGGCATGACGTACTCGAGCACTGCCGGCACCACCACTGGCACCATTCATTGATGTTCCACCCATGAGCAACCCGCCATCACACACGCGGTGATGCAACGGGCACTAATGCTCCTTAGAAAGGAGGTGATCCAGCCGCACCTTCCGGTACGGCTACCTTGTTACGACTTAGTCCCAATCGCTGGTCCCACCTTCGACGGCTCCCCCCACAAGGGTTAGGCCACCGGCTTCGGGTGTTACCGACTTTCGTGACTTGACGGGCGGTGTGTACAAGGCCCGGGAACGTATTCACCGCAGCGTTGCTGATCTGCGATTACTAGCGACTCCGACTTCATGGGGTCGAGTTGCAGACCCCAATCCGAACTGAGACCGGCTTTTTGGGATTAGCTCCACCTCACAGTATCGCAACCCATTGTACCGGCCATTGTAGCATGCGTGAAGCCCAAGACATAAGGGGCATGATGATTTGACGTCGTCCTCACCTTCCTCCGAGTTGACCCCGGCAGTCTCCCATGAGTCCCCACCATTACGTGCTGGCAACATGGAACGAGGGTTGCGCTCGTTGCGGGACTTAACCCAACATCTCACGACACGAGCTGACGACAACCATGCACCACCTGTGAACCCGCCCCAAAGGGGAAACCGTATCTCTACGGCGATCGAGAACATGTCAAGCCTTGGTAAGGTTCTTCGCGTTGCATCGAATTAATCCGCATGCTCCGCCGCTTGTGCGGGCCCCCGTCAATTCCTTTGAGTTTTAGCCTTGCGGCCGTACTCCCCAGGCGGGGCACTTAATGCGTTAGCTGCGGCGCGGAAACCGTGGAATGGTCCCCACACCTAGTGCCCAACGTTTACGGCATGGACTACCAGGGTATCTAATCCTGTTCGCTCCCCATGCTTTCGCTCCTCAGCGTCAGTTACAGCCCAGAGACCTGCCTTCGCCATCGGTGTTCCTCCTGATATCTGCGCATTCCACCGCTACACCAGGAATTCCAGTCTCCCCTACTGCACTCTAGTCTGCCCGTACCCACCGCAGATCCGGGGTTAAGCCCCGGACTTTCACGACAGACGCGACAAACCGCCTACGAGCTCTTTACGCCCAATAATTCCGGATAACGCTCGCACCCTACGTATTACCGCGGCTGCTGGCACGTAGTTAGCCGGTGCTTCTTCTGCAGGTACCGTCACTTTCGCTTCTTCCCTACTGAAAGAGGTTTACAACCCGAAGGCCGTCATCCCTCACGCGGCGTCGCTGCATCAGGCTTGCGCCCATTGTGCAATATTCCCCACTGCTGCCTCCCGTAGGAGTCTGGGCCGTGTCTCAGTCCCAGTGTGGCCGGTCACCCTCTCAGGCCGGCTACCCGTCGTCGCCTTGGTGAGCCATTACCTCACCAACAAGCTGATAGGCCGCGAGTCCATCCAAAACCGATAAATCTTTCCAACACCCACCATGCGGTAGGCGCTCATATCCGGTATTAGACCCAGTTTCCCAGGCTTATCCCAGAGTTAAGGGCAGGTTACTCACGTGTTACTCACCCGTTCGCCACTAATCCACCCAGCAAGCTGGGCTTCATCGTTCGACTTGCATGTGTTAAGCACGCCGCCAGCGTTCATCCTGAGCCAGGATCAAACTCTCCGTAAAAAATTACAGAACAACACCGTGGCAGCCGGAAATAACCACCACGACATCCATTCAATACCTGGCAGACCATCACCACACCACGGGGGTGGCAGGCGATGATCAACCAATATGTGTTAAAACAATTGGCATCAACAAACTTGGCACACTATTGAGTTCTCAAACAACAGGCGCTTCCAGCTTCAGCGACCCGCTCCGCGGGCCGTTTCGCTCTGGAGCAACTTCTCCATCCTAGACCATCCGTTTCGACCGTGTCAACTCCGTGTCCGAAGCATTCACCGTCTGTTCACATGGCCGGGCTAGAAAACCTTACCACGCGATCCGACCATGTCAACTCCGCTTCCGCAGGGCCAGACACTCACCGGACCATCCACGTGGAAGGCCTTGAAAAGCTTACCACATGATTCCCGGCTGTCAAACCAGATCATCTTCTTCAGGAATCCCGACCCGCATCACTGCCGGCCGCGCACCCGGTGAGCACCACCCGCCCTGGACCTGCCATTCTCGGCATGAATCCGCGGATTCTGTGTTCTTCACCCCGCCTCCCGGTCACCCGGTCGGCGTCTTGAGCACGAGATGGAACTCTACACACGAATCCCACCGAACACAAAATCAGGGGTGACACCCGGCGT
>NZ_JABFBB010000037.1:0-391 GCF_017168555.1 Micrococcus sp. KRD012
GAGTGGTCGGCGTGGCGACCTCGCGTGGCGAGATCCGTGGCGACAAGGTGCTGCTGGCGGCGGGCGCCTGGAGCGGCGAGTTGTTGAAGCCGCTTGGCCTGGAACTGCCCGTGGTACCGGTGAAAGGTCAGATGATCCTCTACAAGTGCGCGGCGGATTTCCTGCCGCGCATGGTGCTGGCCAAGGGGCGCTACGCGATTCCGCGGCGCGACGGCCACATCCTGATCGGCAGCACCTTGGAACATTCGGGCTTCGACAAGACGCCGACCGACGAGGCGCAGGAAAGCCTCAGGGCGTCTGCGGCAGAACTGTTGCCGGAACTGGCGGACATGCAGCCGGTGGCCCACTGGGCAGGGTTGCGCCCGGGCTCTCCCGAAGGCATCCCCTATAT
>NZ_JABFBB010000038.1:0-464 GCF_017168555.1 Micrococcus sp. KRD012
ACGTAGTCCATCTCATGGGTGTGGTGGCCGGTGGCGCTGCCCGGCGCGAGCCGCCATTCGGTGACGCGAACCTCCGCCGTATCCACCTGCACCTCCGATTTGGCGCTGAGCATCGTCATTTTCTCCGAGTTTCTTGCTTGAGCGAATCATGCCCTACGGCACGAAAACCATGAACACGAACACCGCGAACACCACCATGTGAACGAGCCCGAACAGGATGTTGGTGCGGCCGGTTCCGAAGGTCAGCATGCTGACCATGAAGGTCAGCAGCAGGATCAGCATATGCTGGTTGCTGAGCCCGAGCACCAGCTGCTTGTCGAGCACATAGGCGGCGAGGGCCACCGCGGGAACCGTGAGCCCGATCGTCGCGATCGAGGAGCCGAGCGCGAGGTTGATGCTCTTCTGCAGGTCGTTCTTGCGCGCCGCCGCCACGGCGGCGACGCTCTCCGGCAGCAGGATCAGGG
>NZ_JABFBB010000004.1:0-24966 GCF_017168555.1 Micrococcus sp. KRD012
GTCCGGGACGGGGCACGCGGGCGGGAACGTGGCGCGCACCGCCGCGGCCAGGGCGGCGGCGACGCGCGGGCGGTCGGCGCGGTCGCAGCGGACCTCGAGCAGACGCCGGCCGCGCACCGGGTCGGACAGGGCCCGGACGAGGTCGACGCGGTCGGTGACCCGCGTGTGCGGGAGGCCGTACGCGGCGGCCAGGGCGGCCAGGTCCACGCCGTGCGGGGTGCCGAAGAGCCGTTCGACGGGGTCCGCCATGCCGGGCGCCTCGGCCACGGCCCCGTGTTCGAGGCTCGCGAAGATCGCCCCGCCGTCGTCGTTGACGACCACGAGGTCGAGGTCCGGCTCGGTCTCGGTGGGGCCCACGAGCAGGCCGCCCGCCTCGTGCAGGGCGGTGAGGTCGCCGAGCAGGGCCACGGTCCGCCGTCCGCGCGCCAGTGCGACGCCCGCGGCCGTGGAGACGGTCCCGTCGATCCCGGCGAGCCCGCGGTTGGCGTACACCTCCGCGTCCGGCGCCGAGGGGGGCCGCCAGGTCAGGTCCACGTCCCGGATCACCGAGGACGAGCCCAGCACGAGCGGACCCCGGACCATGGCGGCGCTCACGTGCGCCACCGTCTGCGGGCTGAGCCGGTCGCCGGCGTCGGTGGTGACGAGCGCGTCCTCCACGGCGGCCTGGGCGCGCATCGAGGCGTGCTGCCACGCGGCGAGCCAGCCGGGCTCGCCCTGCCCGGCGAAGGCGGCGAGCTCCTCGAGGGTCTCCACGGGCGTCTCCCGGCGCCGGCCCGGCTCGAACCATGGTGCGGGCTCGGGGGCGTGCAGGGCCGTGGCGACGTCGGGGCGGGCCAGCAGGGCGTTGACCGTCCGGGTGAGCGTGGGCCGGCCGAACAGCACGACCCGTTCGATGCGGGCGGCAAGGGGGTGTGCGTCCGCGTCGCGCCCGCCGGCCGCGCCCAGCAGGAGCGGATAGGCGGCGATGGCGTTGGCGGAGAACCGCGCGTTCGAGGACGGCTCGGCCAGCAGGGGCAGGCCCAGGGACAGCGCGAAGGCCGCGGCCACGGGGCCGGCGCCGTGGCAGGCCAGCACGACGGTGCGCCGCTGGTCCAGGCGGGCGACGTCCAGCTCGGGCAGCCCCGAGAGCACCGCCCCGGGCGCCCGGTAGGTCGACGCGGCGGGGGCCGGGCTCGCGCCGGTCGGGGCGACGGCCGGAGCAGGGGTGTGCGGCGCCGCGGCGGCGCCCATGGCGGCCGCCTCCTCAGGGCTCGGCACGAGCGGGTCGCGGAAGTGCAGGTTCAGGTGGACGGGCCCGGCCGGGGCCTCTGCCATCGTCACCGGACCGGGCGCGCCGTCGTCGGAACCGGCCTCGGCGACGACCCCCTCGGCCGCCAGCAGGGCCCGGCGCACGGTGGCCCGCACGTGGCGCAGATGCTGCTCGGCATCCACGCCGTCGGCGGCGTCGCAGCCGAGGGAGGCGGCATGGCGGACGTGCGTGCCGAACACGCCCCTCTGGTCCGTGGTCTGGTTCGCGCCGGTGCCGTGCAGCTCGGGCGGACGATCCGCGGTCAGCGCGATCACGCGCGTGCCGGCGTGGATGGACTCCATCAGGGCGGGCAGCAGGTTCCCGACGGCGGTGCCCGAGGTGGTCAGCACGCCCACCGGGCGCCCCGAGGCCAGCGAGAGCCCGTGGGCGAGGAAGCCGGCCGAGCGCTCGTCCACCCGCACGTGCAGGCGGACCTCGCCGGCGCGCTCGAGGGCCGCGAGCGCGTAGGCCAGCGGGGCGGAGCGGGAGCCGGGGCAGACCACCGCGTCCCGCATGCCGGCGTCGATCAGGGCGGTGGCGACGGCGCGCGCCACGGAGAGGGAGTCGACGGAGGTCATGGTGGCCACCAGTCTAGGCCCGGGCGCGGACGGGCCCCGGACGCGGCGAGGCCGCCACGGTGACGCGGTGGCGCCGGCCGTGACGGCCTCGTCGAGGGTCCTCGCGGAGGCGGGGGTCAGCCCTTCGGGCCCTTGCCGTTGCCGTTGCCCTTGCCGTTGCCCTTGCCGTTGCCCTTGCCCTTGTTGCCCTTCTCCTTGCCGGCGCCCTTGCCGATGCCGTTGTTCCCGGTGGCGTTGAACACCTGGACGACGCACGGACGCGGGGCTGCGACCTTGTCGCCCACCTGGACCGGGCCGGTCGGGCTCAGGAAGTCCGGGAAGGAGGAGGTGTGCGCGCCCCAGGTGCCGTCCTCGCCCGGGTGCTGGACGTTGACGAACACGGAGTTGTCGCGGTCGTGGATCACGGGGCCGCAGGTCTCGGCGTCGCGGGGGACAGCGAGGAACTGCTGGACGCGGCCGCGCTCGGCGCCGTCGAGGGTGACCTTGTGCAGCGCGTCGGCGTAGCCGATGGTGCCGGGCTGGCCGTCGGTGGAGATCCAGAGGTTGCCCTCGGAGTCGAACGCCAGGTTGTCCGGGCAGGAGATCGGGGAGACCTTCTCCTTCGGGTAGCCGGCGAAGTAGGCCGAGGAGGAGACCGCCGGGTCGCCGGCGAGCAGCAGGATGACCCAGGTGAAGGTGGTGGAGGTGTGATCCCCGCCCCGCTCGGTGATCTCGATGACGTGGCCGTCGCGGTTGCCGATGACCGGGTTGGCCTCGTCCACGGCGGTGCGCTTGGTGTTGTTGGTCAGGGCCGCGTAGACCTTGCCGGTGACCGGGTTGGTCTCGACGTCCTCCGGGCGGTCCATCTTGGTGGCGCCCATCTTGTCTGCCGCGAGGCGGGTGTAGACGAGGACCTCGGCCAGGGACATGCCCGGGACGAAGGACGTCTTCTCGTCGGCCAGGGCGATCCACTCGCCGGAGCCGTCGAAGGCGCCGTCCGAGGGCAGGGTGCCCCTGCCGTCGATCTGGGCGGCCGGGGAGTCGCCGGAGAACTTGGCCACGTAGAGGGTGCCCTTGTCCATCAGGCGCATGTTGTGCTTCTTGTCGCCCTCGCGGACCTTCTCGGCGGAGACGAACTTGTACAGGTAGTCGTGGCGCTCGTCGTCGCCGGAGTAGACCACGGCGTGGCCGGACGGGGAGATCACGGCGGTGCCGGCCTCGTGCTTGAAGCGGCCCAGGAGGGTGTGCTTCACGGGCGTGGAGGTCGGGTCCTCGGGGTCGATCTCGACGACCCAGCCGAAGCGGTTGGCCTCGTTCTCGTAGCCGCGCTTGGTCAGGTCGAAGCGGTCGTGGACCTTCTCCCAGCCGCGGCTGGTGGCGGCGGCGGAGATGCCGTAGCGCTTCTCCTCGGCCGTGCCGCGGCCCTTGAAGTACTGGTTGAAGTTCTCCTCGCCGGAGAGCACGGTGCCCCACGGGGTGGTGCCGCCGGCGCAGTTGTTCAGGGTGCCCAGCACGCGGGTGCCGGTCGGGTCCTCGACGGTCTTGAGCAGCGCGTGGCCGGCGGCCGGGCCGCGGACCTCGAACTCGGTGGTGCCGGTGATGCGGCGGTTGCGGCGGCCGCCGCGGACGTACTCCCACGGGGCGCCGCGCTTGGCGCGCTTGAGGTCCACGATGGACAGGCCGTGGGCCTGGAGGCCGACGTTGACGACGTCCTCGAAGTTCGAGGCGATGTACTCCGGGGAGAACATGATGTTCTCGTTGGTGTACTCGTGGTTGGAGACGAGGTAGCCGGAGCGGTCGTTGCCGCCGTCGGTGATGATGTTCAGGTAGTCGTTGTTGTAGCCGAACTGGGCGGCCTGCGACGCACCGGTCTGGTGCTCGATGTCGAACTCCGGGGAGTCGGCGAACAGCGGGTCGCCCCAGCGGATCACGGTGCCCCAGTCGTAGCCCTCCGGCACGGTCATGGTGTCCACGGTGCGGCTCACCGGCGCGATGGGCTCGAAGGGGAGCTTGCCGCCGCCGGTCGGGCGCCGGCCGTTGTCCGCGAGCGCCTCGGGGGCCTGGGCCACCTGGGAGCCGATGACGACGGCGGCGGCGAGACCGGTGCCGCCGACCAGGGCGGAGCGGCGCGAGATGGCGGTCTCCGCGATCTGCTGGAAGGTCGGGTTCGCCGAGGTGTTGGGCACCGGGTGGGCGCACGCGTTGCCGCACTTGAGCTCGCACGTGACGGCGGAGCGGTTGCCACGGGTGTGGCCGGCCATGGGGAGGAGGCGCTTCAGCATGACGGGGTCCTTCGCGTCGTGGGGATGGTCCGGGGTCCGGTGCCGGGCCGGAGACGACCCCGGGGTGAGACCGGCCGGGGCCGCCATCACCTTGGCCCCTCGCTCCGAGCGGCGAGCCACGCCCAGGTGGCCGCGAGTTGAACTCTTCCCGGCCGCCGGATTTCGCCCCGTCGACATGCTGTAATCCGGCTCACATGCCCCGCGTCGACGGGGACCGGGCGGGCTCGTCAGCCCTGCGCGGCCAGCACCGCGTGGGCCGCGCGCAGGCGGTCGGCCCACCACGCCTGCCGCGTCCCGTCCGCCCGGATGCGGTCGAGCAGCTCCGGGTCGGGGGCGGGTGCCCGCTCCCCCGGTGCCGGGAGGGCCCCCGCGCGCGGGCGCCAGGCCGGGGCGACGACGTCGTGCTCGAAGAGGGCCGCGGTGCCGAGCCCGCACGCGTGCGGCAGGGACGGCAGGCAGGCGGCGAGCGCGGCGCCGCCGGCGATGCCCACGGAGGTGTCCAGCGCGGAGGAGACCACCGCGGGCAGCCCCGCGGCCGCCACGATCGCCGCGGCGCGGCGCACGCCCCCGAGCGGCTGGACCTTCACCACGATCAGGTCCGCGGCCCCGGCGGCCGCGACGGCGAGCGGGTCCTCGGCCTTGCGGACCGCCTCGTCCGCGGCGATCGGGGTGGGGACGCCCCGGGCGCGCAGCTCCGCGCGGACCTCCGCGAGGGCGGTGATGCCGGGCACGGGCTGCTCCGCGTACTCGAGGCCGACGTCGGCCAGCGCGGTGAGCACGTCGACGGCCTCGGCGGGCGTCCAGCCGGCGTTGGCGTCGACGCGGACCTGCGCGTGGGGCAGCAGCGCGCGCACCCGCCGCACGCGGGCCAGGTCGGCCTCGCGGCCGCCGGGGACGAGACCGCCCTCGGGTCCGTGCTCGGCCACCTTGACCTTGACCGCGGTGATGCCGTCGCCGTAGCGGGCCAGGACGGCCTCGACGTCGTCCGCGGCCACCGCGGGCACGGTGGCGTTGACGGGGACGGTCTGGCGGACCGGGCCGGGCCAGCCCTGCCAGCCGGCCTCGATCGCGGCGGCCAGCCACGCGGCGCACTCGTGCGGACCGTACTCCGGGAACGGGGAGAACTCGGCCCAGCCCGCCGGGCCGCGCAGCAGCAGGGCGTGACGGAGGTCCGTGCCGCGGAACCGCACGCGCATCGGCAGGGCGACCGCGACGGCGTCGGCCAGCAGCTCCTCGACGCTCGGCAGGGCGGGACCGCCCGGCGCGCCGGGCAGCGGGGGCAGGGCGGGGGCGGTGCTCATGCGGCCAGTGTAGGAAGGGCGCTCGGCTCCCGTTCCGACGGGCGCCGGCGGGGTGGGACTGTCTGTGTCGGCGCCGACGCTCAGACGGCGCGGAGGTAGCCGAGGGCTCGGGCCAGGTCCACGGCGCGGTCGTGGGCGCCGAGCACCCCCTCCAGGCCGGCGACGACGGCGGCCGTCACCTCCTCGGTGAGATGCCAGTCGGCGGTGAACGGGTCGTCGAAGCGCGCCCACGCCGTGCCCACGGCCGCGAGCGCGCGGGTCATCTCCGTGAGGTCCCGGAAGACCGGTCGCGGCTCGTCCAGGCGGTCCTCCCAGCCCTCGTCTCCCGGGGCCATGAGCACCTGGCCGGTGGAGGCCGCGTGGATGAACGGGTCGGCGCCCTGCTTGGCCACCACGGTCCAGTCGTCGTTCCAGTCCACCAGCAGCGCACCGGTTCGGGGGTTCCACCGGTAGCCGGCCTGCTCGTCCCACAGGCGGTCCAGCGGGAAGAACATCACGGGCAGGCCGAGGGTGTCGATCTCCAGCCACTCCGGTCCCACGTAGCGGTAGAAGTCGGCCAGGTCCGGGGCGAGGGGCTCCTCGGCGGCCCACTCGATGGGCTCCTGCCGGCTCAGCCGGCCGAAGGGGGCCAGGGCGTCCCGGGCGGCCAGCAGGTCCTCGGCCGAGAGACGGGGCCGGGCGCCCGGCTCGACGCCCGGGCCGTGAGCCGAGCCGGTGGAGTCGCGGAGGGCCGGGCGATGTCCGTGGGCGGGGGGCACGCGGGTCATGGCCCCAGGCTAGGCAGGCGGCTCAGGGGCGCGGAGGACGGGACGGCGACGGGGGCGTGACCGTCCGATGAAGCCTGCATGACGGCTGCGCGTCCGACACAATGGAACCCATGCCCCCCCCCCCCGCCGCCTCCCCTCGTGGACGTGGTGGCTGGCGCTGGCCGCGTGCGTGGCCGGCGTCGTGCTGGTCTACGCCGCCCTGGTGTGGTCCTCCGCCGGCCAGGTGCTCGAGTACCAGGTGTTCCGCGCCGTCGAGGAGCGCTACGCGGACACCGTGCCGGACGTGACCTCCCAGGTGGTGCGGATCCTGCCGCTCGCGTTGGCGGTCGGCATGGCGCTGGCCTCGCTCGGCGCGCTCGCCGTGGCCCGGTGGCGGCGGCGGGGGCTGCTCGCCCTCCTCGTGCTGGCCGGGTCCAACCTCACCACGCAGCTGCTCAAGGCGGCGCTTCCGCGGCCCGAGCACGCCGACGGGGTCCCGTGGTCCGGCGGCAACTCACTGCCCTCGGGCCACATGACGCTCGCGACGGGCGCCGCGGTGGCCGCGCTGCTGCTCGTGCCCGCCCGGTGGCGACCTCTCACCACCGTCCTCGGCGCCGTGGTGAGCTCCTGCACCGGCGCCGTCGCCTACACGGAGGCCTGGCACCGGCCGTCGGACATGGCCGCCGCGGCGCTCGTGTCCGCCGCCTGGGGCCTGCTCGCCGTGCCGTTCGCCCGGTACGACGGCGCACCGCGGCCCGCACCGCGCGGCGCCCGCGGCGTGGAGGCCACGCTCTGGTCCCTGGGCGTCGCGGGCCTGGCGGCCGGGCTGACGCTGCTGGCCCTCACCCTCGACACCCCCGCGACCAGCGGCGCAGGCCCCCACCCGGCGGCCGAGCCGGCCGGGATCCTGCTCAGCGCCTCCCCCGCGGTCCTGCTGTGGGGCGCGCTCGGCACGGCCTTTCGCCGCGGCCGCGCGGACTGACCCCTCCCCGCACGCTCACCGCACCCCCACCACGCGACGAGCCCTGCGATGTGGCGGCCATCCGCGAGGTATGGCCGCCACATCGCAGGGCTCGTCCGGGGTCGGGGCGGGCGGGGATCGTCCGGATCAGATCCGGGCGAGGGCCGCCGTCGGGTCGTGGAGGCAGTCCGCCACGAACGTGAGGAACGCGCTCGCGGTGGCGCCGTCGGTGACGCGGTGGTCGAAGGTCACGGTCATCTCGGTGACCTTGCGGACCACGATCTCCCCGTCCACGACCCACGGGCGGTCGATGATCCGGCCGATGCCGAGCATCCCGACCTCGGGCACGTTGATGATCGGCGTGGCGCCGTCCGTGCCCAGCGGGCCGTAGTTGTTCAGCGTGAACGTGCCGCGGGTGAGCTCGGCCGGGGCGGCCCGGCCCGCGCGGGCGCGGCTGACGGTGTCGTTGACCGCGGCGGTGAGCTCGTCCGCGGACAGCTTCTCCGCGTGCTCGACGGACGGCACCATGAGGCCGCGGTCGGTCTGCACGGCCAGGCCGAGGTGGACGCCGTCGACCTCCACAATCTCGTCCTTGCCGTCCGCCCCCGCCTCGATGCGCGCGTTCATCACCGGGTACCGGCGCAGGCCGGCCAGGGTGAAGCGGGCGATCAGGCCGAGCAGCGAGGGCGCGTTCTCCGAGTCCTTCGCCTTGAGCGAGGCCCGCAGCTCGAGCAGGGCGGTGACGTCCACGTCCAGCCACGCCGTGACCTCCGGGACCTCGCGGCGCGAGCGGGAGAGCTGGTCCGCGATCACCTTGCGCACCCCCGAGATCGGGGTGCGGGCGACGACGGCCAGGCCGGTCCGCCCGTCCACGGCGCCCGGCTGCGCGGCGGCCTCGGCCGCCGGGACGGCTGCGACCAACGGGGCCTGGGCCGGGGCGGCCTGCGGGGCGGAGCCCTCGGCCGCGGCGAGCACGTCGGCGCGGGTGATCAGGCCGTCCGGGCCCGTGCCGGTCAGCGCGGCCACGTCCACGCCCTTCTCGCGGGCGAGCTTGCGGACGATCGGGGAGGTCACGCGCGGGGCGCCGGCCCCGGCCGTGGGGGCCGGTGTCGGGCGGGCGGCGCCGCGGCCGCGCTTGGACGGACGGCTGCGGGAGGTGGCCCTGTGGCCGGAGGTGCCGTAGCCGATGAGCACGGCGCCGGAGGCCTCGTCGTCGGAGCCGGCGACGTCGCCGTCGCCGCCGCGGGCCTTGTCCGGCTTCGGCTGGACGCCGGCCATCTCCTCCTCGCGGTAGCTCAGCGCGCCGGGGCGGGCGGCCTCGGCAGCGGCCGCACCGGTGGCCGGCGGGACGGCCAGGGCCTCGGTGCCGGCGGCGGGCGCGGAGCCCTCACCGGACTCGCCGGCCGCGCCGATGGTGATCAGCGGGCTGCCGACGTCCATGGTCTCGCCCTCGGCGCCGTGCAGGGTCAGCACGGTGCCGGCGTACGGGCTCGGCACCTCGACGAGGGCCTTGGCGGTCTCGACCTCGACCATGGGCTGGTCGACGGCCACGGTGTCGCCCTCGGCGACGAGCCAGCGGACGATGTCGGCCTCGGTCAGGCCTTCGCCCAGGTCGGGCAGCAGGAAGGTGTTGCTCATGCGCGGGCCTCCTCGGCGTCCAGGTCCCAGTTCAGGTCGTCGATCGCGTCCAGGATGCGGTCGATGTTCGGCAGGTGGTGCTCCTCGAGCTTCGGCGCGGGGAACGGGATGTCGAAGCCGGTCACGCGGCCCACGGGCGCCGCCAGCGAGTGGAAGCAGCGCTGCTGGATCCGGGCCACCAGCTCGGAGGCCACGGACGCGAAGCCCTGCGGCTCGGCGACGACGACGGCGCGGCCGGTCTTGGCGACCGAGGCGGCCATCGTGTCCTCGTCCAGCGGGTTCACGGTGCGCAGGTCCACGACCTCCACCGAGAGCCCCTCCTCCGCGGCCGCGTGGGCGGCGGCGAGGCAGGTGGGCACGGAGGGGCCGTAGGAGACGAGGGTGACGTCCGTGCCCTCGCGGACGACGGCGGCGCGCGCCCAGGCCTCGCCGTGCTCCTTCTTGTCCTCGACGCGGGCCCAGCCCTCCTCGAACTCGGCGCGCAGCTGGTCGAGGTCGAGCTCGGCCTTGGTCCAGTACATCTTCTTGGGCTCCATGAAGACCACCGGGTCGTCCAGGCGGATGGCCGAGCGCAGCATCATGTACGCGTCCTTCACCGAGGCCGGGGTGTACACCTTCAGGCCCGGGGTGTGCGCGTAGTAGGACTCGGACGAGTCGCAGTGGTGCTCCACGCCGCCGATGCCGCCGCCGTAGGGGATGCGGAGGGTGATCGGCATGGGCGTGGCGCCCTTGGTGCGGTTGCGCATCTTGGCCACGTGCGAGGCGATCTGCTCGAAGGCCGGGTACGCGAACGCGTCGAACTGCATCTCGATCACGGGGCGGGCGCCGCCGAGGGCCATGCCCACGGCCATGCCCGCGATGCCGGACTCGGCCAGCGGGGTGTCGAAGCAGCGCTCCTCGCCGAAGCGCGCGGTCAGCCCGTCCGTGATGCGGAAGACGCCGCCGAGGGTGCCGACGTCCTCGCCGAACACCACCACCATGTCGTCGGCGGCCATCTCGTCGGCCAGCGCCGCGTTGAGCGCGGCGGCGAAGGTCAGGGTCGCCATGCTCAGGCCTCCTGGTTCTCGGAACGGGACAGCTCCTCGGCCAGCTGCGCGCGCTGGGCGGCGAGCTGCGGGGTCTGCACGGAGTAGACGTGGTCGAACAGCTCGAGCGGATCGAGCTCCGTCTCGGCGTTCATGGCGTCGCGCAGCTGCTGCGCGACGTCCTCCGCGTCGCGGGTGATCTGGGCCGAGACCTCCTCGGTGAGGGCGCCGGTGGACTCGAGGTAGGCGGTCATGCGGCGCAGCGGGTCGCGCGCCTCCCACTCCTTCACCTCGGCGTCGTCGCGGTAGCGCGAGGGGTCGTCCGTGTTGGTGTGCGCCTGCATGCGGTAGGTGTCCGCCTCCACGAGGAAGGGGCCCTGTCCCTGCCGGCACAGCTCCACGGCGCGGCCCAGCACGGCCAGCAGGGCGCCGAGGTCGTTGCCGTCCACGCGCTCGCCGGCCAGGCCGTAGCCCACGGCCTTGTGGGCCAGGGACGGGGCGGCCGACTGCTTGGCGAACGGCACGGAGATGGCGAACTTGTTGTTCTGCACGAAGAAGATCACCGGCAGCTTGAACACGGCCGCGAAGTTCAGCGCCTCGTGGAAGTCGCCCTCGGAGGTGCCGCCGTCGCCGACCATGGCCAGGCACACGACCTCCTCGCCGCGCAGGCGGGCGGCCTTGGCCATCCCGACGGCGTGCAGCATCTGGGTGGTCAGGGGCGTGGACTGGATGGAGACGTGGTGCTTCTGGGGGTCGTAACCCTGATGCCAGGTGCCCTGGTAGGCCACCATCACCTCGAGCGGCGGGACGCCGCGGGCGATCACGGCCACGGTGTCGCGGTAGGTCGGGAACAGCCAGTCGTGCTCGCCCAGGCAGACGGCGGCGGCGACCTCGGAGGCCTCCTGGCCATGCGAGGACGGATAGACGGCCATGCGACCCTGGCGCACCAGGGCGTAGGCCTGGTCGTTGACGCGGCGGCCGATGACGAGGTGGCGGTAGGCGGCCAGCAGCTCCTCGTCGGAGGGCAGGGGATACTCGTGGCCGGGCTCGGTGCCCTGCTCCTCCGGGGCCAGCAGAGTGCCGTCCTCGCCGATCAGCTGGATGCGGCGGGCGGCGGGGAGCAGGTACTCCTCGAGGGAGATGCCGAAGGCGGCGCCGGCGTTCGGGCGGGTCTCGGCCTCGTCGGTCCGGACGGCCCCGGGCACGGCGGGGGTGGGGTCACTCATGGCGGGTCCTCTCGATCTGTGGCCTTCAGTGTGCCCAAGAGGATCAATGTGTCGCGCGCTCGCCCGTGATCACGAGACAATCGGGTGCAAACCAGGCACTCCATCGGACGAACTGCTATGGTGACTCGTGCCACGTAGACGGTCCGCCGCCGCGTGGCCGACCCCGTCCGCCCCGCCCCAGGAGGAGCCATGGCCGCCGAGCCGCTGGACCGCGTGGACCGCGCGATCGTCCGCGAACTGACGCAGGACGGGCGGATGTCCGTCGCGGCCCTGGCCGAGCGCGTGCACATCTCCCGCGCGCACTGCTACTCGCGTCTGAACCGCCTGCAGGACGCGGGCGTGATCACAGGCTTCACCGTGCGGGTCGACCCCGTCAAGGTCGGCTTCGGGGCCTCCGCCCACGTGACCATGAAGCTGCGTCAGCACGACTGGCGAGAGCTGCGCGCCACGCTCCTGGCCATCCCCGAGGTCTCCCACGTCTCCCTCGTGGGCGGGAACATGGACGTGATCCTGCTGGTCCGCGCGCGGGACACCGCCGACCTGCGCCGCGTGATCTTCGACGAACTGCAGACCCTGCCGAGCGTCGTCGACACGCAGACGTACATGGTCTTCGACGACCAGGCCTCCGGGCAGACCATCCCCCCGGACGAGACCGCCGACTGAGCCGACGGTCCGACGCCCCGGTCAGCGCGAGCGCACGACGACGGGCGGCGGGTCCGCCACGGCCCCCGGCCCGCGCGGCAGCACCGCGGCGAACACGACCGCTCCGAGACCGCAGACGACCGCGAGGGAGCCGACGCCGACGGCCAGCCCGGCCGCGGCGGTCGCCCCGGAGAGCAGCAGCGGCCCGGCGAGCATCCCCGCGTCGGACATCGAGCGCCACAGACCGAGGAACGGGGCGCGCGCGTTCGGCGGCGAGTGGTCCGCCCCGAGGGTCATCACGATCCCCGCGCCGAAGCCGTTGCCGATGCCCAGCAGCACCGCCGCCGCCGCGAACGCCGTCGGCTCCCGGGTGAGGCTGATCGCCAGGAACCCCGCCCCCAGCAGGGTCAGGCACGGCACCGCCACGGCGCGCCGGCCGAAGCGGTCCATGAGCCGGCCCGAGGGGTAGAAGAGCAGCAGGTCCGCCGCGCCGGCCAGGCCGAAGACGAGCGACGCCGTCGCCGCGTCCAGGCCCAGGTGCGTGGCCCACAGCGGGATGACGGCGTTGCGCGCCGCGCGGGCGGCGGAGACGGCCACGACACCGAAGCCGGCCGTGAGCAACGCCCCGCGCCGGGCGCGCGCCACGTCCCGCAGCCGGGGTCGACCGGCCGGGCCGGGCTCCTCCCCCGCCGCCGGATCGGACGCCGGCACCGGCAGATCCCGGATCCGCAGGCACAGCAGGGCGCCGACGGCCATGGCCGCGGCGGCCGCGGCGAACGCGCCGTCCAGCCCGAGCGGGGCCTGCGCGGCGGCACCCAGGAACGGGCCCAGGAACGTCCCGATCCGCACGGTCCCGCCGAGCGTGGACATCGCGCGGGCCCGGTGCGTGGCCGGCACCGCCACCGCCAGGTACGCCTGGCGGGCCAGGTTGAACCCGGCCCCGGCCATGCCCACGGCGAGCACCGCGGCCAGGAACAGCGCCAACCGCCCCGGTTCGGCCACCCCCGCCGCCGACGGCCCGGAGGACACCCCGGCCGTCGTCGCCCAGGCCAGACCCGCGCCGACCGTGCCGAGCCCGGCGGAGACGACCATGGTGACCCGCTCCCCCGCCCGGGCCGCGAGCGCCGAGGCCGGCCCGTTGGCCACGAGCGAGCCGAGCCCCACCAGCAGCACGACGGCGGCCGCCCGCGCCGCGTCCAGGCCGAGGGCCAGCGCCGCCACCGCGAGCGCGGGCGTCATGGCGCCCAGGCCGACGGCGTAGACGGTGGAGGGGGCGTAGATCTGCACGGCGTCGCGCAGCGCCTCCCGGGTGCGGGCGGCGGAGGCGGAGCGGGGACGCATGCCCGCGAGCGTAGCGGGACGGCACGCGCGCGATCGTCGTGGGACCGGGTCACTACGCTGGTGCCATGGCCTCCCGCACCGCCTCTCCACCGCCCTCGCCCGCCCCGTCGCCCGCCGCTCCCCGCGGCGCCCTGGACCGGTATTTCCGCATCACCGAGCGCGGCTCGTCGGTGGGCCAGGAGTTCCGCGGCGGCCTCGCCACGTTCCTGGCGATGAGCTACATCGTGGTGCTGAACCCGCTGATCCTGTCCGGGCCCGACTCGGCCGGGAACACCCTGGGCATCCCCGCCGTGGCCGCCGTGACTGCGCTCGTGGCGGGCGTCATGACCATCGTCATGGGCGTGTGGGCGCGGCACCCGTTCGCGGTGGCCGCGGGCCTGGGCGTCTCCGCGTTCGTCTCCATCACCATCGCCACGACGCCGGGGCTCACCTGGCCCCAGCTGATGGGCCTCGTCACCCTCGCCGGTCTCGTGATGCTGCTGCTCGTGGTGACCGGCTTCCGCCGTGCCGTGTTCGACGCGGTCCCGGAGGCGCTGAAGTCCGGCATCGTGGTGGGCATCGGCCTGTTCATCGCACTGATCGGCCTCGTCAACGCCGGGTTCGTGCGGCGGCTGCCGGACGCCGCCGACACCACGGTCCCGGTGGGCCTGGGCACGGGCGGCGAGCTCGAGGGCTGGCCCGTGCTGGTCTTCGTCGTCGGGCTGCTGCTGACCGCGGTCCTCGTGATCCGCAAGGTGCGCGGCGCCATCCTGATCGGCATCGTCGTGGCGACGATCCTCGCCAACGTGCTGGAGGCCGTGTTCCACATCGGCCCCTCCGTGGACGCCGACGGGAACGCCGTGCCCACCGGCTGGTCCCTGATCGCCCCCTCCCTGCCCGAGTGGACCGCCCCGGACCTGCACCTGCTCGGCAGCGTGGACCTGTTCGGCGCCTTCACCTCCGTGGGCGGGCTGATGGCCTCCCTGCTCGTGTTCGCGATCCTGCTCTCCGTGTTCTTCGACGCGATGGGCGTCTCCGTGGGCCTGGCCCGCGAGGCCGGCACCGTGAACCCGGACGGCTCCATCCCCGACCTGAACCGGGTGCTCGCCGCGGACGCGCTCGCGGTCACGGTGGGCGGTGGCGCCTCCGGCTCGGCGCACCAGATCTTCGTGGAGTCCGGCACCGGCATCGGCGAGGGCGCCCGGACCGGCCTGGCCTCCGTGTTCACCGGCCTGTTCTTCCTCGCGGCCGTGTTCCTCTCCCCGCTCATCCACCTCGTGCCGTTCGAGGCCGTGGCCCCCGCGCTCGTGGTGGTCGGGTTCATGATGTGCCAGCACGTGGTGCAGATCGACTGGTCCGACCCGGGCGCGGCCTTCCCGGCGTTCCTCACGTTCATCCTCATGCCGTTCACCTACTCGATCGTCAACGGCATCGGCGCCGGCGTGGTGGCCTACGCGGTGATCCGCACGGGCCAGGGCCGCGGCCGCGAGGTGCACCCGCTGCTGTGGTTCGTGGCGCTCGCGTTCGTCGCGTACTTCGGGCTCGGCGTGGTCCGGGCGGCGCTCGGCCTGAACTGACCCGCCACCCCCGACGGCGGCGCACCGGACCGGTGCGCCGCCGTCGTCGTGTGCGGCGCGGGGTGTCGGCCCCGCCCCGCGCGGCGTGATGGGATGGGCCGCATGCCCCAGACCACGTCGCACGCCCCCGTCCCGCCGTCCGCCTGCGCCGAGCCCGTGACCCGCCGCCACCACGGCCACACGTTCCAGGACGACTTCGAGTGGCTGCGCGGCAAGGCGGAGCCCCGCGTGCTCGAGCACCTGGCCGCCGAGAACGCGTACACCGAGGCCGTGACCGCGGACCAGGCGCCGCTGCGCGAGGCGATCGTCGGCGAGATCAAGGCCCGCACGGTGGAGACGGACCGCTCCGTGCCCGCCCGCCGGGACGGGTGGTGGTACTTCGTGCGCACCCGCGAGGGCGCCGAGTACCCGATCCACTGCCGCGTGCCCGCACGCGACACCGGCGACCTCGAGGCCGACTGGACCCCGCCCGTCATCACCCCGGACGCCGCCCTGCCGGGCGAGCAGGTGATCCTGGACGGCAACGCCGAGGCCGAGGGCCACCCGTTCTTCGCGCTCGGCGGCCTGCACATCAGCCCGGACGCCACCCGGGTGGCCTACGCCGTGGACCACACCGGCGACGAGCGCTTCACCCTGCGCGTGCGCGAGATCGCCACGGGCGAGGACCTGCCGGACGCGGTCGAGAACGTGGCCCACGGCGTCCGCTTCGACCGCTCGGGCACCCGCGTGTTCTACACCGTGTGGGACGACTCGTGGCGGCCGTACCAGGTCAAGGCCCACGTGCTCGGCACCGACCCGGCCGAGGACGTGATCCTGCACGAGGAGGCCGACCCGGGCATGTGGACCGGCTTCGAGGGCGTGGCCGACCGCACCCAGCTGCTGATCGGCGTCGGCAACTCGGAGGTCTCCGAGACCCTCGTGGTCGACCTGCCGGAGGACCCCGCCGCGCCCCTGCCGGCCCCGCGCGTGCTGATCCCCCGCGCGTGGCGGATGCTCGCCGACGTCGAGCCCGTCACCGACGCCGACGGCGTCCGCCGGCTGCTCGTGGTCCACGACCGCGCCCTGGACGACGACGGCGCCCCCGTCGCCGCGCCCAACGGGATGCTCTCGGTGGTCGCCGAGGCGGACGTCGCCGACCGCGGCGCCTGGCGCACCGTCGTGCCGCACCGCGAGGACGTGAAGGTCGACGGTGTCATGGTCACCCTGACCCACGCCGCCCTGGCCGTGCGCCGGGAGACGACCCCGCGCGTCGTCGTCACCGAGCTGGACGCCGTGCTGGCCGGGCAGGCCGCGCACTGGCGCGAGCCCGCGTTCGACGAGGAGCTCTACGCGTGCCATCTGTCCGCGACGGCGGCCGAGTCCCCGTTCCTGCGGCTGGCCTACACGTCCTGGATCACGCCCGCGCGCGTGCTGGACGTCTCGGCGGCGACGGGCGAGGTGCACCTGCGCCGCGAGACGGAGGTGCCCGGCTACGACCCGGCCGACTACGTGGCCGAGCGCGTGTGGGCGCCGGCGTCCGAGCCGTCGTCGGTGACCGGGGAGGACGTGCGGATCCCCGTCACCGTGATCCGGCGCCGCGACGTGAAGCCGGACGGGACGGCCCCGTGCGTGGTGTACGGCTACGGCTCCTACGAGATGTCCATGGACCCCGTGCTGGGTGTGGCCCGGCTGTCCATGCTGGACCGGGGCGTGGTGTTCGCGGTCGCGCACGTGCGCGGCGGCGGCGAACTGGGCCGGCGCTGGTACGAGGACGGCAAGAAGCTGGCCAAGCGGCACTCCTTCACAGACTTCGTGGACGCCACCCGGCACCTCGTGGACCTCGGCTGGGCGGACCCGGCGCGCGTGGCCTGCATGGGCGGCTCGGCCGGCGGCCTGCTCATGGGCGCGGTGCTGAACCTCGCGCCGGAGCTGTACCGGGCGTGCCTGGCGGTGGTGCCGTTCGTGGATGCGCTCACCACGATCCTCGACCCGGAGCTGCCGCTGTCCGCGCTCGAGTGGGAGGAGTGGGGCAACCCGATCGAGGACGCGGCCGTGTATGAGGCCATGCGCGCCTACACCCCGTACGAGAACGTGCGGGCGGTGGACTACCCGGCGATCGCGGCCGTGACGAGCCTGAACGACACCCGCGTGCACTACGTGGAGCCGGCCAAGTGGGTGGCCCAGCTGCGGCGGACGGTGACGAGCGACCAGGCCACGCCCCTGGCCGAGGGCGGCGCCCCGATCCTGCTGCGCACCGAGATGGACGGCGGCCACGGCGGCGCGTCCGGCCGGTACCAGGGCTGGGAGGACACCGCGTGGGAGTACGCGTTCCTTCTGACGGCGCTGGGGGCGACGGCGCGGGTGGACTGACCGGCCCGCCCGGCGATCCGGCCCCTCTCTCCGGGGAGCTGCAGCCCTCACCGATTATCGAGGATGCCAGCGATACCCCTATGCTTTGAAGCACCGTGAATCGAACGCTGCGCTGACGCTGGGCAACCTGCCCGCCGGGCGGCTCCCCTACCATCGGAGAAACCCATGTCCTTCACGGACCCTCAGTCACCCGCCTCGCCCCCTTCCCTGTCCCGCCGTACCGTGGCCCACGGACTGGCCTGGACTGTTCCGGCCGTGGCAGCCGCCGCCGCAGCCCCGGCTTTCGCCGTCTCATGCGCGAACCCGGCCGCGTTCACGGGCAGGTTCACCCAGGCCAACGTTTATGGGACGCCCCCGTCCACCTACACGTGGTCAGCCGCAGGCCGCACTCCCATCACCCTGTCCCTGAACACCGTCGCCGACAGCGGCAAGTCTCTGACGCCCAACAACCTCACCTCGGCCGGCGGCATCAACCAGGGCTACAACGGACTCGGAGACCTGAGGGCGGACGGTCTGCTGCTCCAGCAGTCCGGCTCTGGCGGGCAGAGACTCACGATCACGTTCAGCCGCCCCGTGACCAACCTCCAGTTCACGATTGCCGACGTCGACTGGCTGCGCAGTCGGTACCGTGACGCCATCGTGCTCGACCCCGAACCCACCAGCGTGACCAACGGCCCCCCCCTGCAGGGCAACGGGACGACCGGATCGCCCGTGAGCGCCGTGTCAGCCGGTGAGGTCACGTCCGACACCGTGGCGAACCGGTCCAGGGTCACCTACGCCGGCCCGATCAACTCCTTCACTCTGTACTTCGCGTCCACCGATGGAACGACGGCCCAGCAGATCTTCCTCACCGGCCTGACCTTTTTTGCCTGCTGAGGTCGTCCGATTCAGGGAGGAGACCCCAGCCGCCCTCGCGCCTCTGGTACACAAGCTGGCCGATTGCCTGTTGCCACACGAGCACTTGGTCGGCTTCGCGCACCCGGGCGCTTAGTCAATTTCCCCTCGAGCCCCGATTCTATTTGGGAACTGGGAATTTCCCAGAACACTTTCATTCGGGAAACGGGTGCTTTAAAGGGCAGGTTGAAGTGGTGGATGCGACAGGATTTGATGAAATAATATGGAAAAGCATGCTGCGTTTCTCTCCTGAGTTCGCCCAGACGTTTTGAGCGAGGAGCCCACGGCGGCGCCCGCCCGCGTTCGGGCACCGTCGCCGGCCCCCGTCCCCCACGGTGACACACATCACCTCGAGCGGTGGGGGTCCGGGGGGACACCTAGACTCGATGCCATGACCCCACACAGCCCCGAGCACCCGGACCGCGACCGGCTTCCGGACAAGGTCTCCGACATCTTCGACCCCACGCGCTGGCGCGTGGTCGAGGGCTTCGACTTCGAGGACCTGACCTACCACCGCCAGGTGGAGCGCGACGCCGACGGCCGCTGGGTGGGCGACCTGCCGACGGTGCGCATCGCCTTCGACCGCCCCGAGGTCCGCAACGCGTTCCGCCCCGGCACCGTGGACGAGCTCTACCGCGCCCTCGACCACGCCCGCATGACCCCGGACGTCGGCACGGTGCTGCTCACCGGCAACGGCCCCTCCCCCAAGGACGGCGGCCACGCGTTCTGCTCGGGCGGGGACCAGCGCATCCGCGGCCGCGACGGCTACCGCTACGCCGAGGGGGAGACGGCCGAGACCATCGACCCGGCCCGCGCCGGACGCCTCCACATCCTCGAGGTCCAGCGCCTGATGCGCACCTCCCCCAAGGCGATCATCGCCGTCGTGAACGGCTGGGCGGCCGGCGGCGGTCATTCGCTCCACGTGGTCGCGGACCTCACCCTGGCCTCCCGCGAGCACGGGAAGTTCAAGCAGACGGACGCCACCGTGGGCTCCTTCGACGCCGGCTACGGCTCGGCCCTGCTCGCCCGGCAGGTGGGCCAGAAGCGCGCCCGGGAGATCTTCTTCACGGCGCGCGAGTACTCGGCCGAGGAGATGGTGGCCATGGGCGCGGTGAATGAGGCGGTGGACCACGAGCGCCTCGAGGAGGTCGCCCTCGAGTACGCCGCGGACATCAACCGTCAGTCCCCGCAGGCCCTGCGCATGCTCAAGTTCGCGTTCAACCTTCCCGACGACGGCATGGCCGGCCAGCAGGTCTTCGCCGGCGAGGCCACGCGCATGGCCTACATGACGGACGAGGCCGTGGAGGGCCGGGACGCGTTCCTGCAGAAGCGCGACCCGGACTGGTCCGCCTTCCCGTACCACTTCTGACCGACCACCACGGCAGGACGGAGACCCGCCCATGCTCGCGCTGCTCAACGACCAGCCCATCCTCGTCCTCATGGCCACCGTCGCCCTGGGCGCCGCCGTCGGCACCATCCCCCTGGGCAAGATCCGCCTCGGCGCCTCGGGAGCACTGTTCGTGGGCCTGCTCGTCGGGGCGGTGCTGCCCGACGTCGGCGACCGGCTGGCCCTGTTCCAGAGCTTCGGCCTGGCCCTGTTCGCCTACCTGATCGGGCTCGGCGCCGGCAAGGTGTTCTTCCGGGACCTGCGCCGCAACCTGCCCCTGATGCTGGCCGCCGTCGTCGTGGTGGTCCTCACCGCCTTCACGGTGCACCCGCTGGCCGCGCTGCTGCACATGGACCTGCCGACGGCGATCGGCGTGTGGACGGGTTCGCTCACCGCGACGCCGGCGATGGCGCTGGCGAACCAGCTCACCGGCGGGCAGGCCCCGGCCGTGGGCTACGGGCTGTCCTACCTGGTGGGCGTGGTCGGCACCATCATCGCGATCACCCTGCTCGCCGCCCGCCCGTGGGGCAGCTCCCCGCGCGATCCGGCGCCGGTGACCGACGGCAAGCTGCGCTTCACCGCCGCGGCCGCCACCTCCGCCCTCGCCGTGCGGGAGATCCCGGGGATCTCCGACGGGCTGGTGCGCGTGGTGGCGCTGCGCCACGGCGGCGTGGCCCGGATCGCCGGCTCCGCCGACCGGATCGAACCCGGGGACGAGGTCGTCCTGGACGGCACGGAGAAGAACATCGACGCGGCCGTGGAGGCCTTCGGCCGCCGCACCGACGCCGACCCGGCGCAGGTGATGAACCCGCTGCAGACCTCCATGGTCATCGTCACGGCCCGCGCCCTGGCCGATCGCCGCCTGGGCACGCTGTCCCTGCGCGAGCGCTTCGGCACCGACGTCGCCCGGCTGCGGCGCGACGACGTCGAGTCGCTGGCCACCCCGCAGACCGAGCTCAAGGTCGGCGACCGGGTGCTCATCGTGACCACCGCGCCGCGGATGGAGGCGGTGCGCGACTTCTTCGGCAACTCGACCCGGGGGCTCTCGAACCTGGACTGGATCTCCCTGGGCACGGGCATGGCGCTGGGCTACCTGCTGGGCATGGTGACGATCCCGCTTCCGGGCGGGGCCTCCTTCTCCCTCGGCCCGGCGGCCGGGTGCATCCTCGTCGGCCTCGCCCTCGGGGCGATCGGCCGAACGGGACCCACGGTGTGGGAGCCGTCCACGGAGATCGCGCTGACGCTGCGGCAGTTCGGCCTCATGCTCTTCCTGGGCGTGGTGGGCCTGGCCGCCGGCCCGGCGTTCCTCGAGACGGTGTTCACCCGGGTCGGCGGGCTGGCCATCCTGATGTCCGCCGTGCTCACCGCGCTGACCGCGGCCCTGCTCATCGCCGCGGCACGGCTGCTGGGGCAGTCCGTGGATCGCACGTTCGGGGCGCTGGCGGGCATCACGGGCCAGCCGGCGATCCTGGACTACGCGCTCTCCCGGTCCACCGACGCCCGCGTGACCGAGGGGTACGCCCAGCTGTTCGCGCTGATCATGGTGGTCAAGATCGCCACCGTGCCGTTCCTGCTCTGACCGGGCGGGCGGATCCGGTCCGCCGGGCGGGTCCGTTCGACCGCCGGGCCTCCTACACTCGGGGCCATGCCCGCCACCGCCGACGCCCTCGCCCGCGCCACGGACGCCCTCGCCGCGGCCTTCGACGGCGGCGCCCCCGTCGAGCTGACCGCCGACGGCGCCGCGCTCCCCCGGCCCGAGGCCCGCGACCCGCGCCGCTGCGGGGACCCGGACGCTGTCGCCGTGGTGCGCACCTCCGGGTCCACGGGCACGCCGAAGCAGATCGTCCTGACCGGCGCGGCCCTGCGCGCCTCGGCCGCGGCCACGGCCCGGCGGCTCGGGGGCGAGGGGGCGTGGCTGCTGGCCCTCGGCGTGCACTACGTGGCCGGGCTCGCCGTGCTCTCCCGCTCGATCGCGGCCGGGACCGCACCCGTGGCCCTGCCACCGGGCCCCTTCACGCCCGCGGCGTTCGCCACCGGGGCGGCCGCCCTGCCCGACGACGCCGGCCCCCGACTCGTCTCGCTCGTCCCCACCCAGCTCGCCCGCCTCCTCGCGGCCGACGCCGACCCGGCCGGGCGGGCGGCCCTGCGCTCCTTCGACCGTGTGCTCGTGGGCGGCGCCCGGCTCGATCCCGCGCTGCGGGCCGCGGCCGAGGCGGCGGGGGTGCGTCTCACCGCCACCTACGGCATGGCCGAGACGTGCGGCGGCTGCGTCTACGACGGCGTGCCGCTGCCCGGCGTCGCCGTCGCGGTGGCCCCGGACGACCCCGACGCCCCGCCGCGCGTGCGCCTGGCCGGGCCCATGGTGGCGGCCGGCTACCTCGACGACCCCGCCCGCACCGCCGCCCACTTCGTCCCCGCCGCGGACGGCGCCCGCGCCTTCCTGACCGAGGACACGGGCGTGCTCTCCCTCACCGACGACGGCGGCGTGCGGCTGGCCGTGACCGGCCGCCTGGACGACGTCGTCATCACGGGCGGGGTGAAGGTGTCCGCGGCGGCGGTGACCGCGGTGCTCGAGGCGCACCCGGGCGTCGCGGCGGCCCACGTGGCCGGCGTGCCGGATCCCGAGTGGGGCGCGCGGCTGTGCGCCGCCGTCGTGCCCGCCCACCCGGCCGCGGCCCCCGACGAGGCCGTCCTGCGCGCCCACGTGCGCGCGGCGCTGGGTGCGGCCGCGGTGCCCAAGACGTGGCTCGTCCTCGACGCCCTGCCCCTGCTCTCGACCGGCAAGACGGACCGGCAGGCCCTGGCCGCCCGGTTCACCGCCAGCTGAGCGACGCCCCGCCCGCGTGGGAGAATGACCCGGGCCCGGCCGACGTCGGGCCCCGGCCGCGCGCCGCCGTCGACCCCCCGCTCCCCAGGAGGAACCCCCGCCCATGGCCGCCACGCTCTCCCACTGGGTCGCCGCCGCGCGCCTGCGCACGCTGCCCATGGCGATCGCCCCCGTGATCGTCGGCTCGGCCGCCGCCGCGGAGCTCGGCTCCTTCCACCTCGGTGCGGCGCTGCTGGCCCTCGTGGTGTCGCTCGCGCTGCAGATCGGCGTGAACTACGCCAACGACTACTCGGACGGCATCCGCGGCACCGACGACGAGCGCGTCGGCCCCTTCCGGCTCACCGTCTCCGGGCTCGTGCCCGCGGTCCGGGTGAAGCAGGCGGCCTTCGCGTTCTTCGGCCTCGCCGGGCTGGCCGGCCTGGGGCTCATCCTGCTCTCGGGGCACTGGTGGTTCCTGCTGGTCGGCGTCGCCTGCGTGCTGGCCGCGTGGTTCTATACCGGCGGGAAGCGGCCGTACGGGTACCTCGGCCTCGGTGAGGTGTTCGTGTTCGTGTTCTTCGGGCTGGTGGCCGTCCTCGGCACCACGTACACCCAGGCCGACGCCGTCAGCGGCCTGGCCTGGGCCGGCGCGATCGGCTGCGGGCTGATCTCCACGGCCCTGCTCATGGTCAACAACATCCGGGACATCCCCACGGACCGCGAGGTCGGGAAGATGACGCTGGCCGCCCGTCTGGGCGACGGACCCGCGCGGGCGTCCTACGGCGTCATGCTGGCCGTCGCCCTGCTGCTGCCGCTGTTCTGGGTGGCGGTGCACCCGGGGCTGCTGCTCGTGCCGATCGGCGGCCTGCTCGCGATCCGGCCGATCCGCACGGTGCTGCGCGCACAGGATCGCCGGGCGCTGATCCCGGTGCTGCGGGCGACCGGCGTGATCGGGATCGTCTACGCGATCACGTTCACCCTCGGCGCGCTGCTCTGAGCCGTACGGGATGACCGCGGCGTCGGCGGCGGGGTCCGCGCCGTCGCCCCGCGGGGCTCACTCCCGGAAGCGGCCCTCGGTGTAGGCGTCCTCGGCGTCCGCGTCGGCGGTCTCGGTGCGGCCCCGGCGGCCCGGACGGCCCTCCCACGCGGCGGACAGGTCCTCGGTGGCCCCCGTGCGCAGGCGGCCGAGGAAGAGGTAGCTGACCGCGAACGTCAGGATCGTGGCCGCGATCACTCCGAAGATCATCCCGAGGTCCATCACGTAGTAGAACAGTGCCCACAGGGCGACGAAGACGACCACGCGGACCAGACCGTAGAAGAAGATGCGCACCGGTCCATCCTACGAGGACGGACGCCCCGCCCGCCCGCCGACCCCACAGCCCGCGCCTAGACTGGCGGGATGGGCCGCTTCATCATCCCCGCCGCGATCATCCTCGCCGGACTGACCCTCTACGCGCTGTTCGAGGCGCTGCTCACCCCCGCCCGCGAGGTGCGCAGCCTGCCGAAGACGGCGTGGGTGGCGGTCATCGTGCTCGTGCCGCTCGTGGGGCCGCTGCTGTGGCTGCTGCTCGGCCGCGCCCGCCCGGCCGGCGCGGGCAGCCGCCCCGCGCCCCGGCCCACCGGGGCCCCGGACGACGACGAGGCCTTCCTGCGCAGCCTGCGCGTGCAGCGCCGCCAGGACGCCCGCGAGCAGGACCTGGACCGCCGCGAGGCCGAGCTGCGCGCCCGCGAGGAGGAGCTGCGCCGTCGTCGGGAGCAGGGCGACGACGACGCCGACCCGGAGGGCGACGGGCCGCGCGCCTGAGGGGCCCCGCCGGACTCAGCCGGGCAGACCCGCGTACGAGTGCAGGCCCGGGAAGTACGTGTTGACGATCGTGTAGTTGAACACGATGCACAGGAAGCCCACGATGCTCAGCCAGGCCGCGCGGGCACCGGTCCAGCCGCGGGTGGCCCGGGCGTGCAGGTACGCCGCGTAGACCACCCAGATCACGAAGGACCAGACCTCCTTGGTGTCCCAGTTCCAGTAGCGGCCCCACGCGGCCTCGGCCCAGATGGCGCCGGCGATCACGGTGAACGTCCACATCACGAAGGCGATCGCGTTGAGGCGGTAGGACCAGTTCTCGAGCCCCTGCGCGGCCGGCACGAGGCGCAGGAACGCCCACGAGCGCTCGCCCGCCGCAGCGCGCTTCTCCGCGCGGTCCTGCAGCAGCTGCAGCACGGACATCGCGGCGGTCAGCGCGAACAGCGAGCTGGCAAGCACGGCGATGGACACGTGGATGACGAGCCACGGCGTCTGCAGCGGCGGCTGGAGGTGGCCCACCGGCGTCGGGAAGCCCATGGTGGCCGCGCACATCATCGCCACGACGATGCCGGTGACGAACGTGCCCACGAAGCGCAGATCCTTGCGCAAGAGGAACAGCAGGTAGACGGTCGTGATCACGAGCGCGCCCGTGGTCATGAACTCGTACAGGTTGCCCCACGGCACGCGGGAGGCGGCGAGGCCGCGGGCGACGACGGCGAACGCGTGCAGCGCCCAGCCGACGGCCAGCACGGCCACCGCCACGTTGGCGACCGGGCGGCGGCCGCCGCCCGTGTAGTCCATGTCCTCGTCCACGAGGGCGCCGTCCGCGTCGACGCCGCGCTCGGCGGCGCCGGTCGGACGGGCCGCGTCGGAGGCGCTCGCGCCGACCGCCGTGGACCCGCCGACGGCGACCCCCACGGTCTCGCGGGCCGGAGCGGTGCGCACCTGCCCGCGCTGGGCCGCGAGGTCGGCCTCGAGGCGGCGGATGGTGGCCGAGGCGGTGGCCATGTCGATGGTGAACAGGATGAACGCCGCCGCGTACACGAGCGCGGCGATGAGCATGAAGAGGTCGCTGTACAGCGCCAGCTGCTCGTTCACGGGGGCCGTGGGGTTGAACACTGTCAGTCTCCTGATCGGGCGTCGGCGGGGCCGGCGGGGGTCTCGGG
>NZ_JABFBB010000004.1:25066-41347 GCF_017168555.1 Micrococcus sp. KRD012
GTGGGGGTGGACTGGGGGGCGGCACCGGCCGCGGCGTCGTCGGCCGTCTCGGTGGCGGCGACGATGGGCCACCACTTCTCCATGGCGGCGCGCAGGGCCACGTGCTCCTCGTGGAGACCGAACTCCTCGCCGCGGGCGAGCAGCGCGTACTCCACGCGGGTGCGGCCGTCGTCGTCGGTGCGGGCACGCACCCACACGCGGCGACGGCGGACGAACAGACTGATCGCCAGGCCGAGCAGGGCGGTGCCGGCGAACACGCCGACGCCCCACTTGCCCGGGTCGTAGTGGATGTCCAGGCCGACGTAGCGGCGGACGCCGTCGAAGCTGATGGAGCCCTTGCCCTCGGGCAGCTCATACGTCTGGCCCGGGCTGAGCACGATGCCGCCGTTCTCGTTGGTGCGGCTGTTGAGCTCGGTGAGGGATGCGGTGTCCAGCACGTACACGTTCTGCGGGCGGCCGGTGTCCAGGCCGAGGTCCCCGTAGTACGAGTTCAGCTGCAGCTCCGGGTTGAGCAGCTCGGGGTCGGCCGAGAAGGCGGCGCCCTTCTCGTCCTCCACCGCCGTGGGCAGGAAGAAGCCGACGAAGCCCAGCTGATCCGGCCGCGCGTCGGGGACCTTGATGGTGGCCTGCGAGCCGTAGTTCTGGTCGAACACGCGGGTGACCACGGGGCCCTGGAAGGCCACGTCCCCGGCGCCGTCGCGGATGGTCACCACGGGCGCGTAGCCGTTGCCCACGAGGTAGACGCGCACGCCGTCGATGTCCAGCGGCTGGTTGACCTTGAGGATCTGGCGCTGGAGCTCGCCGCCGGAGCCCTCGCGGACGTCCATGACGGCGGTGTAGTCCAGCGGCTGGCCGTAGTGGGTCTCGGACTCGCGGTCGAACACGGCGTCGAAGGAGTCGAGGGTGAGGGAGAACGGCTGGAGGTCGTCCGCGCTGAAGTAGGTGCCGGGGGTGAAGGAGTCGTAGGCCACGAGGTTGTTGGCGAAGCCCTCGCCCTCCACGATGATCTTCTGCCCGCCGTACTTGGTCATGCCGCCGTAGGCCATGAACACGAGCACGCCGATCAGCGAGACGTGGAACAGGATGTTGCCGATCTCGCGCAGGTAGCCGCGCTCGGCGCCCACGGAGGCGCCGCCGTCCTCGAGGCGCCGCTCCACGCGGTAGCGGCGCTTGCGCAGCCACGCCTGGGCTCTGGCCACGGCCTCCTCGGGGCTCGGGCCGCCCTCCTCGAGGACGACGACGCCGGAGGCCGGCAGGCGCGTCAGGTTGCGGGGGGTGCGGGCCGGGGGCTGGCGCAGGGCCTTGGCGTGCTGGATGGCGCGCGGCCACACGCAGCCCACGAGGGAGACGAACAGCAGCAGGTAGATGGCCGAGAACCAGACGGAGTTGTAGACGTCGAAGAACTGCAGGGCGTCCAGGACGGGGCCCCACACGGGGTTGTCCTCGATCCACTGGTCCACGATCTCGGGGCCGGCACGGCGCTGGGGCACGAGGGAGCCGGGCACGGCGGCGACGGCGAGCAGGAGCAGCAGCATGAGCGCGGTGCTCATGCTGGTCAGCTGGGTCCAGATCCAGCGCAGGGTGCCCGCCAGGCCGAGGCGCGGCAGGGTGACGGGCTCGGAGCGCGTCCGGGCGGCCTTGGAGCTCACAGGGGCATCTCCCATTCGTTGGCGAACCACAGCTGCAGCTGCGTGGTCCAGGCGGTCCAGACGCCGGTGACCATGAGCAGGCCCAGCGCGATCAGCAGGGCGCCGCCGAGGCGCATGATCAGCACGCGGTGCCGCGTGAAGAACCCGAGGGCCCGCATGCCGCGCTCCATGCCGAGGGCCATGAGCACGAACGGCAGGCCCAGGCCGAGGCAGTAGAGGAAGGCGAGCAGGGCGCCGCGGCCCACGGAGCCGGAGCTGGCCGTGGACATGGCCAGGACGGCGGCCATGGTGGGGCCGATGCACGGCGCCCAGCCCAGGCCGAAGGTCATGCCCAGCAGGGGCGCGCCGACCAGGCCGGCGGCGGGCTTGAAGTGGACGCGGCGCTCCTGCTGAAGCCGGCCGCCGCCGCCGAGGAACACGAGGCCCATGAGCATCACGAGCACGCCGAGCACGGGGGTGACCCAGGCGCCGTCGCGCCGCAGCCAGACCATGGCCTGGGTGAACACCACGGTGATGCCCACGAACACCACGGCGAACCCGAGCACGAACAGCACGGAGCCGAGCACGAGGCGCCCGCGGCGGCGGCTGGTGAGCACGTCCCCGCCGAGGCCGGTGACGTACCCGAGGTAGCCGGGCACGAGCGGCAGCACGCACGGGGAGAGGAAGGAGATCAGGCCGGCCAGCACGGCGATCGGCGCGGCCAGCAGCAGGGAGCCGTCGAGGGCGATCTCGGCGAAGGGGTTGCTCTGCATGGACACGGCGGCCGGGTCAGGCCGCGGCCTCGTCCACCACGGTGGTGAGCAGGGCGCGCAGGGTGGACTCCTCCACGGCGCCGAGCACGCGGGCGGCCACGCGGCCCTCGACGTCCAGGACGAGGGTGGAGGGCACGGCCTGCGGGGGCACGTAGTCGGTCATGTTCAGGAGCACGTCCCCGCGGGCGTCCTCGATGGACGGGTAGGGGATCTCGAAGGTGCGCTCGAAGGCCTGCGCGGTGGTGGCGGTGTCCCGGACGTTCACGCCGAGGAACCGCACCCCCTGCGGGGCGAACTGCTCGTGCAGGGCCACGAGGTGGGGGGCCTCCACGCGGCACGGGGCGCATGCGGCGTACCAGAAGTTCAGCAGGGCCGGGGCGCCGCGCAGGCTCGCGCCGGTCACGGGGGTGCCGTCGAAGAGCTCGGCGGCGAACTCCACGGGGGCGCCGCGCTCGGCGGGGGCGATCTCCAGGACGGAGCCGTCTCCGGCGATGTAGTTCTTGCCGTCCGCGTTGCCGGCCTGCTGCGTCAGCGAGTCGTCACCGCCCGAGCAGGCCGCGAGCGCCGGCGCCAGGCTGGCGAGGGCGAGGCCGGTCAGCAGGGTGCGGCGGGACGGACGGGGCGGGGTGTGCATGGCGTGACTGCCCTCCAGGGGATGCGCGGCGCTGGATTCCGGGGACCTGGGGAGTCTACTGTCCGCCCCGCATTCTGACTGAACCCTGGACGTCACACCCCCACCCCGTGGGAGGCCGCGGCCGGCGTCGTCGACGCCGGCCGCCGTCGGGGCCTCAGGCGCCCGGCAGGGAGGAGGCGTCCTTGAGCAGGGCCTGGTTCGGTTCGTGGTACTCGACGCGCGGCACCCTGCGCCCTTCCTCGTACACGAGCGAGGTCACGGAGGTCAGCGAGCACTCACGCCGGCGCGGGTCGTGCCACAGCGGACGGCCCTCGACGGCCAGGCGCGTCACCCAGATCGGCAGCTGGTGCGAGACGAGCACGGACTCGGCGCCGGGCCCCTCGGCGGCCACGGCCTCGCCGCGGAGCCGGTCGACGACGGCCAGCATCCGGGCGGCCTGCGCGCGGTACGGCTCGCCCCAGGACGGGCGCAGGGGATTGCGCAGCCGGGGCCACAGCCGCGGGTTCCGCTTCAGCGACGCCGCCACCTGGGACATGCCCTCGAAGGCGTTCTCCGCCTCGATCAGGTCCGGCTCGGTGACCAGCGGCAGGTCGAACGCGGCCGCGATGGGCGCGGCGGTCTGCTGCGCGCGGGTCAGCGGGGAGGCGGCGACGACGGCGGGCGCCCGGCCGGTCTGCGCGGCACGCTCCTCGAACCACGCGGCCACGCCCCGGGCCATCTCGTGGCCGAGCTCCGAGAGCCCGAACTCCGGCAGGCGGCCGTAGAGGACACGATCGGGGTTGTGGACTTCTCCGTGGCGGACCAGGTGGACGGTGGCGAGCGTCTGCATGAGGCCAGTCTGGCAGAGGCGGACCGGTGGCCCCGGCGGTAGCGTGGGGCACAGCTCGGCGCGACCGCGCCGCCACCCCCGTCCGCACCGAGACGCCGCGAGCGTCGGCGTCGCTAGGAGGCCCCATGTCCGGCACCTCGCCCACCGATCCCCACGGCAGCCAGAACCCGTACGGCGCCGACCCGTACGGCGCCGTCCCGCAGGGGTCGACCCCGGGCTCCCCCGACCCGGCGGGTGCGAGCCCGTACGGCCAGAACCCCTACGGCGCACCGCCGGCGACTCCGTACGGCGCCCCGGGCCAGGCGGGGATGCCCCAGGCCCCCTCCCCCCACGGCCCGGCCGGCTGGCAGTCTCCCGGCCCGGTCGAGCTGCCCCCGCGGCCGCGCTCCCTGACGGCCGCGTTCTGGCTGATCGTCTCGGGCGGCCTCCTGCTGCTGGCGACGACCCTGCTGGCGGCCTTCGCCCTCACCCAGCCGGAGGGCCAGGCCGCGATCCAGCAGGAGCTGGACCGGTCCGTCGAGCAGATGGATCTGCCCGCCGACCAGGCGGAGCAGATGCGCGCCATGATGGACGGGATGCTCCCGGCCCTCGCCACGACGGCGGCCGTGTTCGGCGTGCTCGCGTTCCTCGTCTACCTGTGGGTGGCGTTCGCGATCCGCGGCGGCTCGCGCGCCGCGCGCATCGTCGGAACGGTGCTGGCGGCCCTGTCCGTGCTGGTGCTGGTCTCCAACGCCGTGATGGGGGCGTTCAGCCCGCTGGACCTGGTGTGGGTGGGCCTCGGCGTCGCCGGCATCGTGCTCGCCTACCGCCCGGACGCCACGGAGTACATGCGGCTGAAGGCCTGGCAGCGCTTCGCGCGCCGCTGAGCCCGCTCAGACCCGCGGGGCGTCCAGGAGACGGCCCAGGCGGGCCGGGTCCACGCGCCAGAAGTCGCGCTGGACGCCGTCGACGAACAGCACGGGCACCTCGTCCGCGAACCGCTCGAGCAGGGCCGGGTGCGCGGCGCCGTCGACGGCCTCCCAGGCCTCGCCCCGCGCGTCGCACACCTGCGCCACCGTGGCCTCGGCCTCGGCGCACAGGTGACAGCCGGGCTTCACGAGCAGCTGGACGCGGGCGGTGGCGGCGGGCAGGTCGGCGGTCATGGCCCCACTCTACGGATCGCCGTCCACGACGAAGCCGCCGTCCCCCCGGAAGGGGACGGCGGCTTCGTCTCGTCAGCGCCCGGAGGGCGCGGGCGTCACTTCTTGTTGCGACGCTGGTGACGGGTCTTGCGAAGCAGCTTGCGGTGCTTCTTCTTCGACATGCGCTTGCGGCGCTTCTTGATCACAGATCCCATGGGGACTCCTTGAATCGGGGCGAGGGTCGGCGGTCGTGGGACCGCAGGCATCCGGGGCGCCGGACACGCCGACCCGCATTCCACCGGATGTGGAACGCCTGGAAACGTTCTCGGCCACAATACCGGCCGCACGGGCCGCGGTCGAACCGGGACGCGGGCCGGCTCAGTCGAACCAGGGGTCCAGCCCGTGCAGCGGGAACACCTCGCGGCGCGTGGCCATGATCGACTGGTCCACCGGGTCGGCCGGGTCGTAGCCCACCTCCCACGAGCGCCACCACACGTCCGCGTCCTCGCCCATCACGGTGGGGATCCGCTCGGCGTCGTCCCCCACGTGCACGGACATGTCCCCGGTCAGCTCGTCCGCGGTGAGGGCCCGGACGTGCTCGATCCAGGCGGCGGGGATCTCGCTCTTCACCGGGATCGGGGTCTGCAGGACGGCGGCGGTCAGGTGGGCCCACGCGCGCGGCACCACCCGCAGCGGGTTGTAGCCGCCACCCCCGGTGGCCAGCCACCGGCCGTGCGCGAACCGGTCGGCCCAGTCGCCGACGTCGAACGCGAGCTGGCGCTGGCCGTCCACGGTCAGCCGCAGGTCGGCGAGCGGGTCCGTGAGGTGGCCGTCGCAGCCGTGCTGGCTGACCAGCACGTCCGGGGCGAACGCCTCCAGCAGCGGCGGGACCACGGCGTGGGCGGCGCGCAGGAAGCCGGCGTCGCCGGTGCGCGGGGGCAGCGCGACGTTCACCGCCGTGCCCTGGGCGGCCGCGCCGCCGATCTCATTGGCGAAGCCCGTGCCCGGGAACAGGCTGATGCCCGTCTCGTGCAGGGAGATGGTGAGCACGCGGGGGTCGTCGTAGAAGACCGACTGCGTGCCGTCGCCGTGGTGCGCGTCCACGTCGACGTAGGCCACGCGCTCCGCGCCGAGGTCCAGCAGGCGCTGGATGGCCACGGCGCAGTCGTTGTAGATGCAGAACCCGGACGCCGAGGACCGGGCGGCGTGGTGCATGCCGCCCGCGAAGTTCACGGCGCGGTCCACCTCGCCGGACCAGATCGCCTCCGCGGCCACGAGGGAGCCGCCCGCGATCCGGGCGGCGGACTCGTGCAGGTCCGGGAACACGGGACAGTCCTCGGTGCCCAGGCCGAAGCGGCCGTCCTCGGCCGACGACGTCGCCGCGGCCCGGCGGACGGCGGCGACGTACTCGGGGTCGTGGACGAGGGCGAGCTGCTCGTCCGTGGCCACGGGCGGCTCCACGATCCGCACGTGGGGCGCGTCCAACAGGCCGAACGCCTCCACGAGCCGGTGCGTGAGGTCCAGCCGCAGGGGCGCCATCGGGTGCTCCGCGCTGAACCGGTAGCGGAGCAGGCTGGAGTCCCACACCACAGCGGCGGGGGTGGGAGCGGGAGGGGCGGACGTGGTGCTCATCACGGTCCAGCCTAGGGCTCCGGGCGGCACGGTGGCGACGATCGCCTCGGATGTCTCGCCCGCGTGACGCGCGGGCCACGGGGCGCGCGATACTGGGAGCCGGTCCGTTCCCCGTCCCCGTGCAGGAGGTGCCCCGTGGCAGGTCCCCGTCCGACCCCGCACGCCCGCCGCCGCGGCGGGGTGCGCCGGCCCGGCGGACTCCCCCGGCCCGGCCAGGCCTCCACGCTGGAGTCCTCGACCGACCTGCGCACGGCGCTGCGGCGCTCGGGCCGCGCCGTCAGCTCCGTGGTGGGCGGCTCCCCGGCCCGCGCCGCCCTCTCCGCCTTCGCCCTCATGGCCCTGGTGTTCACCGGGCTCCTCGCCCTGCCGTGGGCCGCGGCGGACGGCCACGCCACCCCCCTGCACGACGCCATGTTCACCGCGGTCTCCGCCTTCTCCGTGACCGGTCTGACCACCGTCAACACGGCCGTGCACTGGTCCCCCGCGGGCCAGGTGATCATCCTCGTGGCCATCCAGATCGGCGGCCTGGGCATCCTCTCGATGGCCTCGCTGCTCACGCTGGCCGTCTCCCGGCATCTGGGCCTGAGATCGAAGCTGGCGACGCAGCAGGCGGGCATGACCTCCGGCAGTCTCGGCGAGGTCGGCCAGCTGCTGCGCGTCGTCGTCCTGACGGTGCTGACCGCCGAGGCCGCGCTGGCGCTCTTCCTCGTGCCGCGGTTCGCGGCCATCTCCGGCTCGTGGCTCACCGGCCTGTGGCACGGGGTGTTCTACTCGGTCAGCGCCTTCAACAACGCGGGGTTCAGCCTGCACGTGGACGGCCTGCCGGAGATCATGCACGACCCGGTGATCATCACGGTGCTCGGCGTCGGCGTGTTCCTCGGTGCGCTCGGCTTCCCCGTGGTCATGGTGCTGCTGGAGAAGGGGTGGCGGTTCCGGCAGTGGAACCTGCACACCAAGCTCACGGTCGAGGTGACGCTGGCACTGCTGGTGCTCGGCGCCGTCGCCCTCTTCTTCTTCGAGGCGGACAACCCGGCGACCCAGGCCGGCATGGGCTTCTGGCAGCGGGTCGGGCACTCGCTCTTCGGCTCCGTGATGACCCGCTCCGGCGGCTTCGCGATCGACGACACGAACGCGCACCAGCCCGAGTCCCTGCTGCTCATGGACGCGCTCATGTTCGTGGGCGGCGGGTCCGCCTCCACCGCGGGCGGCATCAAGGTGACCACGCTGGCGATCATGTTCCTCGCGATCGTGGCGGAGGCGCGCGGCGACCGCGAGGTGACGGCGCACGGCCGCACGATCGCCCCCGAGTCCCTGCGCGTGGCCATCGCGGTGCTCGCCCTCGGTGCCACCCTCGTGCTCGTGGCCACTCTGGCGCTGGTGCACATCACCGACGAGTCCCTCCAGCGGCCCCTGTTCGAGGTGATCTCCGCGTTCGGGACGTGCGGGCTCTCCGTGGGCGTCTCCGCGGAGAGCCCACCGACCGGCAAGTACGTCCTGACGGCCATGATGTTCGCGGGCCGCGTTGGTACGATCACGTTCGCCGCCGCCCTGGCCCTGCGCCAGCGGCGCGTGCTCTACCGCTACCCCGTCGAGAGGCCGGTCATTGGCTGACACTCCGCAGCGCACCGATCCCAACGCCCCCGTGCTCGTCGTGGGGCTGGGCCGCTTCGGCGCCGCCACGGCCGAGGAGCTCGTCGCCCAGGGCCGCGAGGTGCTCGCCGTCGAGCGGGACCCCGTCCTCGTGCAGCGCTTCGCCCCCTCGCTCACCCACGTGGTGGAGGCGGACGCCACCGACCCCGAGGCCCTGCGCCAGCTCGGCGCGCAGGACTTCTCGACGGCGGTGGTCGGCGTGGGCACCTCCATCGAGGCATCGGTGCTGATCACCGTGAACCTCGTGGACCTGGAGATCCCCCACATCTGGGTGAAGGCGATCAGCGAGGCGCACGGCACGATCCTCAAGCGGATCGGGGCGAACCACGTGATCTTCCCCGAGCACGACGCCGGCGTGCGGGCCGCCCACCTCGTGAACGGGCGCATGCTCGACTTCATCGAGTTCGACGACGACTTCGCGATCGTGAAGATGTACCCGCCGGCCGAGTGCGTGGGCTTCACGCTCGGCGAGTCCCACGTGCGCTCCAAGTACGGCGTGACCGTGGTGGGCGTGAAGACCCCGGGCGAGGACTTCACCTACGCCCAGCCGGACACCCGGGTGGGCCCGCGCGACACCCTCATCGTCTCGGGCCACACCGACCTCATCGACCGGTTCGCGGCCCGGCCCTGAGGCACGCCGGAACCGTCAGGCCCCGAACTCCTCGGCCATCTCCTTGTCGCGCTGCGCGGCCGCGTCCATGGCACGGTTCACGAGGTCGCCCATGCCCCCGTCCAGGAACGCCTCCACGGCCTTCTCGGTGGTGCCGTTCGGGCTCATCACGGCCTTGCGCAGAGCCTCGGCCCTGGCCCCCTCCTGCTGGAGCATGATGCCGGCGCCCTTGACGGTGGCCGCGGCCATGGCCTCGGCGGAGGCGGCGTCCAGTCCCATCTCCGCACCGTGGGCGGCGATCAGCTCGGCCAGCAGGAACACGTAGGCCGGGGCGGAGCCGGCGGTGGCCACCACGGCGGAGAGCTGCTCCTCGGCCACCGGCACCACCAGGCCGGAGCCCTCGAAGAGGGCGCGCACGGCGGTGGTCTGCTCCTCGGTGACGCCCGGCCCGGGGGCCATGCCGACGACGCCGGAGCCCACCGTCAGGGGCGTGTTCGGCATGGTCCGCACGATCGGCTGCCCCGCCGGCAGCACGGCGGCCATGGTGGCGGAGGTGACGCCGGCTGCCACGGACACCACCACGGTCTCGGGGCGCAGCGACGGCGCCAGGTCCGTGAGGGTGGCGACCATGTCCTTCGGCTTCACGCCCACCAGGACGATGTCCGCCTCGGCGACCGCGGCATGGTTGGCGCGTTCGTCCCGCTCCTGGGAGGTCACGGTGACGCCGTGCTGCGCGGCGGCCTTCTCGGCGGACGCGGCGGAGCGGGTGGTGGCGGTGACGTCCTCGGCGCGCACGGCGCCGGCATCGACGGCCCCGGCCAGGATGGCCCCGGTCATGGTGCCCAGGCCCAGGATGGTCAGCTTCATGGTCGGTCCGTCTCCTTCGTGGTCGGGCGCAGGGCGCCGTCGTCGTGGTGGTCGGTGCCACCGGCGGCCAGGTGCTCGCGCGCGAAGGCGAGCGAGGCGGCGAGCTTCTCCTCCCGCTGGCCCGCGTACTCCACGCCGCGGGTGCCCACCTCCACGCACACCGTGCCGGCCAGGCCCGCGGTCGCCAGGTGGCGCAGGGTCTCGGCCACGCGCTGCGTGCCCTCGCCGGGGACCAGGTGGTCGTCCTTGCCGGAGTCGTTGCCGTCGGTGAGGTGGACGTGCCGCAGCCGCGGGCCGAGCTCGCGGACGGCCGCCAGGGAGTCCGCCCGGGCGATGGCCGCGTGGGAGAAGTCCCAGCAGATGTGCTCGTACGGCTCGGGCAGCGGGTTCCAGTGCGGCAGGTACATCTTGGCCTCGCGGCCGTAGGCCCGCCACGGGTACATGTTCTCCACGGCGACCACGACGCCGGTCTCCGCCATGAGCTCGTGGATGCCCTCGGCGAAGCGCACCGCGTACGTGCCCTGCCAGCGGAACGGCGGGTGGGCGACCACGGTGGCCGCGCCCACGGCCTGCGCCAGCTCGACGGAGCGGCGGATCTTGGACCACGCGGAGCCCCAGACCTGCTGCGTGAACAGCAGGGTGGGCGCGTGGATGGAGTCGATGGGCATCCCGTGCCGCTCGGACAGCCGCGCCAGCCGCCGCGCGTCCTGGCTCCACGCGTTGTGCGTGACCATGACCTCCACGCCGTCGTAGCCGAGGTCCTCGGCGGTGGCGAACACGTCCTGGGTGCCCAGGGGGAACACGGACGAGGAGGACAGGGTCACGGGGATGTCCGCTCCGAAGCGCGCCGCGGGGGCCAGGTGCGCGGTGGAGTCCGGCATGGTCAGCGCACCCCCAGGCTCAGTCCCGGCAGGAGGGTGTCCGGGTTGAGGTTCACGTGGCCGACGCCGGGCCGGCCGTCCCGGGTGAGGTGGCCCTCGAGCATGAGCGCGTCGAGGCGGTTGAGGATCAGGCCCTCGCGCAGCGCCCACGGGCAGATCTCGAGCTGGGCGATGCCGAACGTGCGCATGGCCGTCAGCGCGACGATCGCCCCCGCGAACACCTGGTGCGCGCGCACGTCCGAGACGCCGGGCAGCTCCGCCCGCTCCGCGACGGTCATCGCCGCGAGGCGGTTCACCCACAGGTGCAGGTCGTCCGCGCGCAGGTGCCGCTTCACGAAGGGGCCCGCCGCCGACGGCGCCGCCCCGGTGATCCGGGCGAGGGAGCGGAACGTCTTCGAGGTGGCGGTGACCACCACGGGCGACTCGATGCGCGGGAAGGCCGTATACGCCTCCTCGAGTCGCTTCTCCACGTGCTTGCGGAGCTTCTTCACCGCCTTGGGGCTGGGCGGGTCCTCGAGCACCCAGTCGCGGGTGAGGCGGCCGGCGCCCAGCGGCAGGGACAGGGCGTGCGAAGGCAGCTCGTCCTGGCCGTAGGCGATCTCGAAGGAGCCGCCACCGATGTCGAAGTTCAGGATGGAGCCGGCGCCCCAGCCCTGCCAGCGGCGCACGGCGAAGTACGTCATGGCCGACTCCTGGTCCCCCGTGAGCTCGGAGAGGTGCACACCGGTCTCGGCCTGCACGCGGGCCAGCACGGCGGCACCGTTCGCGGACTCGCGGATCGCCGAGGTGCAGAACGAGATCATGTCCTCCGCCCGATGCTCCTCCGCGAACGCGGCGGCCTCCCGGACGAAATCCACGAGCTCCCGCTGTCCCTCCTCCGTGATCGCCCCGTCGGCGTCCTGGTAGCGGATCAACGGAAGGGAGCGCTTGTGCTCCGCGTAGGCGACGGGGCGGGCCCCCGGGTGGGCGTCCACGAGCAGCAGGTGGACGGTGTTGGATCCGATGTCCAGGACGCCGAGGCGCATGGCGCTCAGGCCTTCTTCCGCGCGGTGGTCTTCTTGGCCGGGGCTTTGCGGGTCGCCGGCTTCTTGGCACCGCCGCGGGTGGCCGGGCCCTTGGCACGCTTGTCCGCGAGCAGCTGGTAGGCCTCCTCCGCCGTGAGCTCCTCGGGCTGGCGGTCGCGCGGGACGGTGATGTTGGTGACCCCGTCCGTGACGTACGGGCCGAAGCGGCCCTCCTTCACGGTGACCTTCTTGCCGGAGACCGGGTCCTCGCCGAACTCGGCCAGCGGCGGCTTGGCGGCCCCGCGGCCACGCTGCTTCGGCTGGGCGTAGATCTCGAGGGCCTGCTCCTGCGTGATGCTGAAGATCTGGTCCTCGGACTCGAGCGAGCGCGAGTCCGAGCCCTTCTTCAGGTAGGGCCCGAAGCGGCCGTTCTGGGCGGTGATGACCTCGCCCTCGGCGTCCGCGCCCACGACGCGCGGCAGGGACATCAGCTGCAGCGCCTGCTCGAGGGTCACGGTGTCCACGGACATGCTTTTGAAGAGGGAGCCGGTGCGGGGCTTCTCCTTGGCCGGCTTCTTCTTCGGCTTGGGCTTGCCGTTCTTGTAGTACTCGGTGGGCTGGGCGTCGAGCCAGGCCTGCAGCTCCTCCTCGGTCATCTCCGGGATGACCTCGGTGACGTAGGGCCCGTAGCGCCCGTCCTTGGCGACGACGGTCCGGCCCGTCTCCGGGTCCGTGCCGAGCTCGCGCTCGGAGGGCTGGGCGGTGGCGAACAGCTCCTCGGCCTTGGCCGGGGTGAGCTCGTCCGGGGCCAGGTCCTCGGGGACGTTGGCGCGCGGCGGGGTGGCGCCCGCCTCCGCGTCGGCCGGCAGCGACCGCTCCAGGTACGGGCCGTACTGGCCCACCCGCAGGGTGATGTCCTCGGTGATCGGCAGCGAGTTCACGGCTCGCGCGTCGATCTCGCCGAGGTTGTCCACCACGTGCTTGAGGCCCTCGACGCCCTTCTCCGTCTCCGCGGCGGGGGCCCCGAAGTAGAAGGTCTGCAGCCAGGCCTCGCGGCCGAGCTCGCCCGCGGCGATCCGGTCGAGGTCGTCCTCCATGCGGGCCGTGAAGTCGTAGTCCACGTACTTCGCGAAGTAGTCCTCGAGCAGTCCGATCACCGCGAACGCGGTCCACGACGGGACGAGCGCGGTGCCGCGCTTGGACACGTAACCGCGGTCCATGATCGTGGAGATCGTCGGGGCGTACGTGGAGGGCCGCCCGATCTCGCGGCGCTCCAGCTCGGCGACGATCGACGCCTCGGTGTAGCGGGCCGGCGGGGAGGTCTCGTGCCCGGTGGCCTCGATCGGGTCACCGGTGAGGCGCTCGCCCTGGGCCACCTGCGGCAGGCGGCGGTCCTTGGCCTCCGCGTTCTCGCCGTCGACCTCGGCGTCCCGGCCCTCCTCGTACGCGTCGAGGAAGCCCTTGAACGTGATGACGGTGCCCGAGGCGCTGAACTGCGCGAGGCGGCCGTCCTGCGCGGTGGCCGAGAGCCGCAGCGTGGCGGTGTAGCCCTTGGCATCGGCCATCTGCGAGGCCACGGTGCGCTTCCAGATCAGCTCGTACAGGCGGAACTCGTCCGGGCGCAGCTCGGCCTTGACCTGGGCCGGGGTCCGGAAGGAGTCCCCCGCGGGCCGGATGGCCTCGTGGGCCTCCTGCGCGGTCTCGTTGCGCTTGGCGTAGACGCGCGGCTGGGCCGGCACGGCGTCCGCCCCGTAGAGCTCGGTGGCCTGGCGCCGGGCGGCCTGCACGGCTTCCTGCGAGAGGTTCACCGAGTCCGTGCGCATGTACGTGATGTAGCCGTTCTCGTACAGGCGCTGGGCCACCTGCATGGAGACGCGGGAGCTCATGCGGAGCTTGCGGGCGGCCTCCTGTTGCAGCGTGGAGGTGGTGAAGGGGGCGGCCGGGCGGCGGGTGTACGGCTTGTCCTCCACCGAGTCGACCGTGAAGTCCGCCCCGCGCAGACCCTCGGCCAGCGAGCGGGCGCCGGCCTCGTCCAGGTGGGTCACCTTCTTGCCGGCGGAGGCCTTGAGCCGCCCGGCGTCGTCGAAGTCGCGGCCCGTGGCCACGCGCTCGCCGTCCACCGTGCTGAGGCGGGCCGTGAACGAGCTGCCCACGGCGTCCGCGGCCTGCGCGCCCTCGGCCACCGTGAAGGTGCCCTCCACGCCCCAGTAGTGGGCGGAGACGAAGGCCATGCGCTCCCGCTCGCGCTCGACGACGAGGCGGGTGGCCACCGACTGCACGCGGCCCGCCGAGAGCCCGCGGGAGACCTTGCGCCACAGCACCGGCGAGAGCTCGTAGCCGAACAGGCGGTCGAGGATGCGGCGCGTCTCCTGGGCGTCCACGAGGGCCGTGTCCAGCTCACGGATGTTCTCCAGACCGCGGCGCACGCCCTCCTGGGTGATCTCCCCGAAGGTCATCCGGTACACCGGCACCGTGGGCTTGAGGGTGTCCAGCAGGTGCCAGGCGATGGCCTCGCCCTCCCGGTCCGCATCCGTCGCGAGGTAGAGGGCCTCGGCGTCCTTGAGCTCGCGCTTGAGCTCCGTGACCTTCTTCTTCTTGTCCGGGTGCACCACGTAGTACGGGGTGAAGCCGTGCTCCGTGTCCACGGCGAACTTCCCGAACGGGCCCTTCTTCATGTCCGCCGGCAGGTCCGAGGGCTTGGGCAGGTCACGGATGTGCCCCACGGAGGAGTCCACCACCCAGCCGGAGCCCACCGCGTTGAGGTACTTCGCGATGGACTTGCTCTTGGCCGGGGACTCCACGATGACCAGCTTCTTGCCCGAGGGCACGGGAGCGGTCACGGAAGCGGATGACGTGGACAAGGGGGTCCTCCTCGGACGGGGAAGGCGGTGGTTCCGGGCCGGTGCGCGGTGCACGCCGGCGTCGGGCGGACGTCCCCACATCGTAGGGGGCGCGGTGCCCACGATAACGCCCGGCGTCCCCGCGCCCGCCACCGCCCGATCGTCAGCCCTCCACCAGGAACCCGTCCTCGTACAGCTCCCGCAGCGCGGCCAGCAGGCCGGCCCGCCCGACGTCGTCCAGCTCCAGCAGCGCGGCGACCGCGCCCACCAGCTGCCCCACGGACAGCTCACCGTCGGAGGCGGACAGCACGCCCGCCGTCGCGGTGTCCAGGCGCGCCACGCGCCGGAACCCGGAGCCCTGCCGGGCCAGGATCACCTCGGGGTGCTCCGCCCCGAACCGCTGGTGGCGCTCCTCCGTGACGTCCGCGGCCACGCGCAGGTGCAGGCCGCGCAGCGCGGCCAGGGCCGGGTCCCCGACGGCGTCCCCCGCCCCGGCGCCGGCGGTGAGCCGGTCCCGGCGGGCGACGGCGGCGGCCCACGCGGTGCCGAGGGCCTCGTCCACGGCCTGGGTCAGCTCCTCGGCGACCACCCACCCCCGGCCCTGGGAGCCGTCCGCGGCGGGCCGACGCAGCCACACGTGGCCGAAGCCCACGCCCGCGACCCCGCGCGCGGCGAAGTCGTCCAGGTAGCCGCGGTAGGCGGCCTCATAGGCGGGCGGGTCGAGCTCGAGCGAGGAGTCCTGCAGCCACGTCTCCGCGTAGCCCGCGGGGTCCTGCCGGTCGCGCTGGAGGAACCAGGCCTGCATCCCCGGCGCCACCCACGAGCGCGGGCGCGCGTCCCACGGTGCGGTGTCGGCGTCGGCGGTGTCCCCCGCCGGGATCTCCCAGTTGGCGAGCAGCTGCGCGGTGCCGCCCTCGGCGAGCACGTCCGGCAGGGCCGCGATCAGCTCCGCGACGATCCGGTCGCCTTCGCGGCCGCCGTCGCGGTAGGTCAGCACGGGCGCGTCCGGGTCCGTGCGCGGGGTGATCACGAACGGCGGGTTCGAGACCACGAGGTCGAACCGCTCCCCCGCCACCGGCGCCAGCAGATCGCCGGCCGCCAGCCGGACCCGGTCCTCGAGCCGGTCCCGGTCGAGGCCGAGCACGTCCGCGTTGAGCAGCAGGTTGAACCGGGTGAATGCCAGGGCCCGCTCGGACAGGTCCGTGGCGGTGACATGGTCGGCGTGGGCGAGCAGGTGCAGGGTCTGGATCCCGCAGCCCACCCCCACGTCGAGGGCGCGGGCCACGGGACGGCGCTGCGTGGCGCCGGCGAGCGTGAGGGAGGCCCGGCCGACGCCGAGCACGTGCTCGGGAGGCAGCGGGCCGCGCCGCTGCAGGGCCGTCAGGTCCGAGGCGATCCACATCCGGCCCGGCTCGTCCGCCTCGTACGGCGAGAGGTCCACCGCGCCGCGCACGCGCCCGTCCGGCCCCTCGACGACGAGCCCGGCCGCCACGGCCCCGGCCAGGCCGAGGCGGGGCAGCGCGGCGTCGAGGTCGGCGGCGGGGACGGGGTCCCCGAGCAGCCAGGCCCCGACGGCGGCGGCGAGGCCCCGCGTGCCGTGCCGGTCGCCGGGGCCGGCTGCGTCGTCGTGCCGGCCGGGGCCCGCCAGGTGACCGGCGACGACGCGGCGGGCGGCCTCGGCGTGCTCGCGGTCCAGGGCGAGCGTGGCCACGGGTCCGAGCAGCCCCTCGACGGCGGCGGTGGTGAACGGCAGGGCCGCCAGGTCTGCGGCGAGGGCCACGGCCGTGGCCGGGGTCAGCCGCGGGGCGGGGG
>NZ_JABFBB010000004.1:41447-49841 GCF_017168555.1 Micrococcus sp. KRD012
CATGGCGGACCTCCTGCGGGATGGGGGGCGGCCGCCGCGGTCCGCGGCCGCCGGCCCGTCCAGTCCACCGCCTCGCCCGCGCGCCCGCCTGCCCCGGTCGTCCGGCTGGGGACACGTGCCCACCCCCCGGCGCCTGTGCAGGAGCGGACGGCGCCGCGCAGCCGTCAACCGCGCAGGATCTCGTGGGTCCGCGCGTCGCGCACGCGGGAGTCGTCCCACGGCACGTCCCAGCCCAGCAGCGCCAGCACACGGTCCAGCAGCGCCGCCGTGAACCCCCACACCAGGCGCTCGCCCACGAGGAAGCCCGGCGTCTCGCCGCGGCGGCCGCCGGGCCGGGCCACGCGGCACCGGTTCGCGGGGTCCACCAGGTCCGCGACCGGCATCCGGAACACGGCCGCGGCCTCGGCCTGGTCGACCACCGCCACGCGACTGGGGTCCCGCCACCACCCGAGCACCGGGTGCACCACGTGCCCGGAGACCACCACCGGCACCGCCGGCAGCACGCCCAGGACCTCCACGCCGGCCGGGTCCAAGCCGGTCTCCTCCTGCGCCTCGCGCAGGGCCGTGGCCACGACGTCGGCGTCCTCGGGGTCGACGCGACCGCCGGGGAACGCGATCTGCCCGGCGTGCTGGCGCAGGGTGGCGGCGCGCTGGGTCAGCAGCACGTCCACGTGCGGGTGCACGCGCTCGGCGTCGTGACGGGCGGGGACGTCGTCGAGGGCGCCGAACAGGATCAGCACGGCGGAGGGGCGCGGATCGCCGGACCGGGGCCACTCGAAGCCCCACATCGGCACGGCCTCGGGCGGGATGGTGGTGAGCGAGGCCGGGTCGTGGTGACCGGGCGCGTCCGCAGGGGCCGTGCCCCACCGGGCCACGAGGTCCGCCAGCTGGTCCCGCGCACCCGTCAGCGACGCCTCGGACGTCCCGGCGGCGTCGCGGGAGGTCGGGCGGGGGCTCGCGGGGGTCTCAGGCATAGCCCCCACGCTAGCCGCCGGTCGTAGCCTCGGGGCATGACGGCTCCCCTGACCTCGCCCCCGGCGGACGCCGCGTCCCCGGATCCGGTGGACGTCGCGGTGATCGGCGCCGGACAGGCCGGACTGGCGGTCGGCTACTTCCTGGCCCGGGCCGCGCGGGACGTCGACCGCGGGCGCCGGCCGGGCCCGCCGCCGTCGTTCGTCCTGCTCGACGCGTCCGCCCAGCCCGGCGGCGCGTGGCCGCACCACTGGGACTCCCTGCGCCTGTTCTCCCCCGCCGAGCACTCCTCCCTGCCGGGCCGACCCATGCCGCCGTCGCCCGGTCCCGGCACCCCGGACGCCGGGCACGTCGTCGCGTACCTGGCCGACTACGAGGACCGCTACGGCCTGCCGGTGCGGCGCGGCGTGCGCGTCACGGCGGTGACGCACGACGCCGCCGCGTCCCCGCCGTTCACCCTGCGGCTCGAGGACGGCACGGCCCTGAGCGCCCGCGCGGTGGTCTCCGCGACCGGCTCGTTCACCCGCCCGTTCGTGCCGGCTCTCCCGGGCGCCGACCGCTTCGGCGGCACGCAGCGGCACTCCGCCGCGTACCGCTCCCCCGACGCGTTCGCCGGGCGGCGCGTCCTCGTGGTGGGCGGCGGCAACTCGGGCGCCCAGATCGCGGCTGACCTGCTGCTGGCGGGTGTCGCCACCACGTGGGCCACCCGGCGTCCGCCCCGGTTCATGCCGGACGACGTGGACGGGCGGGTGCTCTTCGACCGGGCCTCGGCGCGCGTGCTGGGCCGCTCCGAGGCGCGCGTGGGCGACCTCGGGGACATCGTCATGGTGCCCTCGGTGATCCGCGCCCGCGACGAGGCCGGGCTCCACGCGGTCGCCGCGCCCACCGCGCTCACGCCGGAGGGCGTCCGCTGGGACCACGACGCCGGCGCGAGCCACGGCTGGCCCGCCGCCAGCCGCGCCGCGGCCCGGGTGCGCGGTGCCGAGCACCCGGTGGACGACGTCGTCTGGTGCACGGGCTTCCGGGCGGACCTGCGCCATCTGCGGGGCCTCGAGCTGACCCGCCGCCCGTCCGGGGTGCCGGCGACGGAGCGTGCGCTGCCGACCGCCTCGGTGGACGTGCCGGGACTGCACCTGCTCGGCTACGACGACTGGTGCGGGGCCGCCTCGGCCACGCTCGCCGGCGTGGGGGTGCATGCGCGCCGGGCCGTCGACGCGATCCTCGCGGGCCTCACCGCGGGCTGAGCGGGCGCGCCGGCCGGGCGCTCAGGCCTCCAGCCCGTGGCCGAGGGCGCGCAGCTCCCGGCGCGTCCGCCCCGCGCGCAGGAGCTCGAGCAGCTCCTCCCGGCCGGGCTTGAGCTCGTAGGCCAGCAGGGCGCGCGCCCGCTCGGGGTCGGTCTCCCCCTCGCCGTAGGACGGGCACCAGCGGGCGATCGGGCACGCCCCGCACGCCGGGCGGCGCGCGTGGCACACGCGGCGGCCGTGGAAGATCAGCCGGTGGGAGAGCATCGTCCAGTCCCGGCGCGGGAACAGGGCGCCCACGGCGTGCTCGACCTTCACCGGGTCGGTCTCGTCCGTGAACCCCAGGCGCCGGGCGAGCCGGCCGACGTGCGTGTCCACGGTGATCCCGGGCTGGCCGAAGGCGTTGCCGAGCACCACGAACGCGGTCTTGCGGCCCACCCCGGGCAGCGCCACGAGGTCCTCGAGACGGGCGGGGACCTCGCCGTCGTGCCGGGCCACGAGCTCTTGGGACAGCCGCAGGATCGCGGAGGCCTTGTTCCGGTAGAACCCCGTGGAGCGCACGAGCTCCTGCAGCTCGGGCTCGGTGGCCGCGGCCATCGCGTGGGCGTCCGGGAAGCGGGCGAACAGCGCCGGCGTGGCCGCGTTGACCCGCACGTCGGTGGTCTGGGCGGACAGCACCGTGGCCACGAGCAGCTCGAACGGCGTCTCGAAGTCCAGCTCGGCGACGGCGTACGGGTACGTCTCGGCCAGGATCCGGTCGATCCGCCGCGCCCGGCGCACCAGTGCCAGCTGGGTCTCCCCGGTCGGCGTGCCCGTCGACTCCGTCTCCATCCGCGCGTCCTCCCGCCCTCGTCCGATCCGCTCCGGTCCGACCATCCTAGGGAGCGGGGCGCGTGCCGACGTCCACACCGGGTCCGGCCCCGGCTTCCGGGCACGATGCGACACACCGGACCCGAGGATTTGTGGCGACGACGCCGCGCGCGGCATGCTGAGGCGGGAGACTAGTGTGGGACGCGTCACATCCGTGCCACGCACCGACCGCACCACCCCGAAAGGACCCCGTCGATGGACGAGCAGATCCCCACGTTCCCGCCCCCGGCCGAGTTCGCCGCCCAGGCGGTGGCCGGAGCCGACCTGTACGAGGAGGCCGCCGAGGACCGCCTGGCCTACTGGGCCCGCCGCGCCCGCGAGGTCCTGCACTGGGAGCAGGACTTCACCGACGTCCTGGACTGGTCCGACGCACCCTTCGCGAAGTGGTTCGTCGGCGGCACCACCAACGCCGCGTACAACGCCCTGGACCGCCACGTCGAGGCCGGCCACGGCGACCGCGTGGCCATCCACTTCGAGGGCGAGCCCGGCGACACCCGGACCTACACCTACGCCGACCTGGCCGCCGAGGTCCGGCGCGCCGCCAACGCGTTCGAGTCCCTCGGCGTGACCAAGGGCGACCGCGTGGCCGTCTACCTGCCGATGATCCCCGAGGCCGTCATCACGATGCTCGCGTGCGCGCGCATCGGCGCGGTCCACTCCGTGGTGTTCGGCGGCTTCTCCTCCGATGCCCTGCGCTCCCGCGTGGACGACGCCGAGGCCAAGCTCGTCGTCACGGCGGACGGCTCCTTCCGCCGCGGCAAACCCTCCATGCTCAAGCCCGCCGTGGACCAGGCCCTCTCCGCGCCCGGCCACACCGCCGAGCACGTGCTCGTGGTCCGCCGCAACGAGGCCGAGGTCGAGATGACCGAGGGCCGCGACCTGTGGTGGCACGACGTCGTGGACGGCCAGTCCGACGAGCACGAGCTCGTGTGGCACGACGCCGAGCACCCGCTCTACATCCTGTACACCTCCGGCACCACCGGGAAGCCGAAGGGCATCCTGCACACCACCGGCGGCTACCTCGTGCAGGCCGCGGTCACCCACCACGACACCTTCGACCTGCACCCGGAGTCGGACGTCTTCTGGTGCACCGCCGACGTCGGCTGGGTCACCGGGCACTCCTACGTCGCCTACGCACCGCTGGTCAACGGCGCCACCCAGGTGATCTACGAGGGCACCCCGGACTCCCCGCACCAGGGCCGCTGGTGGGAGATCGTGCAGAAGTACGGCGTGAGCATCCTCTACACGGCGCCGACGGCGATCCGCACGTTCATGAAGTGGGGCCGGCACATCCCGGACGAGTACGACCTCTCCAGCCTGCGCGTGCTCGGCTCCGTGGGCGAGGCCATCAACCCGGAGGCCTGGCGCTGGTACCACGAGGTCATCGGCGCCGGCCGCTGCCCCATCGTGGACACCTGGTGGCAGACCGAGACGGGCGCCCACATGCTCACCCCGCTGCCCGGCGTGACCACTCTCAAGCCCGGTTCCGCCCAGAGGCCGGTGCCCGGCGTCGTGCTGGAGGTCGTGGACGAGCTCGGCGAGCCCATGACGGACACGAGCGCGGGCTTCCTCGTGGTGCGCGAGCCGTGGCCGTCCATGCTGCGCGGCATCTGGGGCGACCGGGAGCGCTTCAAGGAGACCTACTGGTCCCGCTTCCCCGGCATGTACTTCGCCGGCGACGGCGCCCGCTACGACGAGGACGGCGACATCTGGCTGCTGGGCCGCGTGGACGACGTCATGAACGTCTCCGGCCACCGCCTGTCCACCACCGAGATCGAGTCCTCCCTCGTGGCGCACCCGTCCGTGGCCGAGTCCGCGGTGGTCGGTGCGAAGGACGAGACCACGGGCGAGGCGGTCGTCGCGTTCGTCCTGCTGACCGCGGTCGCCGTCGCGGCCGACCGCGACGTCGCCGAGGTCGAGGAGGAGCTGCGGCAGCACGTGGGCAAGGACATCGGCCCCATCGCCAAGCCCAAGCGCGTGCTCGTGGTCCCCGAGCTGCCCAAGACGCGCTCCGGCAAGATCATGCGCCGTCTGCTCAAGGACGTGGCCGAGGGCCGCGACCCGGGCGACTCCACCACGCTGGCCGACCCCACGGTCATGCAGCGCATCGTGGAGACGCTCGCCCCGAAGGCCTGAGCCGGCACGACGACGCCGCCCCGGTCCGCACGCTGTGTGCGGTCCGGGGCGGCGTCGTCGGTGGGCGGGCCCGGCTCAGGCGCGGGCGGCCGCGTCCCGCCGGACCAGCTCCACGGCCTCGTCGGGCGTGTAGCCGAGGCGTTCGAGCAGGGTGTCGAGACAGCGGCGCACGGCCTGGTGCGCGGCGTCCGCGCGGGCGTCCGCCGAGGCGGCCACGAACGTGCCCGCGCGCCCCCGGGTGCGGATGGTGCCGTGCGCCTCGAGCTCCTTGTAGGCCCGGGCCACGGTGCCCGGTGCCACGCCGAGCTCGGCCGCGAGCGCACGCACGGGCGGCAGTCGGTCCCCGCAGGCGAGGAATCCGGAGGCGACGCCGGCCAGGACCGCGTCCACGATCTGCCGGTAGGGCGGGGCCGGCAGGCTCCCGTCCACCGCCACGACCGGCAGGGAGGCGGAGACCACGCCCGCGGCCCCGTCGGCGACCGAGGCCGCGGACGGGGCCGCTGCGGACGGACCGGGGGCCCTCATCGACTCACCGGTGCCGTGCGTCGAGACGGCCATCCTCGCGCTCCCACACGGCGGGGGCCAGTTCGTCCTCGATGGCGAGGTCGCCCGAGGAGTCGTCCGGGTGGCGGAGCAGGTGGACGGCGGAGACCGCGAGGCCGCCCCACACCAGGAGGATGGCCAGGGACATCATGACGATCGCTGCGGTGCTCATCGGTCAGAGCTCCTTCCGGGTGGCGGCCGCGGGCACCACCGGCAGGGCGCCGGTGGGGACGGTGCCCTCGGGCACGGCGTTGTGCGGGATGAGGTCGCCGTGGATCTCGCTGTCCAGGTCCTCGGCGTAGAGGTTGGACTTGCGGGACCACGGGATCAGGGAGAGCAGGATCGCCAGGGCGACGGAGCCGAGCGCGATGCCCCAGCCGAAGACGCCGAGGAAGTCGCCCGGGTAGCCCTCATAGCCCTCCGCGATCACCTTCATGATCCAGGAGAGCCAGATGTAGGCGAGCACGATCGGCATGAGCACGCCGATCAGCAGCACGTACCCGCGGCCGACCTTGAAGGAGGAGACGGCGTTGAGGTGCGCCGTGATGCGACGGGCCGAGCCCAGCGCACCGGTGACCAGGAGCACCGACAGGAGCGCCGCGCCCACGATGCCGAAGTTGTTGGCGAACGCGTCCATGGTGTCCAGCATCTGCAGGCCCGTGGTGGTGGAGAACAGGGCGAGGGAGACCACCCCGGACAGGCCGATCACCACGATCGTGGCCGTCCAGCGGCCCCAGCCGAGCTTGTCCTTCACGGCGGAGATGACGACCTCGAGGATCGAGATCAGCGAGGTGAAGCCGGCGACCACGAGCGAGCCGAAGAACAGCACGCCGATCAGGGCGCCGAGCGGGGCCTGCGAGATCAGGGTGGGGAAGGCGATGAACGCCAGGCCGATGCCGCTGCCGGCCACCTCGGCCACGGACACGCCGGAGGCCTGCGCCATGAAGCCCAGGGCGGAGAACACGCCGATGCCGGCCAGGATCTCGAAGCCCGAGTTGGAGAAGCCGACCACCAGGCCGGAGCCGGTGAGGTTCGTGCGGCGGTTGAGGTAGGAGGCGTAGGTGATCATGATGCCGAAGCCGACGGACAGCGAGAAGAAGATCTGACCGTAGGCGGCGATCCAGACGCCCGGGTCCGCCAGCGCGGCCCAGTTCGGCGTGAACAGCGCGTCCAGGCCCTGGGCGGCGCCCGGCAGGGTGAGGGCGATGCCGACGAGGATCAGGAACATCACGACGAGCAGCGGGATGCCGACCATCGAGGCCAGGGCCACGCCCCGGCGCACGCCGAAGCCCATGATGAGCAGCGTGATCACCCAGACGGCGAGCATGGGCCAGAAGACGCCCGAGACGACGTCGAAGGACGGGGACGGGTCGTCGGCGACCTGCAGGTAGTCGCCCATGAGGAAGGTCTCCGGGTCGTCGCCCCACCGCTGGTCCACGGAGAACCAGGTGTACATGATCGCCCAGCCGATGATCGCGGCGTAGTAGATCGCGATGACGACGCAGATGAGCACCTGCCACCAGCCGACGGTCTCGGTCCACCGGGACAGGCGCCGGAACGCCAGCGGCGCGGAGCCGCGGAAGCGGTGGCCGATCGCGTAGTCGAAGAACAGCAGCGGGATGCCCGCGGTGAGCAGCGCGATCAGGTAGGGGATGACGAACGCGCCGCCGCCGTTCTCATAGGCGACGTAGGGGAAGCGCCAGATGTTGCCGAGGCCCACGGCGGAGCCGATGGCCGCCAGGATGAAGGCCCACCGGCCGGTGAACTCCTCCCGGGTGCGCTTCGGCGCCGACGCGGGCGCGGAGACGGTGCTGGACATGCAGGACCTCCGGGGGTCGGGAAAACTCGAGTGTGACGGAGGACACAATAGTCGACACGGGCCGTTGCCGGACAGTCCGGTCCGGAATGCGGGCATCAGGCGCGTGGCGCGGCGCCGGCTCAGCCGCCCGGGACGCAGTCCCCCGAAGGGACCGTGGCCGTCATCCCCGGGGCCGCGGCGACGACGGGGGCGATGGTGTCCGCCGTCAGGGCGTAGCCGACGGCGTCCGAGCCCGGGGCCCGGGCGAACACCAGACCGGCCAGGTTCCCGGCCGTGTCCACCACCGGGCCGCCCGAGTAGCCGTGGCGGATGTCCGCCGCGAGGGTGTACACGTCCACCATGCTCGCGGCCCCGGTCAGGACGTCGCCGAGCGGCACCTCGCCGACGGCCTGCACGGTCGCGGGGGTGGAGGCGAACGGGCCGCCGTCGGGATAGCCCAGGACGGAGGCCGACGCGCCGCCCGTCAGCTCGGCGCCGACCGGCATGACGGGCAGGTTCGCGTCGTCGACCGCCAGGACGGCGAGGTCGTGCGCCGTGTCCAGGTGGACGATCCGCGCCGCGTGCACGCCGCGGGCGCGGTCCGTCACGGTGGGGGCGTCCACGCCGAGGACCACGTGCGCGTTCGTGAGCACGCGGTCCGGGGCCACGGCCACGCCCGAGCCGCTCTGCACCTGGTTGCACTGCGCGGCCGTGCCGGTCAGCCGGACGACGGCGGCCGACGCCGAGGAGGCGGCGGGAGTCGAGGGGGCGGCCGTCGACGCCGACGAGGCGGGGGCGGTCGTCGCGGCCGACGGCGCGGCGGACGTCGGGGGC
>NZ_JABFBB010000039.1:0-437 GCF_017168555.1 Micrococcus sp. KRD012
GGGCATGTAACACGGCATCCGGAACGCGCCGGGCGGCTGCGGCCATCCGCCGGCAGGCCCGCGGTTCAGCCGCGGAAATCCTCGTGCAGCAGGCCGAACAGCAGATGGTCCTGCCAGATCCCGTTGATGCAGAGATAGCGCCGCGCCAGGCCCTCGCGGGTGAAGCCGCACTTCTCCAGCACGCGGATCGACGACGCGTTGGAAGGAATGCAGGCCGCCTCGATGCGATGCAGGTTGAGCTCGCCGAACAGCGAAGGCAGCAGCACCCGCAACGCCGTCGTCATGTAGCCGCGATGGGCATGCGGCAGGCCGACCCAATAGCCGATCGTGCCGGCCTGCACGATGCCGCGGCGGACATTGGCGAGCGTGATCCCGCCGATCATCACCCCATCCGATTCGCGGAAGATGATGAACGGATAGGAGCGATCCGCGGCGAT
>NZ_JABFBB010000040.1:0-788 GCF_017168555.1 Micrococcus sp. KRD012
CGTTGGCCCCCGGGCCCCTTGACCTCGCGGACGCCGTCGGCATCCCGGTCCGCCGCGCCCTCCCCGGTGCGCAGACCAAGACCTCCGCCTCGATGGTCAATGTCCCGCGCATCCTCCGGGGCGTAATCCCCGCGTTCGACCCGCCCGCGTGCCCTGCACCGTGCTGTACCGGGGCATAACGATGGCCCTGACGGTGGGCGGCCGCGAGCGCACCCTGCGTCGTCGGCACTGGGAGGCCCCGCCTCAGACACCGGGCGCCTCCCCCGCCTCCCCCGGGTGCGGCATGTTGCCGTACACGTGCAGGGACGCCCCGTACCCCAGGGGCAGCCCATGGCCCTGGGCCCAGCTGGTGAGCACCTCGATGGTCTCGGCGGCCGTCAGCTCCTGCACGCCCGTCACCAGGCCGCCGGGTGCGTTCTCGGCGTCCTCGCCGGCCCGGCCCCGCCCGATGCGCCAGTTGTAGGCCCCCACGTCCTCGAACCGCCGGGCGATCTCCACGAGGAACAGCCCGCCGCCGAGCTGCATCACCTGCGCGTAGCGGGTGACGGGGTCGTCGTCCTCGAGGGTGAGGTGGTCCCGCGGGTCGACGGCGCGGTGCACCAGGTCCGCGATCCGCCCCACCCCGTCCAGCCGGTGCCAGTCCCCCAGCTCACCGCGCTCCTTGAGCTGCCACCACAGGTCGGACGCCGCGGCCTCCTGCTCCATCCACTCCACGAACTCCCGCGGGGGCATGTCGAGGGCGCGCGCGGCGCCGTCGGGCGCGGCCGGCGCGGTGCCGGGTGCGGTGG
>NZ_JABFBB010000041.1:0-425 GCF_017168555.1 Micrococcus sp. KRD012
CGCGCCATAACGGGAAGGTCGAGCGGTACAACCGGCTGATGGTCGATGAGGTCCTCTACGCCCGCCCCTACACCTCAGAGCAAGCTCGGCGTGAGGCCCTGGCGGTGTGGGTGAACCACTACAACTATCATCGGCCTCATACCTCCTGCGGAGACGCTCCTCCGGCCTCGTTGGCACCGGCCCGAGTCAACAACGTCATGCCCTCCTACAACTAGGTGTTGTGGGTCATGAGGTTCTTGCCACGAGGCGCCGGCTGAGATGAGACGAGTGGGCCTCTCCTGCAGGATGGAAGTTCCTATGGGCTGACCCCGTTTCGTAGGTCCAGTCGTTATGAGAGTCGTCCTGTTGCCCGCGGTCGCGGGCAGGGAGACTGGTCAGATCATGACGAACAGCAGGAAGCGTCACACCCCCGAGCAGGTCGTCCG
>NZ_JABFBB010000042.1:0-435 GCF_017168555.1 Micrococcus sp. KRD012
TCCTTGTCCGGATCTTGCACCACGCCGGTGTCGAGCGCGATCAGCGCATTCGGGAGCTTGAAGGTCGAGGCCGGCAGCCGGCCCTCGCCCGAGCGAACCTTGTCGCTGGCGATGATCAGATAGTCGTCGATCTTGTAGCCGACGAAGGTGCCCTCGGTACCGAGATCGAAGAACCGCTTTTGCAGATCCTCGCGAAACTCGCTGCGTTGGTAGGACACATTTGCAAAACTGCGCGACGGCAGGATGGCGGCGGCAGCAAACAGACCGAGCGCATGGCGGCGATGGATCACGACAGGACCTGAACCGTTTCGGGTTGACGACGATGGATGCCATCGTGGTGAAAGGATGGCAACAGAGTCTTCGGTTGAAAACGCTCAGCGCGCCCGGCCCGACATCCGCAGCACGAACACCAGCACCTCCGCGACGGCCTTGTAG
>NZ_JABFBB010000043.1:0-434 GCF_017168555.1 Micrococcus sp. KRD012
CGTCGGCGCCGGGGGTGTCCACCAGCGCCGGGCCCTCCGCGGGCGCCACCCGGACGTTGTGCAGGAGCAGACCGAGGGCGGGGAGCACCTCCGTCGACGGCTGGAGCGCGTTGGTCAGGAGCAGCAGGGAACTCATCGGGTCGCCTCACCTGCTCGGATCGTGGCCGCCCGGAACACGGCCGTCCTGCGTTCGTGCACGGTTCGCTCGCCCATAACGTCTGGTTCCTCCTCGGTCCCTGCGAGGACGTTTATGGCATTGCTGCGTGCGATCGACGGCCCGTACATCCGGCGGTTTCCCGCCTTCGTATACAACGCTTCCGAAAGCACAAAAGGACCCGGGGGCTTCGCTGCCCGAGTCCTCTTCGCGGCAGAATAGCCGACATGGGCACCGATGGGGCAGGTCATGTGGCGCGATCCACCATTCGTCCATATTC
>NZ_JABFBB010000044.1:0-28474 GCF_017168555.1 Micrococcus sp. KRD012
CACCAGCCCCTCCCCCACCCCGACCAGCGAGAGCGCCGCGGCCGCCCCGCAGCCCGTCCAGGCCCTGCGCTCGGTGCCGGACCTGCCGGAGCACGAGGCCGAGCACGACGCGGACCTGAGCAACCTCATCGACGGCGACCCCACCACCGTGTGGCGCACCTTCGCCTACGCACGGCCGAACTTCGGCGGCTATGTGGAGAGCATGAACCTCGTGGTCCAGCTCGAGGAGCGCACCGAGGTGAACGAGGTGACCCTGCAGAGCACGGGGGCCACCGGTGGCGCCTGGTTCGCCTACATCGCCGACTCCCCCGAGGGCGCGAACGCCAAGGAGATCGGCAACGGCACCTTCGACCAGGACACCGTCTCCATCCCCGTGCCGTTCGAGGGCACCGAGGCCGAGGCCGAGTACGTGATCGTCAGCCTCACCTCGCTGCCCCAGCTGGAGGGCACGACGTCGGACCTCCCGTTCGGCCTGCGTTTCGGCGAGATCGCCGTCCGCTGACCCCGCGCCCGGGCGACGGCGCGCCGGACCTTCCGGCCGCCGTCGCCGGACGTCGTCGCACCGCGGCCCCGGCACCGCGGAATACCCGCCCGTGGCTCCGCCGTTGTCCTGGAGGAGCGTCCACCACCCCGATCCACTGGAGGAACCCGTGGCCCCCACCGCCCAGGACCAGAGCGTCCACAACGTCGTGATCGTCGGATCCGGCCCCGCCGGATACACCGCGGCGATCTACACCGCCCGCGCCGAGCTCTCCCCGGTCCTGGTGGCCGGGGCGGTGACCGCGGGCGGCGAGCTGATGAACACCACCGAGGTGGAGAACTTCCCGGGCTTCCCGGAGGGTGTGCAGGGGCCCGAGCTGATGGCGAACCTCGAGGCCCAGGCCCGCCGGTTCAACACGGAGGTGGTCTACGACGACGTCGTGCAGGCCGACCTGACGTCGAACCCCAAGGTGCTCACGCTCGGCGACGGCACCCAGCTGCGCACCCACGCGGTCATCCTCACGACCGGCTCCGCCTACCGGAAGCTCGGCGTTCCCGGCGAGGAGCGCCTCTCCGGCCACGGCGTCAGCTGGTGCGCCACGTGCGACGGCTTCTTCTTCCGCGAGGAGGAGATCGCGGTCGTGGGCGGCGGCGACTCCGCCATGGAGGAGGCCCTGTTCCTCACGAAGTTCGCGTCCAAGGTGACCGTGCTGGTCCGCAAGGACGAGCTGCGCGCCTCCAAGGTGATGGCCCACCGGGCCATGGAGAACGAGAAGATCGAGTTCCGCTGGAACACCGAGGTCACGGAGGTGACGGGTGACGACAAGGTCAACACCCTCCGCCTGCGGGACACCCGCACCGGCGAGGCGTCCACGCTGGACGTGACCGGCCTGTTCGTCGCCATCGGCCAGGACCCGCGCACGGACCTGGTGCAGGGCCAGGTGGAGCTCACGGAGCACGGCACGATCCGCATCGACCATCCGTCCTCGCGGACCTCCCAGCCGGGCGTCTTCGCCGCCGGCGACGTCACGGACCACACCTACCGCCAGGCCATCACCGCCGCCGGCTCGGGCTGCGTGGCCGCCCAGGACGTGGAGCACTACCTCGCGACCGTGGCCGACGTGGAGGAGGCCGCGCCGGCCGGCCCGGAGTCGGACGCGAACCCGGCATGAGCCACTGACTCATGACCCCTGACGGAGCGTCATGAATCATGTCGATAACACCCCTGTCCACCCTCGTCAGACACAGAACAAACCCCAGGAGGCTGCCATGAGCACCATCACCGTCACCGACGCCGACTTCGACCAGAAGGTCCTCCAGTCCGAGCTGCCCGTCCTCGTGGACTTCTGGGCCGAGTGGTGCGGCCCGTGCCGCATGCTCGGGCCCGTCCTGGAGGACATGGCCGTGGAGCACGAGGGCAAGGCCGTGATCGCCAAGCTCAACGTGGACGAGAACCCGGCCATCGCCGCGCGTTACGGCGTCACCTCCATCCCGCTCGTCGTGGGCTTCCAGAACGGCGAGAAGGTCGCCGAGTCCGTGGGCGCCAAGCCCAAGGCCGCGCTGGAGAAGGAGTTCTCGGCCCTGCTCGGCTGAGCCCCTCCCCCACTCACCACGACGGCCCCGTCACCCCAGAGGGTGACGGGGCCGTCGTGCGTTGATCTTCAGGACCAGCGGCGGGTGCCCGTGGACGCCGTCCGCGGGAACTCCGGATCAGGACTTCTTGCCCTTCCCCTTGCCGTCCTGACCGCCCTGGATGAGGTCCATGATGCGGTTCAGGTCCTCCACGGTGGTGAAGTCGATGGCGATGCGGCCCTTGCGCGCGCCGAGGGTGATCTTCACGGCGGTGTCCAGGCGGCTGGTGAGCGCGGTGGCGTAGTGGTCCAGGCGCTCGTGGCGGGCGTCGTCCGTGCTGCGCCGCGGCGTGCGGCCCGGCCGGAGCCCGCCCTGCAGCTGCGCGACCGCCTCCTCCGTGGACCGGACGGACAAGCCCTCCGACTGGATCCGCTGCGCCAGACGCTCCATGTCCGACGGGTCCGTGAGACCGAGCAGCGCACGCGCATGGCCGGCCGAGAGCGTGCCGGCGGCCACGCGGCGCTGCACGAGGGGCGGCAGCTTGAGCAGCCGCAGCGTGTTGGAGATCTGCGGACGAGAGCGGCCGATGCGCTGGGACAGTTCCTCCTGCGTGCAGGCGAAGTCCTCCATGAGCTGCTGGTAGGCGGCGGCCTCTTCGAGCGGGTTCAGCTGGGAGCGGTGCAGGTTCTCCAGCAGAGCATCCCGCAGGAGGTCCTGGTCCGGGGTCTGGCGGACGATCGCCGGGATGGTGTCCAGGCCGGCCTTCTGGGTGGCGCGCCACCGGCGCTCGCCCATGATCAGCTCATAGGGGGTGGGGCCGTCCACCTCGCGCACGACGATCGGCTGCAGGATGCCGACCTCGCGGATCGAGGTGACCAGTTCCGCCATGTGGTCCTCGTCGAACACCTCACGCGGCTGCCGCGGGTTGGGGTGGATGTCCCCCACCGGGATCTCCCGCAGGACCGCGATGTCCGCGGACACGGTCCCCTCGGTCGCGGCGGACTCAACGCTCGAGTCCCCCGGTTCCTTCCTCGACGACGTCGCGGAGGTGGCACGCTTGCTGGGCGCCTTCACCGTCGGCATGGCCGGACGCCCCTTGGTCGGCCGCGCCGCGGGTGCATCCTCGGACTCTGCGGAGAAGAACACGTCGACGGGACGCTGCGCGGGTCGCGAGGCACGCTTCGACGAGGTGGTCCCTGCCTTCGTGGCGGACGCGGCGTTCCGGCCAGTTGTGGACGTTGATTTCGTGACCTGAGCGGTGCGGCCCGTGGTCTTTTGCTGGGAGGCCGACGGGACCGGCTCGCCGGACTCCCCCGGCGTCTCGGTCTTCGGGCCGCTCTTCGCCGGCGTCGGAGAGTCCTCCGGGGAGGGTGCCTCGGCGTTCTCTTCCGGGGCTTCTACAGTGCTCTGGATCAGGGCGCCGAGGCCTCGCCCCAGGCCTCCTCGACGGCTCGTCTTCAACGGGTCCTCCTGCAGTGAGTGGGTCTGCGATCAGTGTAGGTGAGCGGCCTGGTCTCGATGATCCTGGGCGACGTGAGGACACCCCGCACGTTGTGCTGGCCCCGACTGCCGGTGGCCACGCGAGGGCCTGAGCTGCAAGGGGTGCGGTGATATTCGGGTCTCGGTTCTGGCATGCACGTCCGTGATTGGACTCGGACGACGGGGGGGTGGGCGCGCGGGTGGACGCCTGCCGCGAGCGTGAGTGTTTCACGTGGAACACTCCGAGTTGGAGCGCTCCAGGAGGGTTGCGGCTGCAATCATCAGAACCCTCACATGCATCCCGTAGGGTCCACTCGTTTCACATGAAACGCGATCCCTAAGCTGGCGAGTGGGCGATTGTCGAATCGCAGATATACCGGCTTGTGTTCTCGGTGTACCGGTACCGATCAACCTTCCGTGCGGACGGTACTCAGTCTGCCGGCCACCCGCATCATGCTGCGGATCGTCGAATCGAAAGTGGCGGACCAGGATCGAAGCGCCGCTCCACTCCCCGCGGTGTGGTGTGGACACTCGAATCGCCGAACGGCCGTGCTCGGACTTCTCGTCGTCTTGTGTTCAGTGCTTCCTCACCCCCGCGCGGCTCACGAATCGAACGTTGCGTCGGTGACCGTGTTTCACGTGAAACACGAATGAGTCTGTCGCAGAGAACACGGACGGGGGCCCGATGGTTGTCGTGGTTGCTCCTCACGAACCAGTGCCTCCTTGTCGTGTCGTTCTCTGTCACCCCATTGGCGGCATTGATGGTGTGTTCCATGGATAACCTGAAGTGGTTATCTCACGGTACGGCCCCTTCGCCCGAGGCTCGTTTCACGTGAAACGTCCCGTTCGAAGATTCGACCGTGCACTGGTGCCACGGAAGTCCGCCCACGAGCGGGTTGCATTCAGATGCCGGCGTCCATAGGGGCGTGAGATGCGTTCGAGGTTCAGACTCCTCGCGTTGCTGACGTTGTGACCCGGGCGCGTCGAGCGCCGGACGTCGGTCGTTCGGTTTCACGTGAAACGTGGCGGCGTACTGGGCGCGAACGCCGGGTCGCGGGTCCCATGTCGCGCGGCTTGCACCGACTTGTGCCGTTGACCGTACTGTTCGATGCAGTCGCTGCCGTCAGCAGCGGCCGTACAGTCATATGGCAGGCCCTTCCGCCCGACAGACCGGACCCATTCCTCCCGTCTGCCCATTCCGCCCATTAAGGTTCACGTCCGACTCGTGTGGAACCGGGTCTTCACCCGTCCGTCCGCACGCGGCTCCCTCCAGGGATCGACGCTAGACCTACGCGCGAGCATCGTGTTTCACGTGAAACCCCCGGCCACCACCTGAGTGATCGACGTCCTGCTTCCACGTCGTTGCAGGGGTCAGAACCGTGCGGCCTGACCGTCCCGCACTGAGCTGATGCGGGTTTCCCGGGGGAGGGGACCCAGGCTGACTCAGCATTCCCCCTGCCGACCCCGTACCTAGCCGTCGGGCCACGCTGGGGATTCGCCAGACCAACCAGCGCCATGGTGGCACCCACGGCCACCTACCCACGACGTCCCCTTGTCCACAGATCTTGTCCACATATCAACATCGACGATAGCCGCTAACCACTGCTGACTCCGCAAAGTGCCAGCTCACATGCTTGTCTCTGTATACATTGGGGGCGTGCGGCCGCCCCTCTTCGCCGGAGTCTCTCCTACTCCGCACACAGGAATGCACAATAGAACTGTCCTTCTGGCGCCGCCGTTCGGCCCCTCCAACTCAGACGAATCACAGCAGCCCACCATCGCCGCTGACGTCTGCTCTCGCACACGCTGACGGCAGACCGGCCGCGCGCCTCGCGGCGACACCACGGCTCGTGCTCCGCTCTGGCCCCGATTCCCTGCACGTCACCGACGGCGAGGAGGTCTGACCGTGGGGGAGAGGGGGCACCCACTCACAGCACCCGGCCTGCTCGCTGGCTGCATCCTCGAGGCTGCAGCGCACCCGGGTGAAGGAGGAGGGACGGACCATACCCTGCACGGCCGCGCCCGGCGGCCAGGACGTTCCCCACGCGTCGCGCAGCCCTCGCGGAGCACTTCAACGCAGCGTGCACCGCCGGCCCTCACAGCCGCCGTTGCCGCCCCGCCGCCATGCCGTTCACCCCGTGAGTTCGTGCGTCGCCGCCCGCGGCTCCACCCAGGCCTCGCGACAGGTGCGCCTGGCCGGCGGCGGAGGGGCCGGCCCAGCGAAGGAGAGGGGAGCGTGTCAGACGGAAGCAGTCCACCACGGGCACCCCTCCCCATCGTCCCGCCGCGGCGGCACCACGCTCGCACCCTCGGAGGGGGTCGTTTCACGTGAAACACGGTCGTCCGCCATGCCCAGCGATTCCGCTTGTCTTCCTACCGCTTATCTCCCGGGCCGCACTCACTCACGACGAAGCCCGCCGGGGGGATCACTCCCTCCGGCGGGCTTCGTCGTCGCCAGCAGCGCCACCCGGCGACCGCCGCAGCGGCCGGCTGGGCGTCAGCCCTTCAGGGCCGTCGGCGCCCCGCGGCCGGCGATCTCCGCGGCCGCCTCCCGGTACGCCATGGCGCCGGCCGAGGCCGGGTCGTACGTCAGCACCGTCTGCTGATAGCTGGGGGCCTCGGAGATGCGGACGTTGCGGGGGATCGCGGTGCTCAGCAGCTGCTCCGGGAAGTGCGTCCGGACCTCCTCCGCCACCTGCACGGCGAGGTTGGTCCGCGCGTCGAACATCGTCAGCAGGATGGTGCTCACCTGGAGACGCGGGTTCAGGTGCTTCTGGATCATCTGCACGTTCTTGAGCAGCTGGGAGAGGCCCTCGAGGGCGTAGTACTCGGCCTGGATCGGGATGAGCACCTCCTCGGCCGCCACGAACGCGTTGACCGTCAGCAGGCCCAGGGACGGCGGGCAGTCGATGAACACGTAGTCCAGCCGCTCCTGGCCGTCCCCCTCGCGCCAGGCGGTGTACGCCTCGAGCGCCCGCGACAGTCGCTGTTCGCGGGCCACCAGCGAGACCAGCTCGATCTCGGCACCGGCCAGGTCGATCGTCGCGGGCACCACCTGCAGGCCGTCCACGTCCGGGGCGTCCTGCACGACGTCCTGGATCTCCATCTCGCCCAGGAGCACGTCGTACACGGAGGCGACGTCCCCGGTGTGGGGGATGTTCAGCGCGGTGGACGCATTGCCCTGCGGGTCGATGTCCACCACCATCACCCGCATGCCCGCGCGGGCGAGGGCCGCGGCCAGGTTGACCGTCGTCGTCGTCTTGCCGACGCCGCCCTTCTGGTTGGACGTCGTGAACACGCGGGTGCGGTCGGGGCGCGTCAGACGGCGCCGCTGAAGCCGCGCGGGCTCCTCGGCGTCGGCGCCGCCCTTCTCGGCGGTCCGGCCGGTCCACTTCTGGCGCAGGGCCCTCCAGGCCCCACCCCGGCTCTCCTGCTCCTGCGCCATGCGGCTCTACCTCCTGGGTCGCGGGTGTGCGGATCTGCTGCCGCCCGGCCCGCCCCGTCCCGGTGGGGGAGGGGTCAGCGGGGACGCGCGCTGATGCGCACGACGGTGGTGGTCTCAGGCAGCAGGCCCTCGCCCACCGTGAGGATCTCGGGCTCGGCACCACCATACTTGCGCAGGACCTTGCGGGCGGCGGCGATCTCATCGGCCGCGGAGCGGCCCTTGATCGCCAGCAGCTCCCCGGCGCCCTGCAGCATCGGCATGGTCAGGGGCACGAGGGTCTTCAGCGCGGACACGGCGCGGGCGGTCACGACGTCGACGTCGAGGTTCCCGGAGACCTGCTCGGCGCGGCCGCGGATCACGTCCACGTTCTCCAGCCCGAGGTCGGCGACCACCATGTCCAGCCACTCCACGCGCCGCTCGAGCGGCTCGATGAGCAGGAACTGGCAGTCGGGGCGCGCGAGCGCGAGGCACAGGCCGGGCAGGCCCGCACCGGAGCCGACGTCGGCCACGAGCGCGCCCTGCGGGAGGAGCTCCTCGACCACGGCGCAGTTCAGGACGTGGCGCTCCCAGAGACGTGGCGCCTCGCGCGGGCCGATCAGGCCCCACTCGATGCCGGTGTCCGCCAGGTGGGCCACGTAGGCCTCGGCCCGGGGGAGGGCCTCGCCGAACAGCTCGACGGCGGCCGGCCGCAGCGCATCGGTCAGCGGCGGTGCCGGCTGCCCCACGGGCGCGGGGCGCTCGCCCCGGTCCTGAGGATCCAGCCCGGGGCGCTGCTCGTAGGCCGAGCCCCGCTCAGTCATCGGCGGAGATGACCACGTGCCGGCGGGCGCCCTCGCCCTCCGACTCGGAGGTCAGGCCGGCGTCCGCGACGACGTCGTGGACGATCTTGCGCTCGTACGCGCCCATGGGCTCGAGGTGCACGGAACCCTCGCCGGCGCGGACGCGCTCGACGGCCGCCTGGGCGGCGGTGCGCAGGGCGACGTTGCGGCGCTCCCGGTGCCCGCAGACGTCCAGGATCAGCCGGGAGCGGTGCCCGGTGGCGGCGAGCACGGCCAGCCGGACGAGCTCCTGCAGGGCCTCCAGGGTGCGGCCGTCGGGGCCGACGAGGCCGTCCAGGCGCTCGTCGTGGTCCTCGGAGACGACGGACACGTACGTGCGCCCGTCGCGGACCTCGATGTCGATGTCCCCGTCCAGGTCCGCGATGTCGAGCAGCTCCTCGACGTAGTCCGCGGCGACGTCGCCCTCCTGCTCGAGGCGGCGCACCGCCTCCGAGACGGCGGCATCGTCCTGCTCCGCGACGCGAGAGCCCTGGCCCGCGGGGGTCTCGACGACGGCGTCCTCGGCCTCGGGGGCCGGGGTCACGTTCTCGGCGGACATGCTCACTTCCTCCTGCGGTTCTTGCGCTGGGGCTGGACGCGCTGACCCGACTGGCGGACGACCTCACCGTTCAGCACGGCACCGCCGCGGCCCGCCTGGGTGTGCGCGGACGAGGGCGTGGCCTCGGCGTTCGACACCTTCTGGCCCACGGGGGGCAGGCCCTTGGCGGCGCGGCGCTCGTTGAGCTCCTTCTCGGCGAGGGAGCCCGGGGTCGGGTTGTTGCGGATGATCCACCACTGCTGGCCGACGGCCCAGAAGTTGGAGTAGGTCCAGTACAGGAGCACGCCGATGGGGAAGTTGATGCCGCCGATGCCGAAGATCAGGGGCATGGCGTAGAGCATGATCTGCTGCGTCTGCATCATCGGGCCGGAGAGGGCCTGCTGCGTCATGTTCTTCGTCATGAGCATCTTCTGCATGAAGAACATCGAGCCCGACATCAGCAGGATCAGCACGATCGCCGTGACGATCACGGGCGTGCTGCCCGGCGCGCCGAGCGAGTTCATGAAGGTGTCCGACATGCGGGCGCCGAAGATCGTGGAGCCCTCGAAGGAGCGGATCTGGTCCGCGGACAGGGCGTCCATGGCCTCGCCGCGCTCGGCCGCGCCGCGGGCGCCGATCAGCACCTGGTACAGCGCGAAGAAGAACGGCATCTGGATCAGCAGCGGCAGGCAGGCGGCGAACGGGTTCGCCTTGTGCTCCTTCATGAGCGCCTGCTGCTCCATGGCCATGGCCTGGCGGGAGAGCTGGTCCTTCTTGCCCTTGTACTTGGCCTGCAGCTTCTGCAGCTCGGGCTGGATGGCCTGCATGGCGCGCTGCGCCTTGATCTGCTTGACGAACAGCGGGATCAGCAGGGTGCGGATGAGCACCACCAGCAGGAGGATGGACAGGGCCCACGTCCAGCCGGAGTCCGCGGGCAGGCCCGCAAACTCCAGGATGCTGTGGAACGCCCCGAGCAGCCAGGACATCAGCCAGCGGAACGGGGAGAGGATGGCTTCGAACATGGGGGTCAATCCTCCTGCGGGAGATCAGGTGGGATGGGAGGGTGGTTCAGGGCGAGGATGCGCGGCTGCCGGCCCGGCGGCCAGCGTCGGTGCCCGGGCGGGACCGGGTCCACGCCGCCGTCGTTCCAGGGATGGCACCGGCCGATGCGCCGCGCGGCGAGCCACGACCCCTTCACCGCGCCGTGCACGTGCACGGCCTCCAGCCCGTAGGCGGAGCAGCTGGGGAAGAACCGGCACACGGGTCCGTACAGCGGGGAGACCACGGCCCGATAGACCGTGAGCAGGCCCGCCAGCAGGGCGGACGGCAGCGCGCGCAGCGGCCCCCACTCACGGGAGGGCTCGAGCACGACGAAGGGCGAGGGCGTGACGGTCATCTACGCGTGCTCCGAGGCGGCGGGCAGGTGCGGCTTCAGGGCCTTGCCGAGCGCGCCGACGGTCTCGCGGCGCAGCAGCGCGTAGTCCGCCTCGGCGGCGGCCGGCAGCGCGCGGACCTGCACCAGAACCGGCAGGTCGCGCAGCGGGGGCAGGCGCATCTGATCCGCGACGACGGCGCGCAGCCGCCGCTTCACCCGGTTGCGGGTCACCGCGTTCCCCACGGCCTTGGACACGACGAACCCGGCCCGCGGCCGAGGGGCGCTCGGCGACGTGGACCGGGTCTGATCGGGGTCCGTGGCGACGCTCACCACGACGGTGCGCCGACCCGCGCGGGTGCCGGTGCGACCGAGGTGACGGAACTCCGCGGGCGTGCGGACGCGACGGTCACGGGGCAGCACGGGGCGCGCCGTCCCTGGACCGAGGTCCTCAGGCGGACAGCTCGGCGCGGTTCTTGCCGCGGCGAGCGGACAGGATGGCGCGGCCGGCGCGGGTGCGCATGCGGGCACGGAAGCCGTGCTTGCGGGCACGACGGCGGTTGTTGGGCTGGAACGTGCGCTTGGTCACTGTGATCTCTCCACGACGTGTTGTGTGCCTTCGACCGTCGACCTGAGCAGGTGGACCAGGGGGAAGGACCGGTGAGGCTCTGACATGAAATCCCCGGCGGGCACGATCAACCAACACCCGGGGGACCAGACAACTCTAGTGGCCGGGGTACGCAGGGGTCAAACGGGTGCGCGCGGATCCCGGACGCCCGTGGGCGCCCGGGACGGTCGTCCACAGGATGATAGGGGTTGTCCACCGTCTGTGCACAACCCTGTGGACAACCGTTAGACTCCGAGCACCGTCGTCCGTCTCGCGCAGCCGCCCCCGTCCTCGGGGACGTCTGTCCCAGGAAAGGAAGCCTCCGTGGTGGCAGACCAGGCCGTGCTCAGCTCGTGGCGCTCCGTCGTGGGCTCCCTCGAGGACGACGCGCGGGTCAGCGCCCGCCTCATGGGCTTCGTCTACCTGGCCCAGCCGCAGGGCCTCATCGGCAACACGCTCCTGCTGGCCGTGCCGAACGAGACCACCCGCGAGACCCTCCAGGGCACCCAGGTGGCCGACGCCCTCACGGACGCCCTGACCCAGGAGTTCCGCGAGGAGATCCTGCTGGCCATCTCGATCGATGCGAACCTGCAGCCGCCGCGGACCCCCTCCTCCGAGGCCCGCCGCTCCTCCCTCGCCGGCGGGCCGTCCGACGCCGCGGCGCCGGACGTCGAGCTGCCCCCGGCCGCGACCGCCGCCACCTCCCGCCGCGCCGTCGCCGAGGAGCTGCCGGGCTTCCGCATCGAGCCGCCGGCCGACGTCGTGCCCGCCGCGAACGCGGCCCCGAGCGGGAACGGCAAGCCGACTCCCGCGCCGCCGTCGACGTCCGCGGAGACCAGCCGCCTCAACGACCGCTACCACTTCGAGACGTTCGTGATCGGCTCGTCCAACCGGTTCGCGCACGCCGCCGCGAACGCGGTGGCCGAGGCGCCGGCGAAGGCGTACAACCCGCTGTTCATCTACGGCGAGTCCGGCCTGGGCAAGACGCACCTACTGCACGCGATCGGGCACTACGCCCGCCGCCTCTACCCGGGCCTGCGGGTGCGGTACGTGAACTCGGAGGAGTTCACCAACGACTTCATCAACTCCATCCGCCACGACGAGGGCGCCTCGTTCAAGCAGGTCTACCGCAACGTGGACATCCTGCTGATCGACGACATCCAGTTCCTGGCGGACAAGGAGGCGACGGTCGAGGAGTTCTTCCACACCTTCAACACGCTCTACAACAACAACAAGCAGGTGGTCATCACCTCGGACCTGCCGCCCAAGCAGCTCTCCGGGTTCGAGGACCGGCTGCGCTCCCGCTTCGAGTGGGGGCTGATCACGGACATCCAGCCGCCGGACCTCGAGACGCGCATCGCGATCCTCCGGAAGAAGGCGGAGGCCGAGGGGCTCGTGGCCCCGCCGGAGGCGCTGGAGTACATCGCCTCGCGCATCTCCACGAACATCCGCGAGCTCGAGGGCGCGCTGATCCGCGTGACCGCGTTCGCCTCGCTCAACCGGCAGACCGTGGACATCGAGCTGGCCGAGCATGTGCTCAAGGACCTGATCACGGACGAGACGGCGCACGAGATCACCCCGGAGCTGATCCTGCACGCCACGGGGGAGTACTTCAATCTGACCCTCGAGGAGCTGACCAGCAAGTCCCGCACCCGCACGCTGGTGACGGCGCGGCAGATCGCCATGTACCTGCTGCGCGAGCTGACCGAGATGTCCCTGCCCAAGATCGGTCAGGTCCTGGGCGGCCGCGACCACACCACCGTCATCCACGCGGACCGCAAGATCCGCGAGCTGATGGCGGAGCGGCGAACGATCTACAACCAGGTCACCGAGCTCACCAACGAGATCAAGCGGAAACAGCGCGGCGCCTGAGCCACCCGCTGCCCCACCCTCGAGTCCCGGTTCCAACCTTCGGCCGGGACTCGAGCCTTCGTCCACATTGTCCACCGGTGTGGACAACTCTGTGGAGAACCCCCGGTGCTGTGGACAACCTCCGCCCCTGTGGATGGCGGAATCAGGCCGCTCACGCCGCGTCCACACCCCTGGGGACGACGACGGTGCACAGGCTGGTGAATCACATGGGTGTCATTCGGTGGTCCACATGTATCCACAGATCTCCACAGCCGAAAACCGCATGATCTCGCCGGTTTCGACGGGTGTGGACGCGCCCTGTGGACAGGAATGTGGACAACCGGGGGGTGGATCCGGGGACGAGTCTGGACAACTCCGGACGAGCCTGTGCAGAGCGGGGGACGGCCTCCGGGGCTCGTCCACACCGGATGCACACCCCGAACGAGCGGGCGTCCACACGGTTCCCCCAACCGGATCCGCATGCTGACGCGGCAGAATGGCGTTCTCCACAGGATCCACACCCGCTACCACTCCTTCTGATCCCCCTTCAGAGATTCCGCCAAGCAACATCATCTCCGCCGCCTCGCACCGAGCTGAGGGCCCCGAGAGCCCGGGCTGCGCCCGTGCGCTCGGAATCCTTGGAATCACAGGCTTGTCATTCGCTTCCGACCTGACACCCGCCGCGCGGACCGCCTATGCTGAGGCCCGCGTGTCGCCGTTCCCCCGGGCCCGCAACCCCCGTCATCACCCCCAGAGAGGCAGTGCAGCTCGTGAAGTTCACCGTCGAACGCGACATCCTCACCGACGCCGTCTCCTGGGCCGCCCGCTCCCTGTCCCCGCGCCCGCCGGTGCCGGTGCTCTCGGGTCTGCTGATCACGGCCGAGGCCGGCGTCGTGTCCATCGCGAGCTTCGACTACGAGACCTCCGCGCGCCTGGAGATCGAGGCGGACGTCGAGACCGCGGGCCAGGTGCTCGTCTCCGGCCGTCTGCTGAACGACATCGTCCGCTCCCTGCCGCAGGCCCAGGTCACGGTGGAGCTCGACGGCGGCAAGGTGCTCGTCACCTGCCGATCCTCCCGCTTCTCCCTGGCCACGATGCCCGTGGGCGACTACCCGGCCCTGCCCGAGCTGCCGGCCCCCGCAGGCACCGTGGACGGGGCCGCGTTCGCCCACGCCGTCGCCCAGGTCACCGTCGCCGCCTCCAAGGACGACACCCTGCCGATCCTCACCGCCGTGAAGGTGGAGATCGAGGGCGACACCATGACCTTCCTGGCCACGGACCGCTACCGGCTGGCCATGAAGGAGATCCGCTGGACCCCGGCGGACCCGTCCCTCTCGACGTCGCTGCTCATCAAGGCGCGCACGCTCACCGAGGTCGCCAAGTCCCTCGGCTCCGGCGGCGACCTGGAGATCCTCCTCGGTCAGACCGCCGACCTCGTGGGCTTCGCCTCCGGTGGCCGCCGCACCACCTCCGTGCTCGTGGACGGCGAGTACCCCAAGATCCGCTCGCTCTTCCCCGAGTCCAGCCCCATCCAGGCCGTGGTGGACACCGCCGCCCTGGTCGAGGCGTCCCGCCGCGTCGCCCTCGTGGCCGAGCGCAACACCGCCCTGCGCATGGTGTTCACGGAGGGCCAGGTCACCCTGGACGCCGGCACCGGCGATGACGCGAGCGCCAACGAGTCCGTGCCGTGCACGCTCGAGGGCGAGGACATCACCGTGGCGTTCAACCCGTCCTACCTCTCCGAGGGCCTGGCCGTGGTGGACCAGCCGCAGGTGCGCTTCGCCTTCACGTCCGCGCCCAAGCCCGCCCTGCTCACCGGCGTGAACCAGGAGGACGGCGTCGTCTCCGACTACCGCTACCTCGTGATGCCGGTGCGCATCGCCTGACGCAGGGGGCCGGACGCACCCGTGTACCTGTCCCACCTCACCGTCGCGGACTTCCGGTCCTACCGCTGGGCCGACCTGGAGCTGACGCCGGGGTCCACGGTGCTGCTCGGGGCCAACGGGGTGGGCAAGACCAACCTCGTGGAGGCGATCGGCTACCTCGGCGCCCAGCAGTCCCACCGGGTCAGCTCGGACGCGCAGCTCGTGCGCTTCGGCCGGGACCGGGCCCGGATGGCCGGGCGCGTGCACCGCGGTTCCCGCACCGTCGCCCTCGAGCTGGAGATCCTGCCGGGCCGGTCCAACCGGGTGGCCATCAACCGCGGCGCCCCCGTGCGGGCGAAGGAGGGCCTCGGGATCCTGCGCACCGTGGTCTTCGCCCCGGAGGACCTCAGCCTCGTGACGGGGGAGCCGGGCGGCCGCCGTCGTCTCCTCGACCAGCTCATGGTGCAGCTGCGTCCGGCGCTCGGCGAGGCCGCCGCCGACTACGAACGCGTGCTGCGTCAGCGCAACGCCCTGCTCAAGTCGGGCCGCGGCTCTCGCCGCTGGGGCCCGGAGGAGGACGCGACGCTCGCCGTCTGGGACGAGCACCTCTGCGCCGCCGGCGCCCGCCTGCTCCACGGCCGCCTGCACGTGCTGCGCCTGCTGGCCCGCCCCCTCCAGGAGATGTATGCGGCGCTGACGAACGGCTCCAAGGCCGCGGCCTACGCCTACGAGTCCACCGTCCCGCTGGCCCGCGGCACCCACGCGGAGGTCCCGGCCGTGGCGGACCTGGCCGCGGACATGCGCCGGACGCTCGAGGCCCAGCGGGAGGAGGAACGGGCACGGGCGCTGACCCTGGTGGGCCCCCACCGGGACGAGCTCGCCCTCTTCCTGGGCCCGGCGCCCGCGCGCGGCTACGCCTCCCATGGGGAGACATGGTCGCTGGCGCTCGCCCTGCGCATGGCGGCCTACGACGTGCTCGTGGCCGACGACCCGGACCCCGACGCCCGCCCCGTCCTGATCCTGGACGACGTGTTCGCGGAGCTCGACGCCGCCCGTCGTCGCCGCCTCGCCGCGCTCGTCCACCGGGCCGAGCAGGTGATCGTCACGGCCGCCGCACTCGAGGACGTCCCCGAGGAGCTCACGGCCCACCGCGTGCTCATCCGCCAGGACGCGGAGGGCTCCGAGGCCGTGGCCGCCGCGGCCCCCGTGGAGGGCGACATCCGCGAGCCCCGGCGCGAGGGCGGGGCCGATGGCTGAGACCCCCGCCCCGTTCGAGCCGGACCGGCCGGACCTGGCGCTCGTACAGCTGCGCCGGGTCCGCGAGGCCGCCCGGGAGCGGGGCGAGGCGCCGCTGCGGGCGCGGGGGACGGGCGCGGGCCTGGCCGGGGCCATGGCGGGCACGACGGCGGCCGGCCGGGAGCGGCAGGACCGTCGGCGCCCGTTCGGGGGTGCGGACCGGGACCCGGCCACGGTGTCCACCGTGTTCGGCCGACTGATCCGCGATCGCGGCTGGTCCACCCCCGTGGCGGTCGGCTCCGTGCTCACCCGCTGGGCCGAGCTGGTGGGGCCGGAGATCGCGCTGCACTGTCGCCCGGAGAGCTTCGAGGACTCCGTGGTGCGGGTCCGGACGAGCTCCACCGCGTGGGCCACGCAGCTGCGCCTGATGAGCCCCGTGCTCCTGCAGCGCTTCGACGAGGCGCTCGGGCCCGGCGTCGTGACCCGCATCGAGGTGGCGGGGCCCCAGGCCCCGAGCTGGCGCAGGGGGCCGCGCACCGTGCGCGGCGGACGCGGGCCGCGCGACACCTACGGCTGAGTCCGCGGCCATCCGCGCGGCGCCCGACGACGACCCGGACGCGGCGAGGCCATGGGCGCCGCTCTAGCGCGGTCACAGGGTCGGTGACGGCCCGGGAGGCATAGGCGGTCTCCTGCGCGCGTCCTGAGCCGTGTCCCTGGCCGCTGAGCGGGTGTTCTCCCGCGGCGGACCCCCGTCGATGCGGGCCCTCGGGGTGTCAGGCGGTACACTGGGACCAGTGAGAGGGGGCCGGCCGTCGTCCGTCCCCCGCCCCCGTGGATCTGCGGGAGCGTGTCGCGTGCCGGTCCTGTCCGGGCGGCGTCGCGCGCCTGCGCGCGGGTCGACCCTGCCGCCGACGTCCGAGGAAGTGAGCCACCCGTGGTTGACGCCATGCCCGAGAACCCCGCGGAGGAGCCGACCGCCGCGTCGGCCGCGCCGAACCCGGAGGCCGTGCCGGACGCCGTCGGGCAGCCCGAGGCCCCGGTGAAGGACCGGAAGGTGCCCGGTGAGTACGGCGCCAGCGCCATCACCGTGCTCGAGGGCCTCGAGGCCGTCCGCAAGCGCCCCGGCATGTACATCGGCTCCACCGGCCCGCGGGGCCTGCATCACCTCGTGTACGAGGTCGTGGACAACTCCGTGGACGAGGCGCTGGCCGGCTACGCCACCGGCATCGACGTCACGCTGCAGGCCGACGGCGGCGTGCGCGTGGCGGACGACGGCCGCGGCATCCCCGTGGACCTGCACCCCACCGAGGGGAGGCCGACCGTCGAGGTCGTCATGACGATCCTGCACGCCGGCGGCAAGTTCGGCGGCGGCGGCTACGCCGTCTCGGGCGGCCTGCACGGCGTGGGCATCTCCGTGGTCAACGCGCTCTCCCGCCGCGTGGACACCGAGGTCCGCCGTCAGGGGCACGTGTGGCGCATGTCCTTCGCGGACGGCGGCGTGCCCCAGGGCGAGCTGGTCAAGGGTGAGGCCACGGACGCCACGGGCACCGTGCAGACGTTCTACCCGGACGCGGAGATCTTCGACTCGATCGAGTTCGACTACGAGACCCTGCGCGCCCGCTTCCAGCAGATGGCCTTCCTCAACAAGGGCCTGCGCATCACCCTCACGGACGAGCGCGTCCAGGAGTCCAACGAGGTCGTCGACGACGAGATCGCGGGCGAGGGCGCCGCCGGCGAGGACGTCGCGGAGAACGGCCTGGCGGAGGACACGGAGCAGGAGCCCCAGCGCCGCTCCGTCACCTACCTGTACGAGAACGGCCTGCTCGACTACGTCCAGCACCTCAACTCCGCCAAGAAGGTCGAGTACGTCCACGACGACGTCATCGCCTTCGAGGCCGAGGACGTCTCGGACGGTCGCTCCATGGCCGTCGAGGTGGCCATGCAGTGGACCTCCGCCTACTCCGAGTCCGTGCACACCTACGCGAACACGATCAACACCCACGAGGGCGGCACCCACGAGGAGGGCTTCCGCGCCGCGCTGACCTCCCTGGTCAACCGCTACGCGCGGGAGAAGGAGATCCTCAAGCCCAAGGAGGACAACCTCACGGGCGAGGACATCCGCGAGGGCCTGACCGCCGTGATCTCCGTGAAGCTCTCCGAGCCGCAGTTCGAGGGCCAGACCAAGACCAAGCTCGGCAACTCCGAGGCCCGCGGGTTCGTGTCCAAGGCGGTCACGGACCACCTCGGCGACTGGTTCGAGCGCAATCCGGGCCCGGCCAAGGAGATCATCCGCAAGGCCATCATGGCCTCGCACGCCCGCCTGGCCGCCCGCAAGGCCCGGGACAACGCGCGCCGCAAGTCCCCGCTGGAGTCCTTCGGCATGCCCGGCAAGCTGGCCGACTGCTCCTCGAAGGACCCCGAGCGCTGCGAGGTGTACATCGTGGAGGGCGACTCCGCCGGCGGCTCGGCCAAGCAGGGCCGCAACCCGGAGACGCAGGCCATCCTGCCGCTGCGCGGCAAGATCCTGAACGTGGAGCGCGCCCGCCTGGACAAGGCCCTCGGCAACGCCGAGATCCAGTCGATGATCACGGCGTTCGGCACCAACATCGGCGAGGAGTTCGACATCTCCAAGCTGCGGTACCACAAGATCGTGCTCATGGCGGACGCGGACGTGGACGGCCAGCACATCACCACGCTGCTGCTGACCGTGCTGTTCCGGTACATGCGCCCGCTCATCGAGGCCGGCCACGTGTTCCTCGCGCAGCCGCCGCTGTACCGCATCAAGTGGTCCAACGCCCCGCACGACTACGTGTTCTCGGACGAGGAGCGCGACGCCGCCGTCGAGGCCGGCCTGGCCAAGGGCTGGCGCTACCCCAAGGACAACGGCGTGCAGCGCTACAAGGGCCTGGGCGAGATGAACTACCAGGAGCTCTGGGACACCACCATGGATCCGGAGCACCGCACCCTGCTGCAGGTGACCATGGAGGACGCCGCCGCCGCGGACGCCGTCTTCTCCATGCTCATGGGCGAGGACGTGGAGTCCCGCCGCACCTTCATCCAGCAGAACGCCAAGGACATCCGCTTCCTGGACGTCTGAGCCGGACCCGCAGACCTGCCTGAGCCGACCACCCTCCCCGCCGTCGCGGGGAGCACGAGAGGACCCGCGTGAGCGACGAGACCACCCCCCAGACCCCGGACGAGCCCGTCGAGGGCGCCCCGACCCCGCAGACCGGCCTGGACATCGAGGTGGAGCACTACGTGCTCCCCGAGGGCGCCGCCGACAAGGTCGAGCCCGTCGACCTCGAGTCGGAGATGAAGCGCTCGTACCTGGACTACGCGATGGCCGTGATCGTCGGCCGCGCGCTGCCGGACGTGCGCGACGGCCTCAAGCCCGTGCACCGTCGCGTGCTCTACGCGATGTACGACGGCGGCTACCGCCCGGACCGCGCGTTCAACAAGTCCGCCCGCGTGGTGGGCGACGTGATGGGCAACTACCACCCGCACGGCGACACCGCGATCTACGACGCCCTCGTGCGCCTCATCCAGGACTGGGTCCAGCGCTACCCGCTGGCGCTCGGCCAGGGCAACTTCGGCTCCCCGGGCAACGACGGCGCGGCCGCCCAGCGCTACACCGAGACCAAGATGGCCCCGCTGGCCATGGAGATGGTCCGGGACATCGACGAGGACACCGTCGACATGCAGGACAACTACGACGGCAAGCAGCAGGAGCCCGTCGTCCTGCCCGCCCGGTATCCGAACCTGCTGGTCAACGGCTCCTCGGGCATCGCCGTCGGCATGGCCACGAACATCCCGCCGCACAACATGCGCGAGGTGGCCGCGGGCGTGCAGTGGTACCTCGAGCACCCCGAGGCCACCCGCGAGGAGCTGCTCGAGGCGCTCCTGGCCCGCGTGCACGGCCCCGACTTCCCCACGGGCGCCCAGATCCTGGGCCGCAAGGGCATCGAGGAGGTCTACCGGACCGGCCGCGGCCCCATCACCATGCGCGCCGTGGTCAACGTGGAGGAGATCCAGGGCCGCACGTGCCTCGTGGTCACCGAGCTGCCCTACATGACCAACCCGGACAACCTCGCCGCGAAGATCGCGGAGATGGTGCGGGACGGTAAGATCAACGGCATCGCGGACATGCGCGACGAGACCTCCGGCCGCACCGGCCAGCGCCTGGTGATCGTGCTCAAGCGCGACGCCGTCGCCAAGGTGGTGCTGAACAACCTCTACAAGCACACCGAGCTGCAGTCGAACTTCTCGGCCAACATGCTCGCGCTCGTGGACGGCGTGCCGCGCACCCTGTCCCTGGACGGCTTCGTGCACCACTGGGTGAAGCACCAGATCGACGTGATCGTGCGCCGCACCGCGTTCCGCAAGCGCAAGGCCGAGGAGCGCGCGCACATCCTGCGCGGTCTGCTCAAGGCCCTGGACATGCTGGACGAGGTCATCGCGACCATCCGCCGCTCGGCCTCGGCGGACGTGGCCCGCGAGGCCCTCAAGGAGCTCCTGGACATCGACGACGTCCAGGCCCAGGCCATCCTGCAGATGCAGCTGCGCCAGCTCGCTGCCCTGGAGTCCCGGAAGATCCAGGACGAGTACGACGACCTCATGGCGAAGATCGCCGAGTACAACCGGATCCTGGAGTCCCCGCAGCGTCAGCGCGAGGTCATCTCCGAGGAGCTCGCCGAGATCGTGGCCAAGCACGGCGACGACCGCCGCACCGAGATCATGGCCGGCTTCGACGGCGACATGTCCATCGAGGACCTGATCCCCGAGGAGGAGATGGTCGTCTCCATCACCCGCGGCGGCTACGTCAAGCGCACCCGGATCGACCAGTACCGGTCCCAGGCGCGCGGCGGCAAGGGCGTGCGCGGGGCGACGCTGCGCGGCGACGACGTCGTCGAGCACTTCCTCACCGTGTCCACGCACCACTGGCTGCTGTTCTTCACGAACTTCGGCCGCGTGTACCGCATCAAGACGTACGAGCTGCTCGAGGCCGGCCGCGACGCGAAGGGCCAGCACGTGGCCAACCTGCTCGCGTTCCAGCCGGACGAGCGGATCGCCCAGATCCAGCCGCTCGTGGACTACGGCCGGGCCCCGTACCTCGTGCTCGCCACGCGCGGCGGCCTCGTGAAGAAGACGCCGCTGCTGGACTACGACACGAACCGCACCGCCGGCCTGATCGCGATCAAGCTGCGCGAGGGGGACGAGCTGGTCTCGGCCCGCGTGGTCTCACCCGACGACGACCTCATCCTGATCTCGCACAAGGGCCAGTCCCTGCGGTTCACCGCCACGGACGAGGCGCTGCGTCCCATGGGCCGTGCGACCTCGGGCGTGACCGGCATGAAGTTCCGCGACGACGACTCCCTGCTGACGATGGACGTGGTGGAGGAGGACGGCTACGTCTTCACCGTCACGGACGGCGGCTTCGCCAAGCGCACCCACGTGGACGAGTACCGCCTGCAGAACCGCGGCGGCCTCGGCATCAAGGTCGCCAAGCTCGTGGACGACCGCGGCGAGCTCGCCGGCGGTCTCGTGGTGCGCGAGGACCAGGAGGTCCTCGTGGTGATGGCCTCGGGCAAGGTGGTGCGCTCCGCCGTCGCCGGCGTGCCGGCCAAGGGCCGCGACACGATGGGCGTGATCTTCGCCAAGCCGGACAAGCGGGACCGGATCGTCGCCGTCACCCTGAACAATGAGCAGGAGATGGAGGCGAAGGCGGACGCCGAGGCCGAGGCGGGGCCGGATGTACCCTTGGACGCAGACATCGACCCGACCGACCCCGTAGCCGCACCGGAGGACGCCCTGACGCAGGACGCCGGTGAGGGTGCAGACGGAGGAGAGCAGTGAGCACGTCCGCGTCGTCGCGTCCCGGCCAGGGGCGGAGCACCGGGAAGGCCGCCGAGCCGCGGTCCGGCCGCCCGGTGCGCAAGGCCAGCGGGTCCTCGCAGGAGGACCTGGTCCGCGCCGTCCCGAAGGCCAAGGTGCGCCGCGCCCGCCTGGTCCTGACCCGGGTGGACCCGTGGTCCGTGCTGAAGCTGGCGTTCCTGCTCTCGGTGGCGCTGGGCATCCTCACGGTGGTGGCGGCGGTGGCGCTGTACTCGCTGTCCGACGTCCTCGGGATCTTCGACAGGGTCAACGACGTGATCGGCACCGTGCTCGGCTCCGAGGCCGGGCGCTACACCGTGGCGTCCCTGGCCCCGCTGAGCACCGTGACCTCGCTGGCCACCGTGCTGGCCGTGGTCAACGTCATCCTGCTGACCGCCCTGGCCACCGTGGCCGCGCTGCTCTACAACCTCTGCGCGAGCCTCGTGGGCGGCCTCGGCGTCACGCTGACGGACGACTGAGCAGACCCTCGACGACGCCCCGCGCGGATTTGCGCGGGGCGTCGGCGTTCCTGTACAGTCATCTCCTGTTGTGAACGGCGTCAGCCGTGAGCGACGGTGAGGGCGTATAGCTCAGGCGGTTAGAGCGCTTCGCTGATAACGAAGAGGTCCCAAGTTCAAGTCTTGGTACGCCCACTCCCACCACACAGAGCCCCGGTCCGCTGGGGCTCCGTTCGTCTCCGGAGGTCTTCCCATGGGTCGACTGGCACGCGTGGCCCTCGTGGTCAGCGCCGCGGCAGCCGCCTATGGGGCGCGTCTCTGGCGGGAGAACAGTGCGGGGAAGGACGTCTGGGCCACGGCCACGGACGACCTGCCGGAGGACGCCGACGGCGTCGAGCCGGCACCGGAGGACTGACCGGTCCTCACGGGGGCATGGCGCAATTGGTAGCGCACCTGCTTTGCAAGCAGGGGGTTAGGGGTTCGAGTCCCCTTGCCTCCACCGAAGAAGGGCCCGGGAGTCGTGAGACTCCCGGGCCCTTTCGTATGCCCAGGGTGGCCGCCGGCGCCGGCACCGTGGGCAGAAACCGGCGACCCGGGGGCTCCTGGGGCACAAACCGCAGGACTTCGGGCCCCGTGGGCAGAAGAGAGGGCGTTTCTGCCCACGGAGGGACGGGGATGGCCTGCCCCGAACCCCCGCCGCCGGACCCGCCCACCGTGCCCGCCGTCGTCGTGCGTGGTGTTGGATGGTCCGGTGAACACCACCATCGACACCCCGTCCCCCGACCGACCCGCCTCTGGGCAGGGCACTCCGGCCTACGCCCGGGTGCCCGCGAGCTACTACGACATCTTCGTGGGCGTCTTCATCGCCCTCCTGATCCTCTCCGGCGTCACCGCGGCCAAGCTCTTCTACGGCCCCACCGTCCCGGTCATCTCGGACCTCTTCTACGACGGCGGCCCCCTCATCTTCGACGGCGGCGCCTTCCTGTTCCCGTTCGCGTACATCGTCGGCGACATCCTCGCCGAGGTGTACGGCTGGCGCCGGGCCCGCCGCGCCATCGTCCTCGGCTTCGCGATGCTCGTGCTCGCCGCCCTCACCTACACAGTGGTCTCCTGGACCACGCCCGTCGAGGGCTTCGAGGTGTGGGACCAGGCCCTCGCGCCCATGCTGCGGATCACCGTGGCCGGCTTCGTCGCGTTCCTCGTGGGCTCCCTGCTCAACGCGTCCATCGTGGTCCGCCTCAAGGAGCGCATGAGGGAACGGCACGTGGCGTTCCGGCTCATCCTCTCGACCGTGGTCGGCCAGTTCTTCGACACCCTGATCTTCTGCACCATCGCCTACGCCGGCACCATCTCGCTGCTGGAACTGGCGAACTACACGGTGACCGGCTTCGCGTACAAGACGCTCGTGGAGATCCTCATCGTGCCGGTGACCCTGCTCGTCATCCGCGCCCTCAAGCGCCGGGAGCCCACCTACCGGGCGCCCGGCTTCGAGATCCACCGCGACGAGAACCCCGCCGTCGCCCCGGCCGCGTCCCGCTGACCCGCGCGGGCCCCGGCGTCGGCCGTGCCGGGGCCCGTCCGTCGCGCGCACCCCGCCCACGGGCTACCGTCGGTGCCATGGGCAAGGACCTCTTCGAGCACGAGCAGCAGCAGACCCTCAGCCGCGAGCAGGCCGCCGCACGCCTGCGCGACCTCGCCGACCAGCTCTCCCGGCAGAACGAGGTGCGGATCGAGCACGGCGGCCGCGACGTCGTCGTCACCGTCCCGGACCGCGTGGGCCTCGAGGTGGATCTCGAAGTCGAGGACGGCGGCGACGCCGAGCTGGAGATCACCCTCAGCTGGTGACCGGCCCCGGGCCGGCCGCCGTCGCCACCCCGTGCCTCAGAACGTCCAGGGCTCCCCGGGGGCCAGGCGCCGGTAGTCGGTCACGCCCTCGGCGAGACCCGAGAGCACCCGATCCACCACGCCCTTGCCGTCCTCGCTGAGGATGCCGTCGTGGATGGGGCGGGTGTGCGTCGCCGCGATGGCCCGCATCTGGTCCACCACGTCCGCGATGCGCAGCCACGGCGCCGCGGCGGGCAGCAGGAGCACCTCGACGTCGGCGTCCGGCACCGTGAACGAGTCGCCGGGGTGCAGCACGGCCCCGTCCACGAGATAGGACACGTTCACCGGGCGCGGCACCTCGGCGTGGATCACCGCGTGCTCCCCGCCGAGCACCTCCACCCGGAAGCCGGCGGCCTCGAACGTCTCCCCGGGCACGGCCGTGTGCACGTGTCCGGCGTCGAGCCCCGCCTCCGCCAGCGGCCCCGTGAGGTCCCGTGGCGCCCACACGTGCGTCTCCGTGCCGGCCAACGCCCGGGCCAGCTGCTCGGGGACCACGTGGTCCGGGTGGCCGTGCGTCACGAGGACGGCGTCCGCGCCGTCCAGGACCGCCGCGTCGCTGAACGCGCCGGGGTCGAACGCGAGGCGCCGGCCGGCCTTCTCGAGGCGGACGGCCGAGTGGCCGAAGAGGGTCAGGGTCGTGCTCATGCAGATCACTCCTCCGCCCGGCGTCGGGATCCCGGGCGCTCCCAGCCTCCCGCGCGCTCCCGGCGGTGGACAAGGCCCGCGCCCCGTTCGACGGCGGCCCACCGGCTCCCGCCCCGACCTGCGCCCGGACGCGCGCCGGCCCGCGCCCCCTCGGTCCTGCCGAGGATGCGCGGGCCGGGCGCAGTCCGCTGCGCGCTCAGGGCGCGGGGGAGCGGGTCAGCGCTGCTGCCCGGGCTGGACGCCCAGCACCTTCGCGTTGGCGGCGGCCACCGGGTCCGGCGTGGCGGTGTCCACCCGCACGCCCTGGCCCGCCGCGGCCGAGCCGGCCTCGGCCACGACCTTCTGCTGCTGGGCGTAGGGGTTGTTGGCCTCCACCACCGGGATGTTCGCGGTGATCGGGCCCGGGACCGGGGCGGTCCACGGATCCTGCACCGGCTTGGTCAGGCGCCACAGGGCGAAGCCGGCGCCGGCGGCGGCGGCCGCCATGCCCGCGACGATCCAGGAGCGGCCGCCCGAGCGGGAGGCCCGGCGACCGGCGGCACGGTTCAGGTCCTTCTCGGCGGCGCCGGCGTACTGCTCGGCACCCTGGCGCAGGCGCTGCACGATCGCCTTGTCCCCGGTGAGCTTGATCAGGGCCTGCTCCAGGGCGTCCGGGACCTCGACGTCGTGGGCGGTCTTGCGGGCGTGCGCGGCGCCGTCGGCCAGGCGGGCGGCGGCCACGGGGAGGACCTCCTCCTTGCGGCGCTGGGCGTAGTCGCCGGCGTCGGCCAGGCGGGCCTGCACCTGCGGGGCCACCTTCCCGCCCTGCTCCTGCAGCGCGGACAGACCCGTGGCGAGGAGACCGGCGAGGGTCAGGCCGCCCGCCGCGGCGGCGTCCTTGGCCTGACCGGCACGGTCGCTGAACAGGGCGGCGGACCGCTGCGCGTCCTTACGGGCGCCCTTGGCGGCCTTCTTCGCGTCCTTGCGCAGGCCCTTGGCGGCCTGGCGGCCGTCCCGGCGCAGCTGCTTGGCCTTGCGGCCCCCACGACGGCGGCCCTTCTTCGCGGCCTTCTCAGCGTCCTTGCGCGCCGCGGCGAACTGCTGCTGCACCTCGTGGCCGGCGTCCTGCGCCTGGGCCTGCAGGTGCTCGAGGAAGTCCTGGACGGTGTCCACGCCCTTGGCGACGGCGGGGGCCAGCAGCCCGTACTGGTGCGCGACGGCCTCGCCGGCCTTCCGCGCCCCGCGCTCGACCACGGGGCCGTACTCCTTCTTGGCGTCCTGGGCCTTGCGGCGGCCCTCCTCGGCCGCGGCGGAGCCGCCGATCAGCCCGTAGGCCGCGGCCACCTCGCTCCAGGCGCGGGTGGACTCCACCTTCGGGGCGGCCCAGTGGCGCAGGTTCTCCGCCTGGCGTGCGACGAACGCGTTCGCGCCGCCGTCGTGCTGGATCTCGTCGTGCAGGGTCGTGCGAGCCATGTGATGCCTCCCGTGGGTTCTGGATGGTCGTTGAACGCGGTGGTCCTCGAGGCCCAGCCTAGTGGCCGACCCCCGCCGTGGCACGGGTCCCGGCACGCCGGGAGTGCGTACGCCGATCGCGGAAGACCCGCCCCCGGACGGCGGGATCCGGACGGCCCGCCGCCGCGGATGGAACAATGGGGCGCATGGCGAACAAGACGCACACCGCGACCATCCACACGAACCACGGCGACATCGTCGTCGAGCTGTTCGGCAACCACGCCCCGAAGACCGTGAAGAACTTCGTGGGTCTCGCCACCGGCGAGCAGGAGTGGACCCACCCGCAGACCGGTGAGAAGAACAACGGCGCCCCGCTGTACTCCGGCACCGTGTTCCACCGCATCATCAAGGACTTCATGATCCAGGGCGGCGACCCGCTCGGCATGGGCATCGGCGGCCCCGGCTACCAGTTCGGCGACGAGATCCACCCCGAGCTGCAGTTCGACCGTCCCTACCTGCTGGCCATGGCCAACGCCGGCCCCGGCACCAACGGCTCGCAGTTCTTCATCACCTCCGTGCCCACCGGCTGGCTCAACGGCAAGCACACCATCTTCGGCGAGGTGAAGGACGAGGCCTCCCAGAAGGTCGTGGACGAGCTCAACGCCGTCGCCACCGATCCCCGTGACCGTCCGCTCGAGGACGTCGTCATCGAGTCCATCGACATCGACGAGGCCTGAGCAGCCCCTCGGTGAGCACCACCCCCTCTGACCCGCACGGCCCGGACTCCGCGGACGGCACACCCCCGGTGTGCCCGCGGCATCCGGGCCGTGCGGCGTATGTGCGCTGCACCGTGTGCCGGCGCCCCGCGTGCCTCCACTGCCAGCGTTCCGGCTCGGCGGCCGGACCGGTCTGCGTGGACTGTGCGTCCGGCGTCGTGGCCGGTCCCGGTCCGACGGCGGCTCCCGCTGCCGGCGCCGCCGCGACGGTCCCGGCCCGACGGCGGACGGGCTTCGCCGCCTCGCCCGTCACCTGGATCCTGCTGGCGGTCACGGTGGTGGTCTACGCGGCGCAGTGGATGACCCGGGATCAGGCGTCCGGCGTGACCGAGGCGCTCTGGTACGCCGGGCTCTACACGTCCCCGTACGGCATGGAGCCGTGGCGGATGGCCTCCTACGCGCTCGTGCACGACGTCTCCGGCCCCACGCACCTGCTGCTGAACATGCTCGCGCTGTGGGTGATCGGGCGCGTGCTCGAGCCCGCGCTGGGCTGGTGGCGGTTCCTCGCCCTCTACGTGCTCTCCGCCGTGGGCGGCGCGGTGTTCGCGCTGTGGGTCTCGGACCCGCTGCAGCCCGTCGTCGGGGCGTCCGGCGCCGTGTACGGCATGTTCGCGGCCCTGTTCCTGCTCACCCGGGTGCGGGGCGGGCAGGTGCGCTCGATCGCCGTGCTGATCGGCCTGAACCTCGTGTTCTCGTTCCTGCTGCCCGGGGTGGCCTGGCAGGTGCACGTGGGCGGGCTGCTGACGGGCGCGGTCGTCGCCGTCGTGTTCTCCCTGGCCGGCGGGCTGCGGCCCGGCCGCGCGCGCGTGCCGTCCGTGGGCGCCCAGGCAGCCGGCCTCGTGGTCGTGGCGGCGGCGCTGGCGGCGCTCACGGTGCTCGGCGCCGCACGGGTCACGGTGGCCGGCCTGCTCGGCTAGATGTATGAGGCCAGGAGGTTGTTGACGCGAATTGGCACGAGCGTGGCCGGCGGCTGACCGTCCGCGGCACCGTGCGGGCGGTGGTAGTTGTAGTGCAGGTTCCAGCGCTCGAGGGCGTTGGCGCGTTCGTCTTCTGAGGTCCATGTCCGTGCATAGAGGAACTCTTCGGCAAGGATCCGGTTGTACCGCTCGATCTTTCCGTTGTGGCGGGGCGTGTAGGGCGTGATCCGTTGGTGCCGCGACCCGGCCAGTGCATCGGCGAACGCTGAGGCGCGGTAACAGGATCCGTTGTCGGTCACGATCCGTTCGATGTGCGTGATGCCATGAGCCGCGAACCATGCCCGCGCTCGCGCGAGGAACGCAACGGCCGTCGCGGCCTGCTCGTTCGGCAAAGCCTCGGTGTACGCGAGGCGTGAGTAGCCGTCAATCGCTGAGTGGAGGTAGACGTAGCCGGCTCGCGTGCCGCGGGTTTTCGTCCGCGCGACGGCGCGAGCTTCCGGGCTGTCCTTGCCATGAGCCCGCCATCCGCCGCCATCGGGGATTCGGCCGACCTTCTTGACGTCCAGGTGAACCATGTGGCCGGGGCACCGAGCGACAATCTTCCTCGCTTCGCGGTTACTTTCCCCGGTCGGGTCGATGAAGCGGCGCCGGTTGAGCTGCAGGTCGGTGAGGATGCGACTCACCGTGCGCCGACTGATCTGAATGCCGACCTGTTCGAGCTCGAACGTGATCCGAGCCGCTGACCACTTGTGCTCGCGCCGCATGCGTTCGACTTCGCGAACAACGACGTTGGGGGTGGCTGTCGGGGATTGCTTAGGCGTCGATGAGCGGTCGAGCAGACCGACCTCACCGAACTCACGATGGCGATGGACCCACTTTGACGCGGTAGCGCGGGAGATTCCCATCTCAGCTGCCACGTGAGCGATCGGCCGGGTCTTGCAACGCTCGACCAGCCGCCGACGTCCCTCGACTGACAGTGGCGAGTTGCGGTGAGTCATGCACGTCCTTCGAAGAATGTTCCAGTCGAGTCGCTGAGTCCCGGACCAAGCCCCCCATTCAGCCGTCGGCTACTGACCCTCGTGGTCGCCGCCTGACACGCCGAGGGTCAAGCCCCTCGTGATGGTGTAGCGGTCTGATCCTTCATGGGGGTCAGGCGCTGAGGCCGAGGGTGAGTTCGGTGTCGGGGTCCACCTCGTCTCCGGTGTTGGTCACGGTGGTGAGCCTGCAGC
>NZ_JABFBB010000045.1:0-234 GCF_017168555.1 Micrococcus sp. KRD012
CCTCACGCCGAGCTTGCTCTGAGGTGTAGGGGCGGGCGTAGAGGACCTCATCGACCATCAGCCGGTTGTACCGCTCGACCTTCCCGTTATGGCGCGGGGTGTAGGGTCGGATCCGGTGATGCCGGCCCCCGAGCGAGACCACCTTCGCGGTGAAGTCCGCAGCCCGATAGTTGTTCCCGTTGTCCGTGATCACCCGGTCCACGGTGATGCCGTGGGCGGCGAAGAACGCCCGCG
>NZ_JABFBB010000046.1:0-1796 GCF_017168555.1 Micrococcus sp. KRD012
CGGCATGAATCCGCGGATTCTGTGTTCTTCACCCCGCCTCCCGGTCACCCGGTCGGCGTCTTGAGCACGAGATGGAACTCTACACACGAATCCCACCGAACACAAAATCAGGGGTGACACCCGGCGTCCGGGCACGAAGGAGGGCCCCGTTCTCCGCAGAATCCTGCGGGGAACGGGGCCCTGTGCTCCTCCCGTGGGCGGTTGCTTCGCCGTCGCCGCCCGTCGTGTCCTCGGTCACTTTTCGCGACTCACGGTGGACACCGGTGGTCTGCAGCCGCGGTCAGCCCTCCCCCAGGTCCGCACCCGCCATGCTCTTCTTGCCCCGGCGCACCAGCAGGTGTCGGCCGGCGAGGGCGTCGTCTCGGGTGAACACCTGGTCGGCATCCGTCACCCGCACGTTGTTCACCGAGGCGCCGCCGTCGCGCACCGTCCGACGCGCCTCGGAGCGCGAGGCGACCAGCCCGGTGGAGACCAGCAGCTCGACCGCGGTCACGGTGCCCGGCTCCCCCTCCCACTGGGTCCGGTCGGCCTGCGGCAGCTCGGCCAGCACGGCGGTCAGCGTGTCCGGATCCACGGTGGTGAGGTCGCCGCCTCCGAACACGGCATGGGAGGCCTCGATGACCTTCGTCGTCGTCTCCTCTCCATGGGCCAGCGCCGTGACCTCCCACGCCAGGCGCTTCTGGGCCTCCCGGCGGAACGGCTCGTCGGCCACCTTCTGCGCGTACTCCTCGATCTCCGCGCGGGTCAGGAACGTGAAGACCTTGAGCCGGTCGACGACGTCCGCGTCCGCCGTGTTGAGCCAGAACTGGTAGAAGGCGTACGGGGAGCACATCTTCGCGTCGAGCCAGACGGCGTTGCCCTCGGACTTGCCGAACTTGGTGCCGTCCGCGTTCGTGATCAGCGGCGTGCCCAGCGCATGGGCGTGGGTCCCCTCCACCTTGCGGATCAGCTCGGTGCCGGCGGTGAGGTTGCCCCACTGGTCGGAGCCGCCGGTCTGGAGGGTCACGCCGTGCCGGCGGTGCAGCTCGAGGAAGTCGTTGCCCTGCAGCACCTGGTAGGAGAACTCCGTGTAGGAGATGCCCTCATCAGAGTTCAGGCGCTTGGCCACGATCTCCTTCTTCACCATGGTGCCGACGCGGAAGTTCTTGCCGACGTCCCGCAGGAAGTCCAGCGCGCTCATGCCCGCGGTCCAGTCCAGGTTGTTGACCATGGTCGCCGCGTTCTCCCCCTCGAAGGAGAGGTACGGCTCGATCTGCGCGCGCAGGGACTCCACCCACGCCGCCACGGTCTCCTGCGAGTTCAGAACGCGCTCCGAGGTCTGCCGCGGGTCGCCGATGAGCCCGGTGGCGCCGCCCACGAGGGCGTACGGGCGGTGGCCGGCGAGCTGCAGGCGGCGCAGGGTGAGCAGCTGGACGAGGTGTCCCAGGTGGAGGGACGGAGCGGTCGGGTCGAAGCCGCAGTAATACGAGACGGGCTCCCCGGCCAGCGCCTGCTCCAGCGCGGCCTCGTCCGTCGAGACGTGCACGAGCCCGCGCCAGCGCAGCTCCTGCCAGACGTTCTCGAAGCTCGGGTCGTTCGCCTGTGCGCGCAGTCGGGCCGCGCGCTCCTCGTTCTGGGGTGCCATGGCCCCAGCCTAGCTGTAGGAGGGCATGACGTTGTTGACTCGGGCCGGTGCCAACGAGGCCGGAGGAGCGTCCCCGCAGGAGGTATGAGGCCGATGGTAGTTGTAGTGGTTCACCCACACCGCCAGGGCCTCACGCCGAGCCTGCTCTGAGGTGTAGGGGCGGGCGTAGAGG
>NZ_JABFBB010000047.1:0-2484 GCF_017168555.1 Micrococcus sp. KRD012
GATCCGGGGATGGGCCGGGGCGATCGGGGCCCTGTGCAGGACCGGACGCCCCGGCGTCGCCGCCGCCTCAGCCCGGTCCCGCCCCGAGCAGGGCCATGACGACGGGCACCACGCCCCAGCACACGAAGGCCGGCAGCAGGCACAGCCCCAGCGGCATCACCAGGCGCACGGCGAGCTCCTCGGCCGCCCGTTCATCGGCCCGCCGGGTCTGCTGACGGACGGCGGCGGCGGTCTCGGCCAGCGTGCGGGCGCCGGCCATCCCGGACCGGTGCAGCGGCCGCAGCCGGGCGGCGGTCTCGATCCACACCGGGTCCGTGTCGAGCCCCGCCCACGCCTCGTCCCAGTCCCGGCCCCAGAGCAGCAGCGTCGCGGTGGTGCGCAGGCCGCGGGCGCCCGGCAGGGTTCGGCCGAGGTCGTCCAGCGCGGCGGGCAGGGATCGGCCGGCGCTGAGCAGCGCCGCCAACACGTCCAGCACGACGGCGGCGCCCACCGCCGCCGGTTCGCGCGCGGCCGCACGCAGCAGCAGGCGCGTCCAGGACCGCCCGGCCAGCCAGAACAGCAGCCCCACCGCGGCGACCACGGCACCGAAGGGCGAGCGGGCCAGGTCCCACGGGGAGGTGCCGAGCAGCCACGCGAGGCCGAGGCCGCCCAGGGGCAGCCACTGCAGCAGTCGGGACGTCGCGCCCGGCCCCGCCGCGGCCGAGCGGCGGGCCCGGGCCGCGTCCACGTCCGCCTCGAGACTGTGGGCCAGCCGCCGGGCCACGGCAGCGGGAGCGGCACCCGCCCGGGCCCCGGCCGCGAGCGCCGCGTCGACCAGCGCCCAGCCCGGGTCCCGTGCGGGGGTCCGCCAGGGCAGGGTCCCGCCGCCGCGCGCCGCCTCCCCGGTCGGCGCATGCGACGCCGGCACATCCCAGGCCAGTGCCTCGGCCCGGCGTCGGGCGCGGTGATGGGCACAGCACGCGGTGCCCGCCTCGCTCGGGCCCGGCCCGCAGGCGGGCAGGGTGCACGCGGTCTCCCGCCAGGCCTGCTCCTCGGTCAGGCCGGCCGAGACGAGGGCGGCCCAGCGGCGCAGCACGCCGACGAGCACCTCCGTCTCCTCCTCCGGCGTCGGCCGCCCCGCCCGCCAGGGCAGCAGCGCCGCGGCACGCCCAGCGCGCGACCGTCGTGCCTGCCCGGCCGCCGTCGTCGTGCTCACCGGCCGCTCCGCCCCGCGAGCCGGGCCGCGAGCGCGGGCACGCCGGGTCCCTCGATGGTCCGCCCGCCCGCCGCCTCCGTCCCGGGTCGCCACGTGAGGGCGGGCAGCAGGGCGAACCCGTCGGCGCGCGGGTCCGGGACGGCGAGCTCGACGGGGTGCCGCCCGTGGCCGTCGCGGGCGAGGTGCAGCACGGCGTCCACGCCGGCGCGGGCCTGCGCGGCCACCGTCTCGGGCCGCCAGCCGGCCAGGGAGGCCATGGCCGTCAGCCGGGCGGGCACCTCGGCGGCGGCGTTGGCGTGCAGGGTGCCCCACGCGCCCTGGTGGCCCGTGTTCAGGGCGGTGAGGACATCGGCCACCTCGGCGCCGCGGCACTCGCCGACCACGAGCCGGTCCGGCCGCATCCGCAGCGCGTGGCGGACGAGCTCGGCCAGTCCGACCTCGCCGGCGCCCTCCGCGTTGGCGGCGCGGCACTGCAGGGCGACCACGTGCGGGTGATCGGGCGCGGCCTCGGCCGTGTCCTCCACGACGACGATCCGTTCGTCCCCCGGCACCCGGCCGAGGGCCGCGGAGAGCAGGGTGGTCTTGCCCGCCCCGGTCGCGCCGCTGACCAGGACGGTGGCGCGGTCGCGCACGAGCGCTTCGAGGGCGTCGGCCCAGAGGGCGCCGTCCGGCCAGCCGTCGGCCAGCGCGGCCAGCGACGGCGTCGTCGCGGCCGGGATCCGCAGGCTCAGCAGGGTGCCGCCGCCACTGACCGGGGGCAGGACCGCGTGGACGCGCACGCCGCCCACGCGGGCGTCGGCCAGCGGCACCGCCGCATCGAGGCGGCGGCCGGCCCGGTGCAGCAGCCGCACCGCGAGCGCCCCGGCGGTCTCGGGGTCGAGCCGACCGGGGCGGCGGACGAGGCCCTCGTCCCCGTCGGTCCACACCGCGCCCACGCCGTCCACGAGCACGTCAGTCACGCCCGGGGTGCGCACCCAGGGTGCGAGCGGGCCGAAGCCGTCGAGCTCATCGACCAGCGCCGCCACGCGCGGGTCGTCGATCGGCGCGTCGAGGGCCTCGGCGATCAGCGGGGCCAGCGGCGGCTCCGCACCGTCCGCGGCCGACGCGCGGGCCTCGGCCACGCGTCGGCGCACGGCGGCGACGTCCAGCCCGCAGGGGCCTGCTGCGGGTGCGGCGAGCGGCGGCGCGGCGACCTGCGTGCGTTCCGGCTCGGCCGCACCGGTGCGGGGCCACGGGAACCGTCGGCCGACCTCGGGCGGGGCGAGGCGGGACCGTCGGCCCCGCACCGG
>NZ_JABFBB010000005.1:0-25619 GCF_017168555.1 Micrococcus sp. KRD012
CCACGACGGCGGCCCCCGCCTCGGCTGCGGCCGCCGTCCCGGTGGCGCCGACCGCGCCGACGTCGGGCCTCACGCCCCTGTCCGCGCGACGCCGCATGGCCGGGTACGTCCCGTTCGCCCGCGAGGCCGAGTGGCTCGGCGGCGCCCCCGCCCCGGCCGCGGGATCGATCCCGGCCGCCGCCCCGGCGCGGTCCGTCGCGCCCGAGCCGATCGCCGCCTCGGCGTCCCCGACGCGGGCCCCCGCACCCGCGGAGACCGAGCCCGTCGTGCCGAACGTGGCGGCCGTCGTCGCCTCCGCGACCGGTGCGCCGGCCGCGGCCGGGGTGGGCGCTCCCGTGGAGTCCGACCTCGTGCCGCTCGCGAAGCGGCGACGCATGGCCGGGTACGTGCCGTTCGCCCGGGAGGGGGAGTGGTTCACCGAGCTCGCCGCCGTGGGCGGCCCCACCGCGCCGGAGATGGTGGCGCAGGAGGTCGTCGCCGAGCCGGCCACCGCCGAGCCCGCCGCCGCGGAGCCGGCCGATGTCGAGCCGGCCGTCGCCGCCCCCGTGGCCGCGGCGCCGGCTGCGGAGCCGGCTCCCACCGCGCCGGACACCCGTTCGGCCCCGCCGGCCTCCACCGCGCAGCCGCCCCGGGCCGCCCCCGGGGCCGCCACCGGCACGCCCGCTCGGGCCGCGGAGACGGACGCCGCCGAATCCGCCGCCCCGTCCCGCCTGCGCAAGGCGCTGCCGGCGGTGGCCGGCGTCGTCGTGCTGGCGCTGCTCGCAGTGCTGGCCGGACGCTGGCTGCGGAGCCTCGACCCGGTGGCGGACTTCATCGCGACCTACGACGGGCACCCGGTCCTGCCCGAGGGCACCCCCGAGGGGATGCCCTGGTGGATGGGCTGGCAGCACTTCCTGAACATGTTCCTGATGGTGCTGATCATCCGGACGGGCCTGCAGATCCGTCACGAGACGCGGCCTCCGGCCAACTTCACTCCGACGAAGGACGGCCTGTTCTCCGCGCGGGGCAACACCCCGAAGAAGTTCTCGCTCACCATCTGGACGCACCAGGCCCTCGACGCGCTGTGGCTGCTCAACGGCGTGATCTTCGTGGTGCTGCTGATCGTCACCGGCCACTGGGCGCGGATCGTGCCCACGGACCCGCACGTGTTCCAGCACGCCCTGTCCGCCGGCATCCAGTACCTGTCCCTGGACTGGCCCACGGAGAACGGCTGGGTGCACTACAACGCGCTGCAGATGCTCTCCTACGCGCTGGTGGTGTTCGTGGCCGCCCCGCTCGCCGCCCTCACGGGCTGGCGCATGTCCTCGTGGTTCCCCACGGAGGCCAAGGGACTGAACAAGGCGTTCCCCATGGAGGTGGCCCGCAAGGTGCACTTCCCGGTGATGGTCTTCTTCGTGGCGTTCATCGTGGTGCACGTGTTCCTCGTGGCCTTCACGGGCCTGCTGACGAACTTGAACCACATGTACACCTCGCGGGGCGGTGCCACCGACGCGTGGGGCCTCGTGGTGTTCCTCGTGAGCGTGGCGGTCACCGCCGCCGCGTGGTTCTTCCTGAAGCCCGCCTTCACGGCCCCCGTGGCCTCCCGGTTCGGCACCGTGGGCCGCTGAGCCGGCCGCACGACGACGGCCCCTCCTCCTCCACCCGGGACTTTCGAACGTGATCTCGGGGGAATGAGCGCTTTCGAACGTGAGATAGGCCCTTTCTCACGTTCGAAAGCGCTCGGGTGCTCGGGCGGGCGGGGCGTCAGCTCCGAGCAGCGCGGAAGGTGACCTGCACCTGGACCATCGGCTTGTCGGCCACGGGGACGCCGTCGGCGCCGACCGGCACGAGGTCCACGTCCACGAGGCGCAGGGACCGGCCCGCGTGCCGCACCCGCGTGAGGGCGACCATCTCGCCATGCCCCGGGCGCACGAACACCACGCGCACGGCCTGGACGTCGTAGCGCTCGCGGTCCGGCATGGCCGCCTGCGCGGCGGTGACCGCCCGCAGCGTCATGGCCCCGCCGTGGACCGCGCCCGACGGGTTGGCCAGCTCCGGCTTCGGGGCGAAGCGGGCGCCCGCGGTCGGCGCCGCGGCGACGGCGGGGCGCGTGTCCGGATCGGCCGTCGGCAGCGACTCGGGGCGGGCGGCCAGCAGCCCCGGCATGGGCACGCGGGTCTCGGCCCCGCGGGGCAGCCGTCCGGCCGCGACGAACTCGGCCATCCGCTCCGGCGCTCCGGCCGGCACCGACTGGAACCAGCCGGTCGCCTCGACCACGCGACGCCCGTCCGCGTCCTCGAGCCACGCGCGGGCCACGCCGCCGGCGGCATCCCAGGCCAGCGGGCGGGTCCAGCACTCCAGCAGCGGGCCGTCCCCGGCCGCGACCGCCGCGTCGAAGGCGGGCAGCGGGCCGAGCACGTTGACCTGCAGCTCGGTGGTGACCACGGTCTCGATGTCCCGGGCCGCGTGGTGCACGGCCACCGCGGTGGCGTTGTCCATGATCACGGTGGCCGCCGCGCCGGTGGGCCGGCCGTCCAGGTCGAGGCACCACGGGCCGACCTCGAACGCGGCCGGGTTGAGGGCGCCGTCCCGCTCGGTCATCAGCGCGTGGCGGCGGATGCCGAACAGCTGTTCCGTGCGGCCGGAGGGGTGGGAGCGGGGGCAGTCCGCGGTGGGGCTGGTGGTGGTCTGCACGGGGAGCACGCTAGCCCACGGCCCGGCGGCGACACGGCTAATCATTGGATGTCCTATTATCATGGTGATGACAGTCACACCCTGTCGCCGCCCGCGGTGTCACCCCCGCACCACCCCGTCGTGGACCGCCCGCGCGGCCGGCCCGAGCCCCAGGAGGACGAACCCATGTTCCCCATCACCGACGACCAGAAGGCCCTGGTCGACGCCGTCCGCGACTTCGCCGAGCAGCGCGTCGCCCCGCACGCCCTCGACTGGGACGCCGAGTAGCATTTCCCGGTGGACGTCCTCGCCGAGGCCGGCGAGCTCGGCCTGGGCGGCATCTACGTGGGGGAGGAGCACGGCGGCACCGGCCTGGCGCGCACGGACGCGATCCTGATCTTCGAGGAGCTCGCCAAGGCGGACCCGGCCTTCGCCGCCTACATCTCCATCCACAACATGGTCGCCTGGATGATCGACTCCTTCGGCAGCGACGAGCAGCGCGCCCGCTGGATCCCCGACCTCGTGGGCATGGAGCACCTGGCCAGCTACTGCCTCACCGAACCCGGCGCCGGCTCGGACGCGGCCGCGCTGAAGACCCGCGCCGTCCGCGACGGCGACCACTACGTCCTCAACGGCGTCAAGCAGTTCATCTCCGGCGCCGGCTCCTCCGGCTACTACGTGGTCATGTGCCGCACCGCGGACACGGGCGCCCGGGGGATCTCCGCCGTCGTGGTCCACAAGGACACCCCCGGCCTGTCCTTCGGCCCCAACGAGAAGAAGATGGGCTGGCACACCCAGCCCACGCGCCAGGTGATCTTCGAGGACGTCCGCGTGCCCGTGGCCGACCGCCTCGGCGAGGAGGGCGACGGCTTCCGCATCGCCATGAAGGGCCTCAACGGCGGCCGCCTGAACATCGGCGCCTGCTCGATCGGCGGCGGCCTGGCCGCCCTGGACAAGGCCACCCGCTACCTCAAGGAGCGCAGCGCGTTCGGCGAGCCGCTCACCACCAAGCAGGCCCTCGTCTTCGAGCTCGCGGACATGTCCGTGAAGCTGGAGACCGCCCACACGATGCTCATGCGCGCCGCGGACGCCCTGGACCGCAACGACCCGGACACCGTGCGCCTGTGCGCCATGGCCAAGCTCGTGGCCACCGAGTCCGGCTACGAGGCCGCCGACACCGCCCTGCAGCTGCACGGCGGCTACGGCTACCTGCACGAGTACGGCGTGGAGAAGCTCGTCCGGGACCTGCGCGTGCACCGGATCCTCGAGGGCTCCAACGAGATCATGCGCATGATCGTGGGTCGCGGCCTGATCGGCTGACGCCGGGGGCCTGCCCGGTCGCCCGCACAGCACGGCGCCCCGCGGTCACCGCACGTGACCACGGGGCGCAGTCCGTCGGGGCGGGCTCAGCCGAGCTGCAGCGGGTCCACCCCGGACACGGGCTCGAAGTGCCCGGCCACGTCCTCGGCCGAGACGTCCTCGAGCCGGGCCGGGCTCCACGTCGGATCCTTGTCCTTGTCCACGAGCAGCGCGCGGATGCCCTCGGCCATGTCCGGCTCGCGCATCAGGTGGGTGCCGATCGTGAACTCCTGGCGCAGCGCGTCGGCCACGGTCAGGTCCGCCCCGCGCGCGGCCAGTCGGCGCTGGGCCTCGTGGGCCACGGCGACGGCGGTCGGGGACTTGGTGCGGATGGCCTCGGCGGCCTTCCCCGCAGCCTCGGCGTGCTCCCCGCCTGCGGCGGCGCGCTCGTCCAGGGCGGCGAGGACCTCGGCGGCCGTCTCCCGGCCGTAGGCGTCCTCGATCCACTCCCGGTCGGCCACCAGGGCGGAGGCGGGCCGGGCGTCCTCGGCCACCGCGAACCGGGCCAGCACCTCGTCGGCGGCGGCGAAGGCGGCGTCGTCGCGCGCGCCCGCGTCCGCGGCCGAGCCGAGGGCGCCGAGCGCCGCGGCGAGGGCCTGCTCGAGCTCGTCCAGCCGGGCGGACTCCACGAAGACGTCCGCCAGGCCCAGGGCCACCGCGTCGGACCCGGAGGCGTGCGCCGAGGTCGCGGCCAGGTGCCGGCCCGCCTGGAAGGGCGCGCGGGCGAGGTGGAAGGAGCCGCCGACGTCGGGGGTGAACCCGATCGCCGTCTCGGGCATGCCGGCGCGCGTCCGCTCGGTGGCCACGCGGTGCGAGCCGTGCGCGGACACGCCCATGCCGCCGCCCAGGACGATGCCGTCCATGAAGGCCACGTACGGCTTGGGGTAGGTGGCGATGCGCTCGTTCATCGCGTACTCGTCGCGGAAGAACTCCTCGGCCTCCGCGAACCGCCCGGCCAGGAGCGAGGAGCGCAGGGAGACGACGTCACCGCCGGCGCACAGTCCCTTCTCCCCGGCGCCGCGGATCAGCACGCCGCGCACGGCGGGGTCCGCGGCCCAGTCGGTCAGGGCCGCGTCGATCGCCCGGACCATGTCCTGCGTGAGCGCGTTGAGGGCGCGGGGCCGGTTGAGGGTGATGCGGCCGAGGCCGTCGCGGACCTCGAGGAGCACTTCGTCCGCCGCCCCGTCCCGTGCGGCCGTGGGGGCCGTCGTCGCCGTGGTCTGCGCGCCGCTCATCGGTGCTGCCACCGCGCCTCGCGCTTGGCCGCGAACGCGTCCATGCCCTCCTTCTGGTCCGCCGTGGCGAACGCGGCGTGGAACACGCGGCGCTCGAAGGCGATGCCCTGGGCGAGCGTGGTCTCGAACGCGGCGTTGACGGCCTCCTTGGCCATCCAGGAGGCCGGCTTGGACTTGGACGCGATGGTCGCGGCCACCTCCAGCGCCTCCTCGAGGGCCTTCTCGTCGGCCACCACGCGGGAGACGAGCCCGATGCGCTCGGCCTCCTCCGCCCCGATCATGCGGCCGGTGAGGATCATGTCCATGGCCTTCGCCTTGCCCACGGCGCGGGTCAGGCGCTGGGAGCCGCCCATGCCGGGGATGACGCCGAGGTTGATCTCGGGCTGGCCGAACTTCGCGCCCTCGCCGGCCACGAGCACATCGGCCATCATGGCCAGCTCGCAGCCGCCGCCGAGGGCGTAGCCGGTCACGCACGCCACGATGGGGGTGCGGGCACGGGTGAGCCCGTCCCAGCCGGCGAACCAGTCGGCCGCGTACATCTCGGAGAACTCCTTGGTGGCCATCTCCTTGATGTCCGCGCCGGCGGCGAACGCCTTGGGGGAGCCGGAGAGCAGGATCGCCCCGATCTCCGGGTCGGTGTCCAGCTCCTGCACCGCCGCGACGACAGCACGCATCGTCGCCTCGTTCAGCGCGTTCAGGGCCTTCGGCCGGTTCAGGCGGATGTGGCCGACCCGGCCCTGCCGCTCCACGATGATCGGCGACTCGGCGCCGTCCGGGGTGGTCTGCTCGCTCATGCCTCGCTCCTGTCCGTGTGTGATGCTCGGATGTCCTCGATGATGCCGGAAAAGTCGCGGGCGGCGCCTTCTCCGGCGGCGTACTCGGCGTATTTGGCCTGCGCGAGGCGCCCCAGGTCGGCCGCCACGCCCTGCTCGTCCAGGGCCGCGAGCGCGAGCCCGAGGTCCTTGGCCATCAGGGCGCCGGCGAAGCCGGGCTGGAAGTCCCGGTTCGCGGGGGAGCCGGGGACGGGGCCAGGCACCGGGCAGTTGGTGGTCAGGGACCAGCACTGCCCGGAGGCCTTGCTCATCACGTCATACAGGGCCTGGTGCTGCAGGCCCAGGCGCTCGCCCAGGACGAAGGCCTCGGCGACGGCGATCTGCGTGACCCCCAGCACCATGTTGTTGCAGATCTTCGCGGCCTGGCCCAGGCCGGCGGCCCCGCAGTGCACGATCCGCGCGCCCATGACCTCGAGCAGCGGCAGCACCTCGGCGTACACCTCGTCCGAGGCGCCCACCATGAAGGCGAGGGTGCCGGCCTCGGCGCCCACCTGGCCGCCCGAGACCGGCGCGTCGGCCGCCCGCATGCCCGCCGCCTCCGCCGCCGCGGCCGCCTCGCGGGCCTCGGCGACGTCGATGGTCGAGCAGTCCAGGAACACGGTGCCGGGGCGGGCGGCGGCGAGCAGGCCGCCGTCGCCGTCCTCACCCCGGTAGACGTCCAGCACCAGGCGTCCGTGGGGGAGCATGGTCAGCACGACGTCGGCCTCCGCGGCCGCCGCGGCCGTGTCCGTGACGGTCTCGACGCCGGCCGCACGGGCCTTCTCGAGGGCCTCGGGGACGAGGTCGAAGCCGAGCACGCGGTGGCCCGCGGCGGCGAGGTTGGCGGCCATGGGGCCGCCCATGTGGCCGAGGCCGAGGAACAGAACGGTGGTCATGGGGTCCTCCTGGTCGGGACGGGCTGCGGGGCGGTCACGAGCCGGCCGGCATCACGAAGCTGGCGCCCTCGCGCACGCCGGAGGGCCAGCGCGTGGTGACGGTCTTCGTCTTGGTGTAGAACTTCAGCCCGTCCGTGCCGTGCTGGTTCAGGTCGCCGAAGCCGGAGGCCTTCCAGCCGCCGAAGGTGTAGTAGGCGATCGGCACGGGGATCGGCACGTTCACGCCGACCATGCCGGTGTCCACGCGGGTGGAGAAGTCGCGGGCGGCGTCGCCGTCGCGGGTGAAGATGGCCACGCCGTTGCCGAACTCGTGCTCGTTCACGAGCGTGAGCGCCTCCTCGTAGTCCTTCGCGCGGACCACGGAGAGCACCGGGCCGAAGATCTCCTCGCGGTAGATGCTCATCTCCGGGGTGACGCGGTCGAACAGGGTGGCGCCCACGTAGAAGCCGTCCTCGTGGCCCTCGACGACGACGCCCCGGCCGTCCTCGACCAGGTCGGCGCCCGCCTCGACGCCGGCCGCGATGTAGCCCTCGATGCGCTCCTTCGCGTCCTTCGAGACGACGGGGCCGAAGTCCGAGGACGCCTCGAGCGACGGGCCGACCCTGAGGTCCTTCACGCGCTCGCGGAGCAGCGCGATCAGGCGGTCGGCGGTCTCCTCGCCGACCGGGACGGCCACGGAGATCGCCATGCAGCGCTCGCCGGCGGAGCCGAAGGCGGCGCCGACCAGGGCGTCGGCGGTCATCTCGAGGTCCGCGTCCGGCATGACCACGGCGTGGTTCTTGGCCCCGCCGAAGCACTGGGCGCGCTTGCCCATGCGGCCGGCGTGGGCGTAGATGGACTGCGCGATCGGGGTGGAGCCGACGAAGCCGACGGCCTTGACGCGCGGGTCCTCGATGAGCGCGTCCACGGCGGCCTTGTCGCCGTGCACCACGTTGAGGGCGCCGGCGGGCATGCCGGCCTCGAGGGCCAGCTCGGCCAGGCGCACCGGGACGGAGGGGTCGCGCTCGGAGGGCTTGAGGACGAAGGCGTTGCCCGCCGCCAGGGCGATGCCGGCCTTCCACAGCGGGATCATCGCCGGGAAGTTGAAGGGCGTGATGCCCACGGCCACGCCGAGCGGCTGGCGGATGGAGTGCACGTCGATGCCGGTGCCCGCGTCGGCGGTGAACTCACCCTTGAGCAGGTGCGGGGCGCCCGCGGCGAACTCCACGACCTCGATGCCGCGCTGGATGTCGCCCTTGGCGTCCGGGAAGGTCTTGCCGTGCTCCTGGGCGAGCACGGTGGCCAGCTCGTCCATGTTCTCGTTGATCAGGTCGACCCAGCGCAGCAGGATGCGGCCGCGGCGCTGCGGGTTCAGCCTCGACCACGCGGCGAAGCCCTCCTCGGCGGAGGCCAGGGCGGCGTCGATCTCCTCGGCGGAGGCCAGCGGCACGCGCCCCGCCACGCCGCCCGTGGCCGGGTGGTAGACGTCGCCGTGCCGGCCGGAGGCGCCTTCGCGCCGCTCGCCGTGCACGAAGTGGGGGATCACGGGGGCGGTCTCGGTGGGCGCGGTCTTCTCGGACATGGGGGCTCCTCGCGGGTCCAGGCGGAAGGCGGACGCCGGGCGGCGCCGCCCACGGCGGGCGTGACGGGCCCGGCTGTGCGTGTGATCTGGGTTACTCTTCCGCTAATCTAGGATGAGAACGTAGGACATGCAACTATCGAACTCGGGGGGTATCCCGAGGAGGAAGGGAGGGTCCGTCCATGGACCTGTCGAACCAGAGCGCGATCGTCACCGGCGGGGCCTCGGGCCTCGGCCATGCCACCGCCCGCCGCCTGGCGGACGCGGGCGCCGCCGTCGTGGTGGTCGACCTGCCGGACCGCGAGGGCGAGACCGTCCGTGCCGACGCCGTGGCCGCCCTCGGCCCCCGCACGCGCTTCGTGACGGGCGACGTCACCGCCGAGGACACCGCCCGGGAGGCCGTGGCCGCCGCGCTGGAGGCCGGGCCGCTGCGGGTGCTGGTCAACTGCGCCGGCGTGGCGACGCCGGGCAAGCTCGTGGGTCGCGACGGGCCGCTGTCCACCGAGGTGCTGAGCCGGGTTCTGGCGATCAACGCGGTCGGCACCGTGTCGATGATGGCCCAGGCCGCCGCCGCGATGAAGGCGCAGGAGCCGCTCGGCGAGGACCGCGGCGTCATCGTCAATACCGCCTCCGTGGCGGCCTACGACGGGCAGATCGGCCAGATCGCGTACTCCGCCTCCAAGGGCGCCGTGGTCGCGCTGACCCTGCCCGCGGCCCGCGAGCTCGCCTCCTCGCAGATCCGCGTGGTCACGATCGCCCCCGGTCTGATGGAGACGCCCATGATGGCCGGCCTGCCCGAGGCCGCCCGCGAGGCGCTGTCCACCAAGACCCCGCATCCGGCCCGCCTCGGCCGGCCCGAGGACTACGCGCTGCTCGTCGAGCAGATCGTGTCCAACCCGTTCCTGAACGGCGAGGTCATCCGGCTCGACGGCGCCGTGCGCCTCGAGCCCCGCTGAGTCGGACGGTCCGGAGGCCGGAGGGCGCGTCAGGAGGAGGTGTGCTCCGCCGTCGCGGGCGCGCCGGCGTCGGGGCCGTCGGCCTGGAAGTCGCCGGCCTCGGCGCGGAACCGGCCGAGGACGTCGATGAGGGTGTCCACGTCCGCCGGACCGAAGCCGGAACGGCCGAAGACCTCGGCGTTGAGCGTCTCCGTGGCGGCGACGGCGACGCGCCGGCCCTCGTCCGTGAGGGCGAGCACGAGCGCGCGGCGGTCCGACTCGTGGGGTGTGCGCTCCACCAGCCCGGCGGCCTCGAGCCGGTCCACCGCATTGGTCACCGAGGTGGGGTGGACCTGCAGGAGCGCGGACGCCTTGGACATCCGCATCCGCTTCTCGCGCGAGAAGTTCAGCAGCGCCAGCAGCTCGTACCGCGCGAAGGTGAGCCCGTAGGGCTTGAGCGCGGCCTGCGCCCGACCCAGCAGGATCTGCTGGGCCCGCATGATCGAGGTGATGGCGGCCATCGGGCGGGCGACGTCACCCCATCCGTGACGCTCCCAGTTCCGGGCGGCCTCCCGGATGGGGTCCTGGGCGAGGGGTGGCTTCTTCATGGCGCTCCAGACTAGCGGCGCACCGGGGGTCCCCCGCCACCGCCGGACACGGACGGGGCGGTGGCGGGGAACGGCCGGTCAGCGCTGCAGGTCCAGGTCCTCCTCCCGGAACTCGGTGCCGTAGCCGTCCGGGGCGGCGCCCGTCTGGGCGCGCTCGACCTCGGCCTTGCGCAGCTCCACGCGGCGGATCTTGCCCGAGATGGTCTTCGGCAGCTCGAGGAACTCGATGCGGCGGATGCGCTTGTACGGGGGCAGCTGGGTGAGCGTGAACCGCAGGATCGCCCGGGCGGTCTCCGCGGTGGGCTCGTGGCCCGGGGCGAGGGTGACGAAGGCCTTCGGCACGGCCAGGCGCAGCTCGTCCGGGGTGGGGACGATCGCGCCCTCCATCACGGCCGGGTGCTTGACCAGCACCGACTCCAGCTCGAACGGGGACACCTTGTAGTCCGAGGACTTGAAGACGTCGTCCGCGCGGCCCACATAGGTCAGCACGCCGTTCTCGTCGCGGCGGGCGATGTCGCCGGTGTGGAACACGCCGTCGCGGAACACCTCGTCCGTCTTCTCCTGGTTGCCGTAGTAGGACTTCAGCAGGCCCACCGGACGCGGGTCCAGGCGCAGGCAGATCTCGCCCTCCTCGGCCTCCTGGCCCGTGAGCGGGTCGAGCAGGGTGACGTCCATGCCGGGCAGCGGGCGGCCCATGGAGCCGATGACGACCTTCTGGCCCGGGGTGTTGGCGATCTGCAGGGTGGTCTCGGTCATCCCGAAGCCGTCGCGGATCGTGGTGCCCCACGCCTTGTGCACCTGGTCGATCACCTCGGCGTTGAGCGGCTCGCCCGCGGAGATGGTCTTGGTCGGCGGGGTCGTCAGCTGCGCCAGGTCCGCCTTGATGAGCATGCGCCACACGGTGGGCGGGGCGCAGAAGCTCGTGACGCCGTAGCGCTCCATGTTGGCCATCAGGGCCGCGGGGTCGAACTTGCGGGCGTTGTGCACGAAGATCGTGGCCTCCGCGATCCACGGGGCGAAGAAGTTGGACCACGCGTGCTTGGCCCAGCCCGGGGAGGCCACGTTGAGGTGCACGTCGCCCGGCTCCAGACCGATCCAGTAGAGCGTCGTGAGGTGGCCGACCGGGTACGAGGTGTGGGTGTGCTCCACGAGCTTCGGCTTCGAGGTGGTGCCCGAGGTGAAGTAGAAGAGCAGCGTCTCGTCGGCGGGGGTCGGCTCGGCCGGGGTCAGCTCGGTGGCGGCGTCGTCGGCGTCGTCGTAGGAGAGCACGGTGTGGCCGGCGACCTCGGGGGCGCGGCGCGCCGGGCCCTCCGCGAAGACGCCCGGCACGTGCACCAGGTGCAGGTCCTCGCCGACGCCGGCGAACTTGGCCAGGTCCTCGGCGCCGGCCACGGCCCACGCGGCGCCGGCGCGCGTCACGCGGTCCTCGAGGTCCCCGGAGGTCATCTGCGTGGTGGTGGGCACCATGACCACCCGCAGCTTGATGCAGGCGAGCATGAACTCCCACAGCTCCACCTGGTTGTTCAGCATCAGGATGAGGCGGTCGCCGCGGCGCAGGCCCTGCGCGGAGAGCCAGTTCGCCACCCGGCTGGAGGCCGCGGAGAGCTCGGCGAAGGTGCGTTCGGTGCTGCGCCCGTCGTCCTCGGCGATGATCAGCGCCGGCACGTCCGCGCGGGCCGGGTCCTGGGCCAGGCGGTCGAACCAGTCGAAGCCGAAGTTGAAGTGCTCGAAGCGGGGCCACTCGAACTCGGCGCGGGCGCGCTCATAGTCGGTCTGGCACTCGACCAGCAGGTCGCGGGCCGCGCGGAACACCTCCGTCGGTGACGGGGCGGCGACGGCGGTGGGGTCCTGGACGGTCATGGGTCCCTCCTCGGGATGGCTGCTGAACGGATCCTTGGCCGGGGGCCTGTGATCTGGAACACTACTGGCAGACCTGGATAGTTGGAAGTCCTACAGTCGGATTCGCGGCGAAACCGCCCGCCGTCGTCGGACCGCCCCCGAAGGAGAGCCATGACCGCCATCGCCGACCGCCCCGTCCCCGACCGACTCCGGCGCGCCCGCCGTCCCCCCCGGCCTGCCCCACGTGGACCTGCTGCGCCTGCGGGACCGCCTCGAACCGGTCGAGCGTGCCCGGCTCGACGCGATCGAGGACCACCTGCAGACCCGCGTGCGGCCACACCTGACCCGCTACTGGGACGCCGAGGAGTTCGCGTTCGACCTGCTGCCGGGCCTGGCCGAGCTGGGTCTGGGGCGCCTCGTCCTGGACGGCTCGTCCTCGCTGTTCCAGCAGCTCGTGCACGCGGAGATCGCCCGTGTGGACCTGTCCCTGTCCGCCCTCGTGGGCATCCACAACGAGCTCAACCTCGGCATGATCGCCGGCCTGGGCTCAGAGCGTCAGAAGGCCACGTGGCAGGGGCGCCTCGAATCCTTCGATGCCCTGGGCGCGTTCTGCCTCACCGAGCCGGACCACGGCTCGGACATCGCCGGAGGCCTCGCCACCACCGCCACCCGCGACGGCGACGAGTGGGTCATCCGCGGCGCCAAGCGCTGGATCGGGGCCGGCACGATCGCCGACGTCGCGCTCGTCTGGGCGCGCGACACCGCCGACGGCGAGATCAAGGGCTTCGTGGTGCCCACCGACACCCCCGGCTACGAGGCCACCAAGATCAGCGGGAAGATGGGCCTGCGGATCATGCAGAACGCGGACATCACCCTGGACGTGCGCCTGCCCACGGACGCGATCCTGCCCGGCGCCACCACCTTCGCCGCCACCCGCGCCCTGCTGCGCGACTCGCGCATGTGGGTCGGCTGGCAGGGCGTCGGCGCGCAGATGGGCGTGCTGGACGTGCTGCGCTCCTACGCGCTGCGGCGGGAGCAATTCGGCCGCCCGCTGGCCGCGTTCCAGCTGATCCAGGCCCAGATCGCCGAGGTCGCCGGCAACCTCGCCGCGTCCGCCGGCATGATGCTCCAGGTGGACGCCCTGCGGCAGGAGGGGCGGATGGAGATGATGCACGCGGCCATGGCCAAGGCCACCTCGACCCGGCTGGCCCGGTCCTCGGCGGCGCTCGCCCGCGACGCCCTCGGCGGCAACGGCCTGCTCACGGAGCACGAGATCGCAAAGATCATGGGGGACGTGGAGGCCATCTACTCCTACGAGGGCTCCTACGGCATGAACACCCTGATCGTGGGGCGGGCCCTCACCGGCGTCTCGGCCTTCGTGTGAGCCACGCGTCCTGCAGGTCCTGGACCAGCGGGCGGTGGGCGATGAGCAGCAGCACGCCAGCCACCGGGATGACCACCTCGAAGCCCAGCCAGAGGTAACCGGCCGCGCCCGCCACCCCGCCCAGGAAGAACAGGGCCACGAGCAGCGCCAGCAGTCCCACGCGCCGCGGTTCCCCGACGACGGGGGCCGCGGCCCCGGGGCCGTTGCGGTACAGGATCTTGCCGAGCTCGACGCCGATGTCCGTGACCATGCCCGTCACGTGCGTGGTGCGGATCGGCCACGCCCCGATGCGGGTGATCAAGGCGTTCTGCAGGCCCATGGTGAAGCACAGCACGGCCACCACGACCAGCGGCCGGTGCGCATCGCGGACGTGCTCGGCGAGCAGGCCGAACACCAGCATGCCGACGCCCTCGAGCAGGAGGATGTTGGCGTAGCGCGAGCGGAGGCCGTTGACCCGGCCCCAGTTGAACACCAGCGCGCAGACGACCGCGCCCAGGATGAACATGGCCAGCGCGAGCAGGCCCGTGCCGACCAGACCCGGGGCGTGGAGGACCGCCGCGTCCGCCATGGACGCCACGATCCCCGTCATGTGGGACGTGTACGTGGCCACGGCGACGAAGCCCACGGAGTTGAGGATCCCCGCGATCGCGGTCAGCACCAGCGCCAGGTGGGTGTTGCGGCGCACGGTGCGCTCGGGGGCGCACAGGTTGAGCACCCCGCCACCCTACGACCGGACGCCGCCGTCGGCGCCGACGCGGGAGGCGCCGTCGTCGACGCCTCCCGTCACCGTGCCCGGGCTCAGTAGCTGGAGTAGCCGTCCTCCGACAGGGTGTGCTTCTCGTCGCCGGTGATGGCGGGGTTGAACACCGAGATCAGGTGCATGTCCTCGGTGCCGCCGCGCAGGTCGTGCGGCTCGTGGTCCGGCAGGACGTAGATGACACCCGGCGTGATCTCGTGGACGGTGCCGTCCGGCTCCACCACGGAGCCGTTGCCCGCGATGCAGTAACAGGCCTCCTTGTGGTTGCGGTACTGGAGCTTCGAGGACGATCCGGCGCGCACGATCGTGTGGGCGACGGCGAAACCCATCTCGTCCTTCGCGGTGATGAGGCGTTCGGAGGTGCCTCCGCCCCACTCGACCTTCTCGACGTCGTTCCGGCTACGGGTGTACATGGCGTTCCTTTCGGCGAGCTCTGCGGGTCGGGCAAAGGGCCGTAGCCCTGGCTCCATCGTAGGGATGCCCGTCTCAGACCATAAGGGGCAACACGTGGGGGCTCATATGGGATGAAATAGTCCAGATCCACTATGATGTGCATCATACCCGGCATACGCTTCATCTTGACCCATGCGGGCCGGAGATGGAGGAGACGCGATGGCAACGCAGGCGAGGGATGGCCGGTTCTCCAATGAGGTGTTGCCCCAAGACGAGAGGCCTAGTCGTTTCGGTCCGGGGCTAATCATCGCCGCGTCCTTCATCGGGCCGGGGACCATCACAACCTCCATCGTTACCGGAGCCGAGCAGGGATTCGTCCTGGCCTGGGCTGTCGTCTTCTCAATTTTGGCCACCATCGTCTTGCAGGAGATGTCGGGACGGTTGGGCCTCGCGACCCGCATGAGTCTCGGACACGCTCTGCGCGAGGTGTTCTCCTCGGTGCCGGCACGACTTGTCATGGCGATCCTCGTCGTCGCGGCGATCGGCATCGGAGGGGCGTCCTACGCCGGTGGTGACACAGTCGGCACCGCCCTCGCCTTGACTAGTGTGACCGGACTCAGTCAGCCCGTGGTCGTCATCGGGATCGTCCTCACGATCGGCATTCTGCTCTGGACAGGCAGCTACAAACTGATCGAGCGGGTGCTGACCGTCATGGTCGGGTTATTGGGGCTGCTGTTCATCGTCACTGCAGTCCTAGTTCAGCCTCCGATCGGCGACCTCTTGATGGGCATGTTCATTCCCCGGCTGCCACCCGGCACGGCGTTGCTGGCGGTCGCACTGATCGGGACCACCGTGGTCCCTTACAACCTCTTCCTGCACGCGAGTTTGGTGCAGGAGAAATGGGGGCCGGGTCTGGATTCGCGGGAATCTCTCCGAGCGGCGAGAACGGACACGGCGGTGTCGATCTCCGTCGGAGGTGTAATCACTCTGGCCGTGATGGCGACGGCGTTCGGTGGGATGTACGTCAAGGGCATGCAGGCCGAGACCGGTCGGGACCTCGCCTCCGCCCTGGAACCCCTCCTCGGGGACGCGGCTGGCTGGGTGTTCGCGGCGGGCATGTTCGCGGCCGGGTTCACGTCCGCCGTAGCTGGCCCGCTCGGCGCGGCGTACGCGATTGCCGGCACACTGGGCCAGGACACCGATCTGCGCAGCGTCCCTGCTCGCATCGTGTGGGGCGCAGTCCTTGCGATCGGTGCCGTCATTGCCCTGACGGGAACGAATCCCACGGAGGTCATCGTCATCGCACAGGCGGCGAACGGGCTTCTCTTGCCCATCGTGGCCGTATTCCTGATGGTCGTGATGAACAGTCGTCGGCTGATGGGCTCGCATCGGAACGGCCCACTGGCCAACGCCCTGGGAGGGCTTGTCTGTCTTGTCGTCATCGGGCTCGCGGTTTACCAGCTGGGCGGGCTTGCCGGGCTGTGGGATTGAGGCCCGGCGATGACGCGCGCCGCCGAATGACGTCCCTTACCGACTATCGTGAGCCGACGGCATGCGACTGAGTCATTCCTCCCGTCACCCGTTTCCTGAACGAAAGCGCTTCGACACGCCGCCGTTTCATCAACGAAAGACCTCGACACGCCCCGTCCGACCCCTCCCGGGCGCCCTGTGACGGGGCCTACACGTGTGGGATACTGACGGCACGCCGCATGCCCCGCGCGGGAGAGCGTCGGCGCGCGTCCTGCCCCGGCCGGCCGCGTGAGCAGGCCGCCGAAGGAGCAAACCCTCCCCGGGAATCTCTCAGGCATCCGTACCGCGTGGGGTCAGGCGCTCTGGAAAGCGTCTCACTCCGCCGCGCCCGCGTCCGGACCGAGACCACCGACGGTGCAAGCCGCCCACCCGGGCGTCGGAAACTCTCAGGTCCATGACAGAGCGGGGAGGAGCAGACCCACGCCGTGACCACGGCAGGATCCCCCGGAGGTACCCCGTGACCAGCCCCCAGACCACCGAGAGCACGACTGCGCTGCCCCACGAGCGCGTCGAGCCCAAGGACACCGCCTCGGCCCCCTTCGTGGCCCGCCACATCGGCCCGCGGCCCGCGGACGTCGAGCACATGCTGCAGACCCTGGGCTACGACTCGCTCGAGGCCCTCGTGGACACCGCCGTCCCCGCCGGCATCCGCCAGCCGAAGCCCCTCGAGCTGCCCGCCCCGCTGACCGAGTCCGCGGTCCTGGAGCAGCTGCGCGAGATCGCCGGCCGCAACGTCATGAAGACCCAGATGATCGGGCAGGGCTTCTCGGACACCGTCACCCCGGGCGTCATCCTCCGCAAGGTGCTGGAGAACCCGGCCTGGTACACGGCCTACACGCCGTACCAGCCGGAGATCTCCCAGGGCCGCCTCGAGGCCCTCCTGAACTACCAGACGATGGTCCAGGACCTCACCGGCCTGGACATCGCCAACGCCTCTCTGCTGGACGAGGCCTCCGCCGCCGCCGAGGCCGTGCTCCTCATGCACCGCGCCAACCGCCGCAGGACCGACGGCGTCACCCTCCTCGACGCGGACCTCTTCCCGCAGACCCTCTCCGTGGTGCGCCTGCGCGCCGAGGCCGTGGGCATCGACGTGCGCGTGGCCGACCTCTCCGCAGGCATCCCGGAGGACGTCCGCGCCGAGGTCGAGGAGAAGGGCCTGTGCGGCGTCGTGCTGCAGCAGCCCGGCGACTCCGGCCGCATCCACGACCACGCCGCCGTCATCGCGCAGGCCAAGGAGGCCGGCGCCCTCGTGACCGTCGCGGCGGACATCCTCTCCCTCGCCCTGATCACCCCGCCCGGGGAGCAGGGCGCGGACATCGCCGTCGGCTCCACGCAGCGCTTCGGCGTGCCCCTGTTCTTCGGCGGCCCCCACGCCGCCTACATGGCCGTGAAGGAGGGCCTGCAGCGCAGCATGCCGGGCCGCCTCGTGGGCGTCTCCCACGACGACGCCGGCAAGCCCGCCTACCGCCTCGCCCTCCAGACGCGCGAACAGCACATCCGGCGCGAGAAGGCCACGTCCAACATCTGCACCGCCCAGGCGCTGCTGGCGATCGTCGCCTCGATGTACGCCGTCTACCACGGCCCCCAGGGCATCGCCCGCATCGCGCGCCACGCCCACGCCCAGGCCGTCCGCCTGGCGGAGGCGCTGCGGGCCGGTGGCGTCGAGGTCGCCGAGGAGCACTTCTTCGACACGATCACCGTCCGCGTGCCCGGCCGGGCCGAGCAGGTCCTGCAGGCCGCCGAGGAGAACGGCGTGAACCTGCGCCTGGTGGACGCGGACACCCTGCGGATCGCGGCCGATGAGACCACCGTCGACGCCGACCTCGTGGCCGTCCTGACGGCGTTCGGCCTGGACGCGGGCTCCCTGCCGGCCTCCGCGCACGAGGGCGCCGTGGCCACCCCGGCCGTTCCGGAGGCGCTGCGCCGCTCCTCCGCGTTCATGACGCACCCGGTGTTCAACACCCACCACTCGGAGACGAAGATGCTGCGCTACCTGCGCCGCCTCTCCGGCTACGACCTGGCGCTGGACCGCACCATGATCCCGCTGGGCTCGTGCACCATGAAGCTCAACGCCACCGCGGAGATGGAGGCCATCTCCTGGCCCGAGTTCTGCTCCATCCACCCGTTCGCGCCCGACCACCAGACCGAGGGCTGGCGGTTCCTGATCGCGGACCTGGAGGCCAAGCTCGCCGAGATCACCGGCTACGCGGGCGTCTCGGTGGCCCCGAACGCCGGCTCGCAGGGCGAGTTCGCGGGCCTGTGGGCCATCCGCCAGTACCACCTGGCCCGCGGTGAGGGTGAGCGGGACATCTGCCTGATCCCGGCCTCCGCCCACGGCACCAACGCGGCCTCGGCCGTGCTGGCGGGGCTGAAGGTCGTCGTCGTCGCCACCGCCGACGACGGCACGATCGACGCCGCCGACCTGGACGCCAAGATCGCGGCGAACGAGGGCCGCATCGCGGCCATCATGATCACCTACCCCTCCACGCACGGTGTGTACGACGCCGACGTCAAGGAGGTCTGCGCCACGGTGCACGCCGCGGGAGGCCAGGTGTACATCGACGGCGCCAACCTCAACGCGCTCGTGGGCCTGGCCCAGCCGGGCGAGTTCGGCGGAGACGTCTCCCACCTGAACCTGCACAAGACGTTCTGCATCCCGCACGGCGGCGGGGGCCCGGGCGTGGGCCCCGTGGCGGTGGGCGAGCACCTGGTGCCGTACCTGCCCTCCCGCGAGGCCCTGATGACCGCGGCCCCGCACGGCTCGGCCGGCGTGCTGCCCATCTCCTGGGCCTACATCCACCTGATGGGCGCCGAGGGCCTGCGCTCCGCCACCGCGCACGCGCTGCTGGGCGCCAACTACATCTCCCGCCGCCTCGCGCCCCTCTACCCGACGCTGTACACGGGCAACGACGGCCTCGTGGCGCACGAGTGCATCCTCGACCTGCGCGAGCTCACGGCCCGCACGGGCGTGACCGCCGAGGACGTGTGCAAGCGCCTCATCGACTACGGGTTCCACGCCCCCACCCTGGCGTTCCCCGTGGCCGGCACGCTCATGGTGGAGCCCACCGAGTCCGAGGACCTCGAGGAGATCGAGCGGTTCATCGAGGCGATGGAGGCCATCCACGCCGAGATCACCGCCGTCACCCCGGAGACCGTGGCGGACTCCGTCCTGCGTCGCGCCCCGCACACCCTCAACGTCCTGATGGCCGACGAGTGGGATCGCCCCTACTCGCGCGCCCAGGCGGGCACGCCGGTGCCGAGCCTGCGTCTGGACAAGTACCTGCCGCCGGTGGGCCGCATCGACGGCGCCTACGGCGATCGCAACCTCGTGTGCTCGTGCCCGCCGCCCGAGGCGTTCGAGGGCGCCGTGGCCGACACCGCCGACGAGGACTGAGAGGATCACCCCCATGAGCGATTCGACGCGCAACTCCCCGCTGCACCCGGTCCACGAGGCCGCGGGCGCCACGTTCACGGACTTCGGCGGCTGGAACATGCCCCTGAAGTACGGCTCCGAGCTGGCCGAGCACAAGGCCGTCCGCACCTCCGCAGGCCTGTTCGACCTCTCCCACATGGGCGAGATCCGGGTCACCGGCCCGGAGGCCGGGGCCATGCTGGACCACGCCCTCTCGAGCGTGCTCTCCACGTTGAAGCCCGGCCGCGCCAAGTACGCCCTGTGCCTGACGGACGCCGGCACCATCCTCGACGACACGATCGTCTACCGGATGGACGACGGCGAGGCCGGCTCCGAGCCCGACTACCTGGTGGTGCCCAACGCCGGCAACATCGCCGCGGTCCACACCGCCCTGAACCAGCGGGCGTCGGGCTGGGACGCCGTCGTCGAGGACGAGTCCTCGACCACCGCCCTCGTGGCCGTGCAGGGCCCGCAGGCCGAGAAGATCCTCGCCCGGGCCATGCCGGAGGCCGCGGCGCAGCTGGCCGAGCTGAAGTACTACGGCCACCTGACCCTGACCGTGCCCACAGACGCCGGCGACGTCACCGCCATCGTCGCCCGCACCGGCTACACCGGCGAGGACGGCTTCGAGCTGTTCCTGCCCGCCGCCTCCACCGCCGAGGCCGGCGACCGCGGCTCCGCCGTGTGGCACACGATGCTCTCGGCCGCGGACGAGGCGGGCGTGGAGCTGACGCTGTGCGGGCTCGCCGCGCGGGACTCGCTGCGCCTGGAGGCGGGCATGCCGCTCTACGGCAACGAGCTGGACACCGGGCACCAGCCGCACGCCTCTGGCGTCGGCTTCGCGGTGCCCGCGAGCAAGGAGGCCGACTTCGTCGGACGATCCGCGCTGGTCGGCAGGGACGACGTCGAGGAGGTCCTCGTGGGGCTGCAGGGCGCGGGTCGGCGTGCCGCCCGGCACGGTTACGCCGTGCTGGACGAGTCCGGCGAGCGGGTGGGCGAGGTGACCTCGGGCGCCCCCAGCCCGACCCTCGGACACCCCATCGCCCTGGCCCGTGTCCGCCGCGACGTGGCCGCCGAGGGCACGTCCCTGCAGGTGGACCTGCGCGGCCGCGGCGAGCCGTTCACCGTGGTGGCCACGCCGTTCTACCGCCGGGAGCGCTGAGCCCGACGCAGCCGTCCCTCGGCCCGCCGCTCGGCGGTCCCGGGGCCCTTCGCTAGACTCGGGCTCCGGGCCGTCGTCGCGGCCCCCCGTCCCGCCGTCCACCTGCAGGAAGTCCGCATGACTCACGTCGCCGCCCGTGCCCGGGTCCCCCTGAAGGGGCTGCTGGTCTTCCTCGCCGTCGCCGCCGTCCTGCTCCTGCTGGGCATCGTCACCGTCCTCCGCGGCGTGGCCGCCGACGCCGCCCGCGTGGACATCGTCACCGTGCTGGACGGCAACACCGTGGTGGTGAACCAAGGCGGCACCGAGCGGACCGTGGTCCTCGCCGGCGTCACGAGCGCGGGCCGCAACCCGGAGGGCCTCAAGGTCGGCCCCAACCTCTGCATGGGGGAGGAGTCCTACTCCTGGCTGCGTGATCGGCTCCCGCAGGGGGCGACCGCGAGCATGACCACCTCGGACGAGGGCGCGCCCGAGGGGATGGAGAGCGCGGTCATCTCGATCGGCGGCGGCACCGTCAACGTGGCCATGGCGGAGGCCGGCATGGCCGCCCCCACGGAGGTCGCCGTCGGCAAGCGCCTGGCGGAGGAGATCGCCCAGGCCAATCAGGAGGCCGTGGGTCGCGGCGTGGGGCTCTACGACATCGAGGAGCCCTGCACGTACCAGAACCGGCTCTACGAGGCCCAGTTCGCCCTGGAGCAGATCCCGGAGGACGCGGAGGCGTCCCTGACGAAGATCGACGAGCGAGCGGTGGAGTACGCGGCCGGCCTGGACCAGGTGCGCCTGGTGCAGCAGGAGATCCGGGCCCTCGACCCGGAGAACGGCACGTTCGCCGACCTCGCCTACGGGCCGGCCAAGGAGTCGCTCCTGGCCGAGGCGGACCCGGTGGTGGAGCACGGGATGCAAGTCCTGAAGGACCTCAACACGCGGCGCAACGAGATCGCGGCCCGCGGCTGACCCCGCCGCGCTCAGTCCAGGGCGAGGGTGACGAGCCCGAGCTGGGCCGCCCGGATGATCAGCTGGACGCGGTCGCGGACCTCCAGCTTGGCCATGATCCGCGTGAGGTTGGCCTTGACCGTGGACTCGGAGACGAAGAGGTTCGCGGCGATCTCCGGGTTCGACTGACCCCTGGCCAGCAGCCGCAGCACGCCCAGCTCCCGCTCGGTGAGGTCGGAGCCGTCGGGGCTGCCGGGCTGCACCGAGGTGGGGCCCACCGTCGGCCGGTCCCGCTCGATCGAGGCGAGCAGCTTGGTCGCCACGGCGGGGGAGAGCACGGACTCGCCGCGATGGACGGCCTGAATGGCGCCCAGGATGGCCGGCGGCTCCGCGTCCTTGAGGAGGTAGCCGCCCGCTCCGGCGCGCAGGGCCGGCACGAGGTAGTCCTCGGACGTGAACGTGGTGATCGCCAGGACCCGGATCGCGGGGTGGGTGTCCTTGATCCGGCGTGTGGCCTCCACCCCGTCCATCAGGGGCATCTGCATGTCCATCAGGACCACGTCCGGCTCGATGGCGGCGCACGCCTCCACGGCTTCGACGCCGTTGGCGACCACACCCACGCAGGTCATGCCGGGGGCAGAGTCGACGAGCACGCGGAGCGCGCCGCTCATGAGCGGCTGGTCGTCGGCGATCAGGATGCGCAGCTCTTCGGACACGCACGTCAGCGTAACCGGTGCTGTGGCGCATGCCACCTTGTCGGCGTCGGGGCGAGGCCGGGGTGCCCGCCGGCCGTCATCTGCGCCATGCCGCGGCGCGGCCTGTGCGCGGCGTGCACCATTTGTGACGGGCGTCATACATACTGGGGCCATGAAGACTCGCGCTCTCCTCGCTTCCGCTCTCCTGCTCGCCTCCACCCTCGTCGGCGCTCCGGCCGCCGCCGCCTCGGCGGCCTCGGCCGAGGACGACGTCGTCACGACCCTGGGCCTCGGCAAAGGCACTGCGGAGTGGACGTGCCGCCACTTCGGCATCTGGTGCGACTGACCCCGGGGCGGTCCGCCCCCGATGCCTGATTCGAGCCCATCGACCCCCTCCGTCCGGAGCGGCGCGCCCTCCCGGGCGCGCCGCTCTTCGGCGTGGCGTCAGGCGCGCAGCCTGCGGTGGCGCGCGTTCTGGGCCGCGGCGCCGCTGAGCCGCGTCTATCTCGCCTTCGGGTCGGCGTTCCTGCTCGCCTCGACCGCGTCCGACATCGGTCTGTTCGGCCCGGGCCACGGCGCCATCCCGGTCCTGGACGGGATCGCCATCGCGTCGGCGACCAGCGCCTTCCTCGCCCAGTGGTGGCGCAGCACGGTGGGCTTCGCCCTGCTCCTGCCCGGGGCCGTCGCGACCGTCGTCGGCGGTTCCGAGGTGCTCTTCGCCGTCGTCGCGCCCGTGGTCCTCGGGGCCGTCGCGGCGACCGCCCGTTCCTGGGGGTTCGTCGTCACGGCCGCCGTCCTGGCACTGACCTGGGGCGTCGCCCAGCCGTTCGCGGTGGGTCAGTCGAACGCGACGTGGTTCATCCTGCTGCTCATGTCCATGGGCCTCGGCGGCGGGCTCTTCATCCGCGAGAGCCTGACCCGGCGGGAGCGGGATCGCCGCCGGGTGTTCGAGGCGGAGGAGCGGGCCCGGCTGGCCGCCGAGGCCGAGCGTCGCTCCCTGGCCCGCGACCTGCACGACGTGGTCGCGCACAACCTCACGATCATCTCGATGCAGGCTCGGACGGCACGCTACCTCGGCGCCCCGGAGGCGGCTCAGGGCGTGCTGGACGTGGTGGGGGACTCCGCGAAGGACGCGCTGCGGGACCTGCGGCGCATGCTCTCCATCCTCCAGGAGGACGGGATCGTGGACCCGAGCGGTGAGCCGGGCGCCGCGGGGGGCGCGGACGGGGCGACGTCCGCGGATCCGGTGCTGTCCGTGGCCCGCCTGGCCGAGGAGCTGCGCAGTCTCGGAATGACGGTGGAGACGGACGTCCGCTGCGACCAGAACGCGATGCCGATCTCCGTGCGGTCCACCCTGCACCGGGTGCTCCAGGAGGCCACCACGAACGTCGCCAAGCACGCCGGCGAGGGCGCGCGCGTGCGCATCGAACTCCGCGACGCGGGGTCGGACGTGGTGCTCGCGGTGGAGAACACCGTCACCGAGCGGTCCGGCCCGCCGCAGTGGAACTCCTCCGGTGTGGGCCTGAACTCCATGCGGGATCGCGTGGCCACCTTCGGCGGCACGATCGAGGCCGGGCCGGGGGGCTGGGGGTGGCGGGTGCGCGCGGTGCTCCCCCGATCCGTCTGACTGAGGCCGGCGCCGGCACCGTCATGGACCACGTCCATGTGAGCTGCCTCACATCATCGCCCGAAAGTCTGCACCATCCGCCACTGTCGGGGGCGCCGTCGTCCCTCCTAGAGTGGGTCATGCCCCATTGAGACGGTGCACAGTGCGAATCACGAGCCGGGATACATGCCTGAGGGGATGCGGGCCCCGGACGCGGTTCCGAGAAGGACGATGGCCATCCGGCCATCGTCCTTTCTCGTTGTCGGGCGTGCTCAGGCCGGCTCGGCGGGCGACGGCTCCGGGGTGACCGTGCGGACGAGGGGACGGGCCGCCGTCCGGCCCAGGGCCATGAGCACGGCGGCCGGGAAGCCGATCACCGGGATGAGCATCGGCAGGATGCCCGCCGCGCCCTGCGTGAGCACCACCAGGCCGTAGAGCATGCCGATCAGCGCGTACGCCAGCACGTGGACCCACTGGTTGAGCACGTGCCGGAACGCCCAGTTCACGAGCAGGCACAGCGGCAGCCCCACCACCAGCCCGGCGACCCCGACCACCGTCAGCAGCGGTGTCAAGCTGCCGAAGGCCTGCAGGCCCGGGACCACGGCCAGGACCGCCACCACGGCGGCCATCACGAGGTTGGGCAGCAGCCAGGCCACGAGGAACCCGTTCAGTCCCATGCGCAGCTGCGGGCGGGGGCCGGAACGGGCCGCGCCGGGTGGTCATGGCGGGAACTCTCCGGGAGGGGGATCGACGACGTCGGGCGGGTCCCCACTGTAGTGGGCCGGGCTGGACGGGCCCCGGGAGAATTCCCGGTCAGGCGCGCCGGTCGCCGTCCACGTGGAAGGTCAGGTCCTCGACGCCGGGGAAGGACTCGATCTCCTGGAACGCGTCCCAGGCGTCGCTGTCCGCCTCGGCGTCCGCGGGCAGGGTCACCGTCAGGGCGCCGATCTCCCCGTCGATCACCTGCAGACGCAGCTCGAGCTCGTGTCCTCCGGCGGAGCCGGAGGCGAAGCGGCCGCGGACAGGCCAGACGCAGTCGTTCGGCACCGCGCGCCGGACGTCATCGTCGGTCTCGACGACGAGCGGCACCCAGTCCGGGACCTCGCCGGCTTCACGGATGGCCTCGGCCACCGAGGTGACGGTGCGCGCGTGCGGCAGCTGGGAGCGCAGCGCCTCGGCCCCGGGCAGGTCCCGGCCCTCGGCCAGCGCCGGGTCGAGCAGGGTCTCGAGCAGCACGCGCACCTCCACCGGCAGCTCGGCGGTGGGCTCCGGCTCCACCTCGTCGACCGGGTCCTCGTCCAGGCCGGCGGGTCCGGTGACGGCGAGTTCGACGGCGTCGCGGCGGGTCCGGCGGGCGTCCTCGTTGGCCAGCAGCATCGCCAGGGAGGCCGCTGCGGCCAGCGCGACGCGCGGGGCGGGGACGCCGACCCGCTGGAGCCCGCGCACCACGGCGCCGTCGATCCGGTCGTTCAGGCCGGTGGCACGCAGCGCGACCGCCGCGACCGCGCCGCCGACGGCCAGTCCGCCGAGCCCGCGCAGGGCACGCGCGGCGGGGGAGGGGGCCACCTCGCCGTCGGCGATCGCGGCGGTGTGGAGGGCGTTGGCGGTCTCGGCCGCGAGAAACGTGCCGCTGACGGCGGCCTCGAGCTCTGCGAGGGCCCGACGCTCGCGCCCTCGGCGGGCGTGCGGATCCAGCAGGGTGAGCCCGCCGACCGCGGCCGCCGCCGCCAGCCCGTAGAGCCGGCCGCCCGGGGCGAGGGCGCGCTGGCGCAGCGCGGGGACGACGGCCTCCGCGTTGTCGACGGGAACGGACGACGCCGAGTGGTGGACCTCGCCGGGGGCGGAAGGGGCGGGGG
>NZ_JABFBB010000005.1:25719-34768 GCF_017168555.1 Micrococcus sp. KRD012
GGGCGGGGGAGGGGAGCTTCATGCCCCCAGTGTGGCGCACCGCCCGGCTCAGGACGAGTCAGCGGCCCACGTGCGCGCTCAGGCGGAGCGCAGGCCGCCCTGCCACAGGGCGGCGAACGGCGTGCGGCCCTCCACCGCCTGCGCGATGCCGGCTCCCACGAACTCCTTGGCGCGGCGCGCGGCCTCGAGCGTGGTGGCGCCCTTGGCCAGCTCGGCGGTGACGGCCGCGGCGAGCGAGCAGCCCGCACCGGAGACGCCGGACTGGCCGATCTTCGGGGCGGAGAGCACCTCCACGGTGTCCCCGTCCACGAACACGTCCACGGCGTCCGGGCCGGGCAGGTGCATCCCGCCCTTGGCCAGCACGGCCGCGCCGGAGATCTCGTGGATGCGCCGAGCGGCCGCCGTCAGGTCCTCGACCGAGCGCACGGTCATGCCGGAGAGCTGCTCCGTCTCGAAGTGGTTCGGGGTGGTGAAGGTGGCCAGTGGCAGCAGCTCGGCCTTGAGCGCCTGGTCCGTGTCCAGGGCGTGGCCCGGCTCCTGGCCCTTGCAGATGAGCACGGGGTCCAGGACCACGTGGTCCCACTCGGCGCGGCGCAGGGCCGCGGCCGAGGTGCGGATGACCTCCGGGGAGCCCTGCATGCCCAGCTTCACGGTGCGCAGCCGCTCCGGGTAGTCGCCCTGGATGGCGTCGAGCTGCTGCTGGAGGATCTCGGTGGGCACGGGGAAGAAGCGGTGGTTCCAGTCGTCCTCCGGGTCGAAGGAGACGATGCAGGTCAGCGCCACGATGCCGAAGACGCCGAGTTCCTGGAACGTCTTGAGGTCGGCCTGGGCGCCGGCGCCGCCGGTGGCCTCGGACCCGGCGATGGTCAGGGCGAGCGCGGGGGCGGAGGCGGAGTGCTGGGGGGAGTGAGCGGTCTGGGGCATGCGCCCATGGTAGGACCGACCCCGGACGGGAAGCGCCCGACGGCCGGCGGTGTTCACTGGAGGGCGAGGGTCCTCTGACCGCAGCGTCCGCCCGGGCGCCCCGAGTGACCCGCGAAGGAAGGGGACGGACGTGCTCGAGTTCCTCACCGCCACGGGCCTGGCCACCTCGGCCGGGCTCAACGCCTACATTCCCCTGTTCGCCCTGGGTCTGCTGGACCGGTTCACGGGGCTCGTCGACCTGCCCGCGGGGTGGACGTGGCTCTCCGCCGACGCCTCCCTCTGGATCCTCGGCGCCCTGCTCGCGCTCGAGCTCGTCGCGGACAAGATCCCCGGGGTGGACGCGGTCAACGACGTCGTCCAGACGGTCGTGGGAGCCGACACGGTCACGGTGGGGGCCGCCGCGCCCGTGCTCTCGGCGGCCGAGGACGTCTCGGCCGCCGGCCTCGTCGCGGCCGCGCTGTTCCTGCCGGTGCTGGTCGCCGTGCTGGTGGTCGCCGTCGTCGTGGGCCTGTGGCTGCTGGCCCGGCGGTTCCGCGACCGGCGGACGCGAGGCCGTGCCGCGGCCGTCCCGGGTGGGCCAGAATGGACGGCATGATCCTCATCAACCTGAAGTTCACCGTCCAGCCCGAGCGTGCCGACGAGTGGATGGACGCCGTCGCGAAGTACACCGCGGACGTGCGCTCTGAGCCCGGCAACCTGTTCTTCGAGTGGTACCGCCCGGTGGAAGGCGGCCCGAACGAGTACTTCCTGCTCGAGGGGTTCACGGACGAGGGTGCGCAGGCCCACGTCGCGTCCCCGCACTTCCAGGAGGGCCTGGACGCGATGCGCCCGCTGCTGGCGAGCACGCCCCAGATCATCTCCGAGCAGGTCGGTGCGGAGGGCTTCGGCCCGATGGGCGAGCTGCAGATCGACTGAGCCCGCCCCCGGCCAGAGGAGGCGACGGCGCCCGCGTCACGAGCGTGATGCAGGGCGCCGTCTCTGTATCCGGGGTCACACCCTGGCTACGGTGAGCGCATGAGCGCCGAGCAGAACAGCACCCAGACCCCCGGCCACCGCACCGCCCACGTCCCTGCCGGCCAGGATCTCGGCCACCGCTGGTCCACCCGCGAGGCCGATCACGACGATCCGGCCGACCGCCGCGCCGTCCGCCAGATCGCCGAGCTCGCCTTCGCGTCCACGGCCGAGGCCGACCTCGTCGAGGCGCTCGCCGGCGGCGCGGAGGGCTGGCTGCCCCAGTACTCCCTCGTGGCCATGACCGCCGCGATCCCCGGCACGGACCTGCAGTCGGACCCGATGGGCTACGGCACCCTGGTCCGGGCCCACATCGACCACGCCGAGGTGATCGCCCTCGCCCCGCACGGCGTCCTGCCCGAGCACCAGGGCGAGGGCGCCGGCACCGCGCTCGTCAACGCCCTGCTCCAGAAGGCCCAGGCCGACGGCGAGGAGGTCGTGGTGGTCTACGGCTGGCCCGAGTACTACGCGAAGTTCGGCTTCCACCGGGCCTCCGAGCACGGCGTGCACGCGGCCTTCGCGCGTCAACCCGAGGCGCTGCAGATCCTCACGCTCCAGGACGGCGCGGAGGTGCCGGCCGGCGAGTTCCGCTACCCGCCCGCGTTCGGGGCGGAGAACGCGCAGGTCGCCGGCCGCTGAGGGCGGGGCGTCAGCCCACGAGTCGGCGCACGGCGGCGAGCGTTCGTTCGGCCTCGGCCGGCTCGGCCGTGAGCCGCGCGATGACCTCCGCGAGGTCCGCGCGCAGGCCGGCCTCGGCGTCGTCGGCCGGGGCGTGGAGCCACGCCCGCAGGGCGCGGTTGTGGACGGCCACCACGGCCGCCGCCAGCCCGACGGCGACCCCGCCGCGCGCGGGCGTGTCCGGCAGGGCCGTGGCGAGCCAGCCGGAGAACAGCTCCGTGTAGCGGTGCGAGGTGAGCAGCTCGCGCGTGCGCAGCGCCTGGGAGCCGCGCAGCAGGCGGGAGCGCGCCCGGGCCCGGTCCGGATCGGCGGTGTGATGCCGGAAGACCTGGAGGACCGCCTCCTCCAGGGCCTCCCGCACGCCGAGGGAGGTGCCGCGCAGGAAGTCGTCCAGGCGGGCGAGCAGCGCCGCGTGGTCGGCGAAGACCACCTCCTCCTTCCCGCCGAGGTGGCGGAAGAAGCTGGCCCGGCTCATGCCGGCCTGGCGGGCGAGCTGGTCGGCCGTGACGGCGTCGTAGCCCTCGCGGTCCAGCAGGTGGATCAGGGCGGTGAGGGTGTCCTCGGCGGGCGTCGTCATGCGGGCCATGGTGCCACGGGCGCGGAGAGGAGGTGAGACTGCGTCTGATTCTGTGAGATGGCGTGTCAGTTGGTGTAGGGTGATGGCGGACACACCCATCTCTCCGACCCCGCCCGGGAGGCCACCATGACCGAGACCCTGCCCACCGTCGAGCCCGAGTACGACGTCGCCACGCCGCTGGACACCGACTTCTACCTCGCGCTCGCGGACGTCTCCGACGCCGAGAAGGATGTGTGGCGTCGGGCCCGCGCCTTCGCGCTCGAGCCGGACGTGCTGCCCCGGATCCGGGAGGCGTGGGACCGCCACGAGTACCCGCTGGACCTCGTGGCCCGCCTGGGGCAGGCCGACCTGCTGCGCGACGGCGTCCCCGTGGACGGGCTGCCCGACGTCTCCCGCGTTGCAGCGGGCCTGGCCATGATGGAGCTCTCGCGCCTGGACGGCTCGATCGCCACGATGACGGGCGTGCAGGGCGGTCTGGCCATGCGCTCGATCCAGCTGTGCGGCAGCGAGGAGCAGCGTGCCGAGCACCTGCCGGCCATGGCGCGCGGCGAGCTCTACGGCGCCTTCGCGCTCACGGAGCCGACCCACGGCTCCGACTCCGTCTCGCTGGAGACCCGCGCCGAGCGCGTCGACGGCGGCTGGCGGCTGCACGGGCACAAGAAGTGGATCGGCAACGGGGCCGCCGGCGGCGTGACCGTGGTGTGGGCGCGCAGCGCCGAGGACGAGAAGGTCCGCGGGTTCATCGTGCGCCAGGAGTCCGAGGGCTACACGGCCGAGGTCATCAAGGGCAAGGTCGCGCTGCGGGCCATCGACCAGGCCCACATCACCCTCGACGGCGTCTTCGTGCCCGACGCCGACGTCCTGCCCGAGGCCCGCTCCTTCAAGGACACCTCCCGCGTCCTCTTCGCCACGCGCGTGGGCGTCGCGTGGTCCGCCCTCGGGAAGGCCGTGGGCTGCTACGAGGCGGCGGTGCAGTACGCGGGGCAGCGCATCCAGTTCGGCCGGCCGCTGGCCGCCGCCCAGAGCGTGCAGACCCGCCTGGCCGAGATGCTCTCCCAGCTCACCCAGGTGCAGCTGCTCGTGCTGCGTGCGACCCGGCTCGAGGACGAGGGCCGGCTCACCGGGCCGATGGCGTCCATGGCCAAGTACTCGGCGACGCGCGCCGCGCGGTCCATCGCCGCGAACGCGCGCGACCTGCTCGGTGGCAACGGCATCCTCATCCAGAACGAGGTGGCTCGCCACTTCGCGGACATCGAGGCGATCCACACCTACGAGGGCACCGAGACCGTGCAGGGGCTGATCATCGGCCGCGAGATCACGGGGGTCGGCGCGTTCGTGTGAGATGACGCGAGCGGGGGCGGCGTGAGCCAGAGATTTCTGCTGGTACGCACGCCCCCCTGCCGCCGATTCGTCTGGCTCGGCGGCCGAATCGTCTGGCTCACGCAGGCAGAGGGAGCCGCAGGTGGGCGGCGAGGTCGCGCAGCAGGGCGGTGAGGCCGCGCCGAGTGAAGACGCTGGCGGTCACGCGCAGCACGATCCACCCCTCGGCCTGCATCCGGCGGTCGCGCTCGATGTCACGGCGCCACTGCTGCGGGTCCGTCCGGTGATGATCGCCCTCGTACTGCACGCAGACGTGGGCCTCGCGCCACACCAGGTCCGGCCGGACGGTGGACCCGTCGCTCAGCAGCAGCAGCGGATTCACCTCCGGCTCCGGCACACCCGCGTCGGCCAGCGCCAGTCGGAGGAGCGTCTCGGCCCTCGAATCCGCGCCGTTCCTGAGCAGCGGCAGGGCCGCTCGCAGGGTCCGCGTCCCTCGCCTCCCTCGCACCCGCAGCACCTCCGCCTCCAGATCACGCACGGTGCACCGCGGATGCTCGCCGGGACGACGCCGGCCCGCCGGGCCGTCAGCCCGTTGCAGCAGGCTGTCCCCGGCGGCGACGACGTCGGCCAACGGCAGACCCAGCTGCGCCAGCGCCGCCCAGGTGGCGGCCGGCGTCGTGATCCGCACCCCGGCACGCACCAGCACGGGGTCCTGCGGGTGCAGCTCATGCCCGACGACGCCGCTGCGGCGCGGCGCCCCGCCCTCGGCCCGCGTGCGCGCCAGATGGATGGGGCCGCGCTCCCACTGCCGCGGCAGCCACATCTCCCAGAGGCGAGCGGCGGTGGCGTGGGTGGCCGCGGTGCCGGGGTTCGTCCGCTGGAGGGCGCGGACGACGTCGGCCAGTGAGGGCTGACCCCCGGCGGTGTGCCGCAGCCCGTGGTGCGGGGCGTCGAACCGGGGGCCGCGCAGCTGCGAGGCCGTCAGGCCGGCCTGCAGCCCCGCGGCGACCGGGAAGACGGGGCTGAGGACGGCGTCGTCGTGCGGAGGAGGGGCGACCATGCCGCCACCCTCTCCTTCCATGGGCGGACACGGTGCCGCGACCGCGAGGGCCGTGGAGGGTGAGCTGCGCCCGCGGCCCTGTGCAGGAGCCGCCGAATCGTCTGGCTCACGTCCCCCACGCGTCCGAGCGGCGCTGAGCCAGACGAATCGGTCGAGACAGCCCCCTCAGAACAGCAGAAACGTCTGGCTCGCGCCCGTCGCAGCGTGCCGGCGGACCCAGCACCCCTCAGCCCTTCGGGGCGTAGTACCGGCCGAGGGTCTCGGCCTTGAGCTCGGCGAGCGTGCCGTCCTGCATGGCCGCGCGGATCCGGTCCACGAGCGAGACCGTGAACCGCTCGTTGTGGATGGAGAGGAGCGTGTGCGCCACCATCTCCTTCGCCTTGAACAGGTGCCGCAGGTACGCGCGGGAGTAGTGGGCGCACGTGTAGCAGTCGCACTCGGGGTCCAGCGGGCCGAAGTCGCGGCGGTACTTCACCCCGGGCAGGTTGTAGCGCCCGTCGCGGGTGTAGAACGCACCGGTGCGGGCCACCCGGGTGGGGGAGACGCAGTCGAAGGTGTCGGCGCCGTTCTCGACGGCGGTGAACAGGTCGTCGGGTTCGGAGATGCCCAGCAGGTGGCGCGGCTTGTCCTCGGGCAGCTCCTGCGCGCACCAGCCCACGATGGTCCCGAGGTTCTCCTTCTCCAGGGCCCCGCCGACGCCGTAGCCGTCGAAGCCGGACGTCACGCCGTCGAGCTCCCCCGCGGCCGGGAACTCGGCCCGCATCGCCGCGAGGTCGCGGCAGGCCTTGCGGCGCAGGTCCTCGTACTGGGCGCCCTGGATCACGCCGAACAGCGCCTGGTACGGCCGCGCCGCGCGGACCCCGGTGAGGCGGGCGTGCTCGTCGAGGCAGCGCTGGGCCCAGCGGCGGGTGCGCTCGAGCGCCTCCTCCTGGTAGCCGCGGGAGTTGTGCAGGGTGGTCAGCTCGTCGAAGGCGAACATGATGTCCGCGCCGAGGTTGTGCTGGATGCCCACGGACACCTCGGGGGTGAACCGGTGCCGGTCCCCGGTGAGGTGGGACTTGAACCAGACGCCGTCGTCGTCGACGTTGGCCAGGCGCTCCTTTCCGGGGGCGACGGCGTCGTCGGCGCCCTGCCCCTCAGGCGCGCCGGGGCCCTTCATGTCGATGACCTTCTTGAAGCCCGAGCCGAGGCTCATCACCTGGAAGCCGCCCGAGTCCGTGAAGGTCGGCCCGGGCCAGTTCATGAACGCGCCGAGGCCGCCGGCCTCGTCCAGGAGGTCGTCACCGGGCTGCAGGTACAGGTGATACGCGTTGGCCAGCAGCGCCTGCGCGCCGAGCTCCGCCATGGACTCGGGCAGCACCGCCTTCACCGAGGCCTGCGTCGCGACGGGGATGAACGCCGGCGTCTGGATCCGCCCGTGCGGCGTGGTGATCACACCGGTGCGCCCGAGCGGGGCGCCGTCCGCACCGCCGGTCTCCAGCCGGTGCGTCACCTCGAAGCCGAACTGCGAGGGATGCGCGGGGGCACCGGAGGCGGGCTGCGGCGTCGGGGCGGCGGGGGTCTCAGGCATGGGACCCAGGGTAGTGCGCAGGCACCGCAGGCCGCCCCGGCTCAGCCCAGCACCTCCCGCGCCACCGCGCTCGCCACCACCAGGTCCTGCCAGGGCATGCCCGTGGTGACGAACAGGGCGGGCGCGCCCTCCCGACGACGCGCGGTCCCGGCCACGAGCTCGGCCAGCGTCACCGTGTCCTCGATCCCGGCCAGCGCGCCGGAGTCGATCGCGAGGGTCACGTCCCCGGCCTCGCGGGCGGCCGAGTCCCGCGACTCCACCGCCACGGTCGCGCGGCGGGCCAGGGCGTCGTCGGTCTCGCGGGCGTCCGTGGTGTGCGAGCCCATCGCCACGACCGTCGCGTGCTCCGGCACGAGCGTCCCGTCGAACAGCGGGGCCGTCGCGGCCGTGCACGTCACCACGACGTCCGCCTCCGCCACGGCCTCCGGGCCCGCGGCGCTCGCGGTCACGCCCAGCTCCGCTTCGATGCGCGCGGCCAGGGCGGCGGCCCGGTCGGCGTCGCGGCCCACCACGGACACCCACTCCAGCCCGAACACGTCCTGGAAGGTGAGCGCGTGCTCCCACGCCTGCACGCCCGTGCCGAACACGACCAGGTGCCGGGGCGAGGCGTCCGCGAGCAGCCGCACCCCGAGCGCGGACACCGCGGAGGTGCGCAGGCCCGTCAGCTCGACGCCGTCCAGCACGGCCCGCGGTGCCTGGCCGGGGGTGCCCGGGGCGCCGAACAGCACGTAGACGCCCTGGATGACCGGCAGTCCGCGCTCCGGGTTGTCCGGCGTGAGGGTGAGCAGCTTGGTGCCGACCTCGCTCCCGCGCGTCGAGGGCATCTGCAGCAGCTGCCCGGCGGCGGTGGACACGCGGGTGCGGGGGGCGTCGGCCTCCGGGTCCAGGCCGGCGGCGAGGGCCGCCTCCAGCGCGTCGACGGCGGCGCGCGGGCTCAGGGCGGCGCGCACGGCGGGGCCGTCGATCCAGGGCAGGGAAGCGGTGGCGCGGTGCGTGTCCATGCGGCCACGCTACGGGGTGGGCCGGGCGGGCTCACCCGAACAGCGTGCGGAAGTTCGCCAGGATCCGGCGGGGGTGCTCGGGGTCGACGGCGGCCAGCCCCGCCACCGTGGGCTCGTACTCGCCCGGCGCGAAGTACCCGTGCTCGCGGTAGATCTCAAGGCGCTCGAGGATCCCGGCCTGGTCCAGCTCCGGGTGGAACTGGGTGGCGTACTGGCGGGTGCCGAGCCGGAACATCTGCACGGGGCAGTCGGCGCCCTCGGCGAGCAGCACCGCGCCGGGCGGCAGCGCGCTCATCGCCTCCTTGTGGCCGACGTACGCCGCGAACGTGCGCGGGACCCCGGCCAGCAACGGATCCGCGGCACCCTCGTCGGTGAGCGTGACCTCGACGGGCGCGGCCGATTCGCCGTACGCGTTGTCCACGACGCCGCCGGCGTGCCGGCCCAGTGTGCCGACGCCGTAGCAGCAGCCGAGGAACGGCAGGTCGCGGCGCCGGACGACGTCGAGCATCCGGCCCAGCTCCGCCTCCACGGCGCGCTGCACGGGGGACTTGGTCTCCTCGGGATCGGTGCCCGTGAACGGGCTGCCGGGCAGGATCACGGCGGCGACGTCCGCGAGCTCCGCCTCCCAGTCCAGGCCGTGCGTGGCCACGTCCGGGCGCTGCACGACGCGGTCCAGGCGCAGCACCCGCAGCCGGCCCTCCGGATAGCCGCCCAGTCGCTGGACGGCCTCGACCTCGGCGGCCGCGGCGTCGTCTTCGGGGCGCGTCTGGACGAGGAGGAACGGCCGCGGATGCGGGCTCGGGACGGCGCCGGTCGGGGTGGTCATCTCGGCAGACTAGCGGGGCATCGGGCCGGGAGGGCGTGACGGCGTCGCGGGGCGTCGTCGGGGGCGGGTCGCGGTCAGCGGT
>NZ_JABFBB010000005.1:34868-45214 GCF_017168555.1 Micrococcus sp. KRD012
GCCCAGGGGCGGGCGTCGGAGGCCCACGGCAGGGGACGGACGCGTTCCTCGGGCAGCGGGTCCGCGGCCAGCCGGCCGTAGAGGTGCACGTCGAGCCGCCGCCCGCCCGCGCGGAGGCGGCCGCGCTGCGTGCCTTCGTGACGGAGCCCGGCGGCCCGGGCGACGGCCCCCGCCGTCGGGCTGTCCGCCCGGTGGGCCAGTTCGATCCGCTCGAGGTCGCCCTCGGCCAGTTCGGCGCCCGCCACGGTGGTCGCCGCACGCGACATGATCGCGTCCCCGCGCCAGCCCTGATGCAGCCAGGCGGTGAGCGCGCCGGTGCCGTGCGCCTCGTCGCGCACGACGGCGACCAGGCCGATCAGCGTGTCCGTCCCGCGCTCCACCACGGCGACGGCGTCCGTCCCCTCCGCCTGGACCAGTCCGTCGACGTAGGCGCGGGCGGAGGCGTCGTCGGTGACCTCTGCGGGGTCGGCCATGCCGACGGTGCCCGCGTGGAAGGCCGCCAGGACGGCGGGCGTGCCCGTGGCGCGGAGGGGGCGGAGCTGGGCGGGTGCGGGGCCGGTCATGCCGGGAGCACAGCCCCGACTGGGGCTGGGAAGTGAGGTGTGCCACACGAGCCGCACCCCGGAGGGCGTGTCAGCGGGGACGGGGCCGGCCCTCGACGCCCGTCCCGCGGCCGGACCTCACCGGCGCGTGGCGGCCTTCGCCTCGAGCTCGTCGGCGAGGGTGCGCAGCGTGCCGAGCTCCCGGGCGATCCGGGAATCCAGGTCGGCGTCAGTGAGCGTCTCAGACCCGCCGCGGGCGCGCAGGTACAGCAGCTGGTCGAACCGGGCGCGGCGCCACTGATACTCGGCCTCGGCGTCGCGGGCCTGCAGGGCGCGGGAGATCTCCCGGTCGTAGAGCGGCGGCTCGTTGAGCTGGCGCTGGCGCACCTCGAGCACCCGGGCCGCCCGGCCCGGCTCGGAGGGGACCTCGTCCGCCTCGAGCAGGCGCCGACCGAGGTTGGCGGCGGCGATGTGCTCGCCCTCCTCGCGCAGGATCAGCGACGCCAGGGACAGCGCGGCCTGGATGGACTTCCACCGCCCCACGGCCCCGTCCCACGGCAGGTTCGTCAGCAGGCCCAGGGTGGCCAGCGTGCCCTCGGTGTCCTCGTGCAGCAGGTAGAGCCGCTCGGCCATGCCGAACACGTCCTCCAGCTGGGAGCCGGAGCGCAGGTTCAACCCGTGGGAGAGCCGGGCCGCGGTGGCGGTCAGCTCGGTGTCCTCGAGGTGGCGCTTGCCGACGGCGACGATCCGCTCCTCGGGGGACCCCGCGTCCACGGGGGAGAAGGTGGTGTCCGGGACGGCCCTGCGCTCCTCCGGGCGGTCCGTGCGGACCCGGATCACGGAGCCGTGGGCGATCCTGACCTCCCGGCCGCCCTCGAGGGTGGCGATCACGAGCGCGGGGGTGCCGAAGTCGTCCCGCATCACCCGGGTCGAGGCCACGGGCGGGGCGGGCTCGCCGCGGCGGGTCAGGAAGCTGTCCCCGGGCTGCACGTCCTGGGACTTCAGATGGCGGAGGTAGCCGCCGACGACCGGTGCCATGCTCAGCGCCCCCATCCCACGTGGGCGAGGGCCTGGCGCACCAGGTCCCCGCGGCCACCGATGAACTCGGCCTGGATGTCCTCGCCGAGGGCCTCCTCGGGGGTGAGCCAGGTCAGCTCGAGCGCGTTCTGGCGCGGCTGGCACTCACCCGTCACCGGCACCACGTACACCAGGGCCACGGCGTGCTGGCGGTCGTCCGTCAGCCCGGTCTCGGACGGCGCCGGGAAGTACTCGGCGACGGTGCAGGGGACCACCGACGGCGGCAGCTGCGGGAACGCGAGCGGGCCGAGGTCCTTCTCCAGGTGGCGCATCAGCGCGGCGCGGATGGTCTCCCGGTACTGGACGCGTCCGGAGACGAACGTCCGCTGGAACGTGCCGGTCTCGTCCGCCACGTAGAGCAGGCCGATCTCGGTGACGTAGCCGAGGGAGTCCAGCCGCACCGGGATGGCCTCCACATACACCATGGGCAGCCGGCGCCGGGCCTCGTAGAGGTCCTCGTCGGACAGCCAGCCCGGATTCGGGTCGGGGGTGCGCACGCTCATGGTTCTGTTCTACCGGAGTTCCGCGCCGGGGGCACACCGGGTCCCGCGTGTTCCGCTCACCACTTGGCTCGGAAGTACTGCCGGGCCATCGGCACCTGCTCCGAGGGGACGTCGAGCGCGAGGGCGGCCGCGGTCGGCCAGTTCGGGTTCGCCAGGGCGGCGCGGCCCACGCAGACGGCGTCGGCGCGGTCCTCGTCCACCACGGCCGCGACCTCCTCGGCGCCGGTCAGCGAACCGACGGCGGACACCACGATCCCCTCGGTGCCCTCCTTCACGGCGGTGGCCAGCGGCACCTGATAGCCCGGGCCCTGGGGGCCCTCGTAGGTGTCCCCGATGCCCGCGGAGGACAGGTCGAACCAGTGCACCTGCCCCTGCAGCTCCTGCGCCAGGCGGACGGTCTCCTCGATGCTCCAGCCGCCCTCGACCCAGTCCGAGCCGGAGATGCGGATGCCGAGGACCTTGTCCGCGGGCCACACCTCGCGCACGGCCGCCACGACCTCCTTGAGGAAGCGGGTGCGGCCCTCGAAGTCCCCGCCGTACTCGTCGGTCCGGGTGTTGGTCAGCGGCGAGAGGAACTGGTGGATGAGGTAGCCGTGGGCGGCGTGCAGCTGCACGGCGCCGAAGCCGGCACGGTCGGCGCGCTCGGCGGCGTCGGCGAAGGCCTGGACGGTCTCCCGGATCTCGTCCACCCGCATCGCGTGGGTGCGGATCTCCATGGAGTTGGTGGCCACGCCGGAGGGGGAGAGCGTCTCCCAGGAGTCGGGGCCCTCGAGGATCGGCTGCCCGGCGGGCGCGCCCGGGTGCATGGGGACGGTCGAGGCCTTGGCGCCGGCGTGGCCGAGCTGGATGGCGGGCAGGGCGCCCTGGGAGGCGATGAACTCGGCGATCGGCGCCCACGCGTCCCGCTGCTCGTCGTTCCACAGGCCGGTGTCCCACGCGGAGATGCGTCCCTCGGGGGTGACGGCGGTGGCCTCGGCCACCACGATCCCGAAGCCGCCGGCCGCGCGGGCGCCCAGGTGCTGGAAGTGCCAGCCGTGGGGGACGCCGTCGCGCGCCTCGCACGAGTACTGGCACATCGGCGGCAGGATCAGGCGGTTGCGCACGCGCACGCCGTTGATCTCGATCGGTTCGAAGATCGCGGGCACGGCGGGGGCGTCGGTCTGCGGGGTGGCGGTCTGAGTCATGCACCCCACCCTACGAGCGGGTCCGGACACGGGAGGGCTCGCGTCCGCCGCGGGCGGAAGGGCGGGCCGGCCCGTGCGACGAGAGAAGTCGTCACCGCTGCTGCGTCCACCCCTACCCTGGGCCCATGCCCTCCTACCGCGCCCGCCTGCAGATCGGCGACCTCCTGCCCGGCCACCGGCCCGAAGAGGTCATGGACCTGGCCGAGGCCGCCGTCCAGGCCACGCACGTGCTCGCGGCCAAGGACATCGAGGTCGTCGCGCGCGTCCCGCGGATCGTGCTGCGCTTCACGGTGCCCGGCTCGCACCGGGCCGGCGAGGACGCCGAGGCCGCCGAGGTGGCGCGGCGGATGGCGGAGGCGGTGTCCGGCGTCGCCGTGACGGGCCGGCTGGACGTGCTCCGGCGCGACGGCGGCCGGTGGGTCCCGGTGCCCGCTGGGCTCGGGCGCTGAACGGGGCCGGGCTCAGGCGCCGGCCGGGTGCGGCCGGCGGGCGGCGTCGCGCTCGATCTGGCGGGCCCAGGAGCGGCGCACGGCCGCGGCGGTGACCAGCAGCAGCGCCCCGAAGGCGGCCGCGAGACCCACCCACACGCTCTGCTGCGCCCCGAGCGGGCTGGGCAGCAGGCGGGGCAGGGCGAGGCAGAGCAGGGTCCAGGCCATGCCCAGGGCCACACCCATGCGGCCGCGCCCCCCGAGCACGAGGCGCAGGGCCGCCAGCAGCAGGGCCACCAGCACCAGCAGGGCGAGCAGCTCGGTCGGGAACCAGCCGACGTGCACACCCCAGGCGTGGAGGGCGGCGCCCACCGCGGTGGGCGCGCCGGCGAGGAGGGTGCCCAGCAGCACGCCGAGCGCGCCGTCCTCGGCCACCCGTGCGACGCGGCGGGCCGCCGGGCGTGCGCCGAGCCGCCGGACCACACGGAGCATGAGGACGAGGGCGAGCAGCCACGGGACGACGTCGAGGCCCCCGGGGGCCAGGACGGCCAGGGGGAACCACAGCGCCAGCGCCAGCAGGGTCCCCGCGACCGCGCCCCGGATGCGGCGGTGCCGCGGCGACGCGCCCTGGCCCCGCCCCCACTGCCGCAGCACGTACATGCCGGTCAGCAGCCACAGCACCGGCCAGATCGCCGGGTGCAGCGGGGACAGTCCGAACACGCTCGCGCCAGGGCCGTGTCGGCCGTCGGCGGTGAGCGGGTACGCGCCGGCGTCGAGCGCGGCGAGCCCCGGGACGCGGCCGGCCAGACCGAGGCCCCACGCACCGGAGAGCACGAACAGCGCCCACACGACGCTCAGCAGCGCCTGGCCGCGTCGGTCCGCAGCGGTCGGTGAGCCGGCCGGCTCCTCGGGCGGAGCGGGGGTGTAGCCGGGGATCAGGGGCAGGGCGCCCGTGACCGGCCCCGCCGGGGAGTGGGCGATGGCCTCGGCCCGGACGGCCTGCGCCTTCGTGGAGAGTCGCTGCCGCCGCCGCCACTCGGGCAAGGCCACCCGGGCTCGGGCGAACAGCTCCTCATCGGTGAGCCGCTCTTCCGGGTCGGACAGCAGCGGCCGGTCGGCGGCGGCCGGGAAGACCTCGGGGCCCTCGAGCTCGCGCGCGGCCCGGGCGAGCGCGCGGGACTCCCGCTCCTCGTGCTCGCGGCGGCGGCGGGCGGCGTCCTCCGCCGCGCGGCGCTCGGCCTCCCGGGCGCGGTCCTCGAGGAGCCGAGCCTGGGCGAGGGCGCGTTCGGCGTGCAGCACGGTGTGGGCGCGGACGCGGGCGGCCTGGCGACGACGTCGCTCGGCCTCGCGGCGGGCGGCCTCCTCTGCCTCGCGACGGCGCCGCTCGGCCTCCTCGGCCCGACGGCGCCGCTCGGCCTCGACGCGTTCGGCCTCGAGGCGACGGCGTTCGGCCTCGGCCGCCTGCCGACGGCGCTCCGCCTCCGCCTCCGCCTCGAGCCGGAGCCGCTCCCGCTCGGCGAGCGCGGCCTCCTCGCGGGCCCGCCGCTCCGCCTGCACGCGGGCGCGCTCGGCGGCGACCTCCGCCTCCCGGCGGCGCCGTTCCTCCCGCTCCCGGCGGCGGGCGTCCGCCTCGGCGGCGGCACGGGCCTTCTCCTCGGCCGCCACCCGACGGCGCCGCTCGGCTTCACGCCGACGGCGCTGCTTCTCCTCCTCGCGGCGGCGGCGGGCCACCCGCGCGGCCTGGGCCCGGCGGGCCTCCTCGTCGAGGCGGGCCCGCCGGCGCTCCTCGGCCGCAGTGCGGCGGCGTGCGGCCTCCGCGGCCTTCTCCGGGTCCCGGCCCGGGGCGGGGAGGATGCGTTCGACCGTGCCGACGAGCGGGTCGGTGAAACGGGCGAGGTCCGGGCTGCCGAGGCGGTCCAGGATCTCGCTGAGGTCGCGGCGTGGACGCTGCTGGGCGGGAGCGCCCGGGGTGCGCAGACGGTCCATGGCGCGGTGCACGTCCGCGCGGCGGTCCTCGCGCACGCGGCGCTCGGCGGCGGTCTCGGGTCGGCCCGAGCGCAGGGCGCGCTCGTGACGGCGCAGATCGCGGCGGGAGATCTCCCCGGGCGCGGCCAGGGCGCGGCGAGGGCGCGCGGCGGGAGCACGCGTCGAGTCGTCGTCGGGACGGGGCGCCGAGGCGCCCCGGAGGCGCTCGAGGGCGGCGCGGGACTCGGAGGACGCGTCCTGCATGCTCACCCCTTCCGGCCCCGGCGACGGTGGGCCATGATCCCCGCGATCATCAACCCTGCAAGGGTACCGAACACCATGCCGACCATCGCGGACGCCCACCACGGCAGGCCGGTGGCCCGGCCGGTGATCCAGCCGAGCCCCACCATGGACGAGGACCACGCGAGCGAGCCCGCCCCGGACAGCCACAGGAACACGGGCCAGCGGATCCCGCCGATCCCGGCCGCCGCCATCGACGCCGTCCGTCCGCCCGAGACGAACCGCAGCACGGACAGCCCCGCCAGGCTGCCCGCCGGGCCCACCCGCACCAGCAGGCTCCGGATCCCCCGGTGGATCCGCCGCCACCACGCCCAGCGGTCCAGGCGGTCGGCGAGGCCGTGGCGGAACAGCGCGTAGAGGCCGACGTCCCCGGCCCAGCAGCCCAGCCACGCCGCCAGCACCGCGGCCACGGGGGAGACCCGGCCCTCCACCGCGAGCGCCCCCGAGCCGATGACCACCACCTCCGACGGGACGGGCGGGATCGGGGCGTCCAGGGCCACGAGCAGCGCGGTGAGCGGGTGGAACCACACTCCGAGCGCGTCCAGCAGGCCGGCCGGGTCCCCGCCCGTCACCGCGGTCGCTCCTGCAGCTGGGCGGGGGAGGTGAACTCCCGCTCCTCGCCCGTCACCGGGTCCGTGAAGCGCAGCGACCGGGAGAGCAGCTGCAGGGGCCGTGTGACGTCGTCCGGGGCGAGGTCGAGCAGCTCCGGGTAGAACGGGTCGAACGCGATGCCCAGGCCCAGGGCGGCCAGGTGGATGCGCAGCTGGTGGGTGCGGCCCGTGCGCGGGGTGAGTCGCAGGTGCGCCACGCGCCGCCCCGCCAGCGTCCCGGCGGAGACGCCGACGCCCAGCAGCTCCACCCGGGACTCCGCGTTCGCCCCGACATGGGGCCGGTTCGACCGCCGGGTCCGCACCGGCGCGCCCGCCCGGCGTCCCGACGCGGCCGGCGGGATCTCCTCCACCACGGAGCGCAGGACCCCCTTGTCCTTGCGGATCCGGCTGCGCACGGTCAGCGGGAACCGCCCCAGGACGGGGTCGGCCGGGGCGCCGGGGCCGCGGGCGGCGTCGTCGGAGGCGTCCGGCAGGAGCGCCACGGCCTCGTAGGTCTTGGCCACGGCACGCCGCTCGAACAGCAGGTGGTAGGCGCCGCGGGTGGCCGGGTTCGCGGAGAACATCACGACGCCGGCCGTCGCCCGGTCGAGCCGGTGCAGGGGCACGAGGTCATCGAGGCCGAGCTCGTTGCGCAGCCGCACCAGCGTGGTCTCCTGGACGAAGCGGCCGCCCGGGGTGGTGGGCAGGAAGTGCGGCTTGTGGATGACCACGAGGTGTTCGTCGCGGTGCAGGAGCGTGTGCGTCACGGGCAGCGGGGCCTCGTCGGGCACGTCCCGGTAGTACCAGAGGTCGTCGTGCACGCCGAGCGGCGTCGTCGGCGTCAGTGCGGTGCCGTCCGCCGCCACGACCTCGCCGCGGGCGAAGCGCGCGCGGATGCCGTCCGGGTCCACGTGACCGAACCGGTGGAGCACGTAGTCCTGCGCGGTGGGCCAGCCGGAGGCGGGCAGGCGCAGGCGCGTGGCGTTGACGCCGTTGCGCGGGGGGAGGGGGGAGGGGCCGGCCACGGGCCCATCCTCCCAGCCCGGCGCGGCTGCGTCCGACCGGCGCCGCTCAGTCCGACCGGCCGGGCCGGCCGGAGCCGGTGGTCTCGTCCTCGGCCGGGCCGCGGTCCTGCGGGGTGAGCACCACGACCTCCTCGGCCGGCGCGGCGCGCCCCGTCACCTCGCGCGCCGGGACCGCCCCGCCGACGTCGACCACCACGGTGTCCAGCACCGCGCCCGCGGGGACCTCGCAGTCGCCGAGCAGGAGGCTGCCGCGCACCGTGGCGCCGGCCGCCACGACCACCCCGGGGCCGACCACGCTGTCCGAGACCTCGCCCTCGATCCGGCAGCCCGGGCTGAGCAGCGAGCCGGAGACGCGGGCGTCCGGGGCCACCCACGCCGGTGGCGCCTGGTGGGGGTTGGTGATCAGCGGCCAGCCTTCGGCGGCGACGTCCAGGCCGGTGCCCTCGAGGATCTCCCGGTGGGCGCGGACGTACGCGTCCAGGGTGCCGATGTCCCGCCAGTACCCCACGAGGCGGTGCTCCCGCACGCGCCCCCGCGCCACGAACGCCGGGATGATGCTCTCCCCGTAGTCGCCGAGGGAGGAGCCCACGGGGTCGCCGTCCTCATCGGTCTCACCCTCGTCCTTGGTGGCCGCCTCGTCCTCGCCCGCCACGAGGTCGCCGACCACCTCGGAGAGCGCGGCGACGTCGAACACGAACACCTCGGTGGCCACGAGCGTGCCCGCCGGGTCCTCCGGCTTGTAGGCGTAGTCGGTGACGGCGCCGTCGTCGCCCACCTGGACGACGCCGAAGCGCGAGGGGTCCTCGTCCGTCTCGGTGGTGACCACGGTGAGCTCGGCGCCGGAGCGGGCGTGCTCGGCCAGCACGGGGCGCAGGTCCAGCTGGTACAGGTGGTCCGCGGAGAGCACGACGACGGTCTCGGCGCCGAACTGCTCCAGCAGCGGCAGCTGCTGGGCGATCGCGTGGCCGTTGCCGCGGGCGAAGCCCTCCTCGGCGCGGCCCTGGGCCGGGGGCAGGATGCGCAGGCCGTGGCGGGTGCCGTCGAGATCCCACGGCCGGCCGCCGGCCAGGTGCTGGTTCAGCGTGAAGGGGCGGTACTGCTCCACGACCCACACGTCCCGCAGGCGCGAGTGGGTCAGGTTGGACAGGACGACGTCGATCAGCCGGTACTGGCCCGCCAGCGGCACCATCGGCTTGGCGCGGGCCGCGGTGAGCGGCATGAGGCGGCCGCCGGTGCCGCCGGCCAGCACGAGCGCGACGACGGCGCCCTCCGGGTCCTTCGGGAACGGGTCGGCCATGACTTCTCCTCGGGTCGGGGCAGGTTCAGCGTAGGGAGCGGGGAGGACACGCGGCCACCGTTCGGGTGCGTCCGGGTCAGCGCTGGCAGTGCGGACACCACCACAGCCGCCGCGCGTCGTCCTCGGGGGAGCCGTAGTCCTCCTGGCGGACGGGGCCGCGGCAGCGCAGGCACGGGGTGCGGTCGTGCCCGTAGACCCAGTACGACGGCGTCCGGCCGGGTGCCGTGCCGGGTGTCCGGCCGGGTGCCGTGCCGGGTGACGGACCGGCCGGGACCAGCACCTCGACCCCGAAGGGTCGCCCCGGGTTGGGACGCACGCCCGTGGTCCGGCGCCGGGCGCCCGTGGCGGGGGCACCTCGCCGATCGGCCGGTGCGGGTCGATGCCGGCCAGCAGGAGGGTCTCGCAGCGGTAGATGTTGCCGATCCCGGAGACGAGCCGCTGGTCGAGCAGGGCCAGGCCGACCGGCCGCTCGGGCCGGGCCGTGAGCCGCCGCACGCCCTCGGCGAGCAGCGCGGCGCCGTCGTCGGGCGTGTCCCAGGCCGGGTCCAGCAGGTCGGGGCCGAGGTGGCCGAGGACGGTGGCCTCGTCGGCGGTGGGCACGAGGGTGAGCAGGCCCAGCTGGGCGCCGAGCACACGGTGCTCCGCCGTCTCCAGCACCGCCCGCACCTGCCAGGCGGGGGCGCCCCACCGCGCGTCGACGGCCGAGACGAGCCAGCGCCCCTCCATCTTCAGGTGCGAGATCAGCGTGAGCGGCCGAGCCCCGGGGCGGGCCGTGGGCGGGGTCAGCCGCATCAGCAGGTACTTGGCGCGCGGCAGGACCTCGGCCACCGTCCAGCCGGTCAGGTCCGCGGTGGCGTGGCGGGGCACGCGCAGGTCCGCGTGCGTCAGAACCCGGCCCTCGAGCACGGGGCGGAGCCGGTGCGCGACGCGGACGAGGGAGTCGCCTTCAGGCACGGGCCGTCACCGGCTCAGGCCGCGTTGAGCTGCCAGGTCACGCCGAAGCGGTCCCCGACCCACGCGAAGCGGCGCGAGAAGCCGTAGTCGTCGGGCGGCATGCAGTCACGGCCGCCGCCGGCGATCAAGGCGTCGTGGATCGCGTCCACCGCGGTGGCGTCCGGCAGCTCGACGAACAGGCTGATGGCCGGGGTGAACGTGAACCCGTGCGGGGTGAAGGAGTCGAAGAACCGCAGCCGCTGGCCGGCGATCTCGAGCTCGCCGTGCAGGACCTTGCCCGCCCATTCGGCACCGCGCGGGGAGGAGTCGTCGAAGAGGTCCCGGCGGACCTCGGTGACCGGCAGGTATTCCACGAAGGCGGTGAGGTAGGCGTCCATGGCCGCACCGGCGTCACCCTCGAACAGGAGGAACGGGGTGACGGAGGGGTCTGAGGGATGCGGCAGGGAGTCCTCGAGGGCCTCGGGGGCGGGGGACGTGCCCG
>NZ_JABFBB010000048.1:0-2834 GCF_017168555.1 Micrococcus sp. KRD012
GCACGGGGACGGGGACGCGGCGGCGGGCCCGTGGCTGCTGACGCTGTCCCTGTTCACGTCGCAGCCGTGGCTGGCGTCCCTGCAGGACGAGGGGATGCGGCGCGAGGTGTTCGAGGCGTCGACGGGCCGGGGCGGGTCCGGGGAGCACGAGACGCTGACGACGGCGATGGCGATGGTGCGGCTGCGGCTGCGCAAGGCGCGGCTGCTGGGGGCGCAGAGCTGGGCCGAGCAGGCGCTGAAGGACCGGGCGGCGCCGTCGACGGCGGCCGTGGAGGAGCTGCTGGCCGCGATGGCGCCGCGGGCGATGGCCAACGCGCGGGCGGACGCGGCGACGGCGGCGGCGCACGCGGGCCGGACGGACGCCGAGGTGGCCCCATGGGACTGGCCGGCGCTGTCCGCGGCGTACGCGCGGGAGGAGTTCGCGGTGGACGCGGACGCCCTGCGCCCGTACTTCGAGCTGGACCGGGTGCTGACCGAGGGCGTGTTCGCGGCGGCGACGGCGCTGTACGGGCTCACGTTCGCCGAGCGCCCGGAGCTGGCGCGGCACCTGTACCGCCCCGGGATCCGGGTGTTCGAGGTGACGGGTGAGGACGGTGCCGGGGTGGGTCTGTTCGTCGCGGACCTGTTCGCGCGGCCGACCAAGTCGGGCGGTGCCTGGATGCACACGGTGCGGGACATGGCGGACGCCCTGGGCGAGCGCCCGGTGGTGTTCACCACGATGAATGTGCCGGCCCCGGCGGCGGGGCGTCCGGCCCTGCTGACGCTGGATGAGGCCACGACGCTGTTCCACGAGTTCGGCCACGCCCTGCACGGGCTGCTGGCCCGGGGCGAGTACGCCTCGCTCACCGGGACGAACGTGCCGCGCGACGTCGTCGAGTTCCCGTCGCAGGTCAACGAGGTGTGGCTGCGCGAGCCGTCCCTGCTGGCCGCGTACGCGCGGCACGTGGAGTCGGGCGAGCCGCTGCCGGCGGGGACGCTGGAGCGGCTCGAGGCGGCGGACCTGTGGGGCGAGGGGCACCGCACGGTCGAGTATTTGGGCGCGGCGCTCGTGGACTGGGCCTGGCACTCGCTGACGGAGGAGACGGTGGACGCCGCCACGGCCGACCCGGCCGCGTTCGAGCGCCGGGTGCTGACCGAGGCGGGCATCGACCCGGACCTGGTGCCTCCGCGCTACGGCACCGGCTACTTCAAGCACATCTTCGGCGGCGGCTACGCGGCCGGGTACTACTCCTACGTGTGGGCCGAGGTGCTGGACGCGGACGCCGTGGAGTGGTTCCGCGAGCACGGCGGGATGACGCGGGAGAACGGCCGCCGGTTCGCGGACGAGCTGCTCTCGCGGGGCGATACGCGTGACCTGCTGGAGTCCTACCGCGCGTTCCGTGGCCGGGACGCCGAGCTCGAGCCGCTGCTGCGCCGTCGGGGGCTGGCGGACGCCGCGGCCTGAGCGCGGTCAGCGCCCCCGGCCGCCGGGGCGGGGGGCGCTGAGCACGGCGCGCAGCCAGCCGCGCACGGTGGTGTCCCACTTGCGCGGGTCCACGTTCTGCTCGCGGGTGTGGCGGGCCTGGTGGAAGCGGACGAACCGCACGAGGTCCGGGTTGCGCTCGGCCAGGTCCTGCGAGGGGCCGACGGGCACGTACTCGTCGTCCTCGGAGTGCAGGATCAGCGTGGGCACACGCACGTGGTCGGCGCGGGTCACCCAGTCCAGGGCCTTGAGGTCCACGGGGGCGGCCAGGCCCGTGATGAACCGGCCGGCCCGGTTGGCCAGCAGCCACTGGCCGAGCAGGCCCACGGCTTCGGGGATCCGGTTGAGCCGGGCCTGGTGGCGCAGCACGTCCACCCAGTCGATGACGGGGCCCGTCAGGACCACGCCGCGCACGTGCGGGGCCAGCGGGGAGCGGTCCACGGTCTGCAGCACCACGGCCCCGCCCATGGACCAGCCGAAGAGGACGACGTCCCGGGCGCCGTGGTCGAGGGCGTAGCGGATGGCCGCCTCGACGTCCTCCCATTCGGTGGTGCCGAGCCCGTAGCGGGCGTCGGCGGCGTCCGGGGCGTCGCCGTCGTTGCGGTAGGAGATCAGCAGCGACGTCATGCCCAGGCGGCGGGCGGTCGGCACGGCGCGGATGCCCTCGTTGCGGCGCGCGCCGCGGCCGTGGACCATCACCGCCCACAGCCCCTCCGCGGGACGGGGTTCGCCGTCCTCGCTGGGGTCCGGCTCGATGCGCCATGCGCGGGCGTGGCCGCCGGGCACCGGCACCTGCACGTCCTCGGCGTCGAGCCCGGCGTCGGCGGGGGTCGGGTAGACGAAGCCGGTGAACCGGCCCCGGGTCGCCGTCGTCAGATCGCCGGAGAAGACCTCCTCGACCGCGCGCTGCACCGTGCCGTCCCGGGGGTCGAAGGAGGTGATCTCCCCGATGCGGGCGCATCCGGCGCCGTCGTCGAACGTGAGGGAGTACTGGCCGGGCACGGTGGTGTACTCGTCGGCCTGCAGGATCACGTCCTGCCCGGCGGGCGTGTCGACGACGGCGAGGATCGGCGTGGACTCGGCGTGGCGGCGCACGGGGGTCACCACGGTGCGGGCGAACACGCCTGCGAGCGCCGAGCTCGCCCCGGCCAGCACGAAGGCGGAGGCCGCGGCGACGCTGAGCACGGGCGGGGCCCAGCGGGCCACCGGGGAGGCCACGGCCACGCCGCCGCGCACCGATCCGGTGACTCCGCGGCGGACCAGGCGGCCCGCTCGGCGGACGCGGGAGTCGCGACCCCCGGCCCGCCGGGCTGCCACGGTGACGGCGGCGGCCAGGGCGGGCGGCAGGTCGGCGGGGTGGGGACGGGGACGG
>NZ_JABFBB010000049.1:0-4448 GCF_017168555.1 Micrococcus sp. KRD012
GCGGCTGCGTCGCGGAGGGCGGCAACGTTGTCGCGGAGGGAGACGAGATCCGAGATCTGGCGCTCAATGTCCTTCAGACGAACGTCTAGGAGGTCCCGGACGTGGCCGCAGGGAATCTCGCCTCCATCGCGGATGTCGAGGATCTGTTTGATCTGCGCGAGGGTAAGTCCGGCAGCCTGGCCGCGGTGGATGAAGTCGATCCGAGTCGCTGCTTCCGGATCGTAGTCGCGGTATCCCGACGCGGTGCGCTCGGCCGCGGGAAGCAGGCCCTGCTCCTCGTAGAACCGCAGGGTCTTGGCGGTGGTGCCGGCCGCCTCGGCGAGTTCGCCGATCCTCATCTGGGTCTCCGATGTGTCACAGGTCGCACTTGACCTTCCCCCGTACTGGAAGGTCCATTGTGGCTGCATCAAGAGCAATTCTCAAGACTCAGGGGAGGAATCGGGATGCAGTCCAGGTACGACCTTGCGATCATCGGATCGGGTGGCGCCGCGTTCGCCGCCGCCATCCGCGCGACCACGCTCGGCAAGTCGGTGGTGATGATCGAGCGCGGCACTTTCGGCGGCACGTGCGTGAACACCGGCTGCGTGCCGTCGAAGGCGCTCATCGCCGCCGCTGAGGCCCGCCAGACCGCTGCCGAGGCGGGCAACCGTTTCCCGGGGATCGCCACCACAGCGGACGACGTGGACATGCCCGCGCTGATCAGCAGCAAGCAGGACCTCGTCGAGGAACTTCGGGGTGAGAAGTACGTCGACGTCGCCGACGCCTACGGCTGGCAGATCCGCCACGGCGACGCTGCGTTCGCCGGCACGCCAGAAGCGCCCGTTCTTGAGGTCACCGCGACTGACGGTGCGGTCGAGACGATCGACGCTGATCACTACCTGGTCGCCACCGGCGCCAGCGCATGGGCCCCACCGATCGACGGTCTTGAGGAGGCCGGCTACCTGACCTCGACCACGGCGATGGAGTTGACCAAGGTTCCCGACTCGCTGCTGGTGCTCGGCGGCGGCTACGTCGCCTTGGAGCAGGCCCAACTGTTCGCCCGGCTCGGGTCGAACGTCACCCTGCTGGTTCGTTCCCGGCTGGCGTCGAAGGAGGAGCCGGAGGTATCCAAGGCGCTGCAGGAGGTCTTCGCCGACGAGGGCATCCGCGTGGTCCGCCGTGCGGTCCCGACCCACGTTGCCCGTGACGACGTCAGGGGCCAGGTTGTTGTCACCGCTGACATCTCCGGCGGCGAGCAGGAATTCCACGCCGAACAGGTCCTCGTCGCCCTCGGCCGCCGACCGGTCACCGATGGGCTGAACCTCGATGCGGTGGAGGTGAAGACCGGCGACACGGGCGAGATCGTGGTCACCGACCAACTGCAGTCCTCCAACCCCCGGATCTGGGCAGCCGGCGACGTGACCGGGCACCCCGAGTTCGTCTACGTCGCCGCCCACCACGGCAACATGGTCGCCGAGAACACGTTCGCTGGCGCTGAGCGGTCGGTGGACCACAGCCGGCTGCCGCGGGTGACCTTCACCAGTCCGGCGATCGGCGCGGTCGGGATGACCGAGGCCCAGGTGCTCGCTGCCGGGATCCGCTGCGACTGCCGCGTCCTGCCGCTGGACTACGTGCCCCGGGCGCTGGTCAACCGCGACACCCGCGGCTTCATCAAGATCGTCGCCAACGCTGAGACCGGCGAGATCCTCGGCCTCACCGCCGTCGCCAAAGACGCCGGCGAGCTCGCCGCCGCCGGTGTCCACATCCTCGGCAAGACCGTCACCGAGGTCGCCGACGCATGGGCGCCCTACCTGACCATGACCGAAGGCATCCGGATCGCCGCCAAGGCCTTCACCACCGACATCTCCAAGCTGTCCTGCTGCGCGTGACCCGCAGCCGACAGCCTCCACCCGACTCATGAAGAAGGTACCGCCATGTCGGAGCTCACGACGCAACTGCCCGAACGACTCAACAACACCGAAGAGACCGGCCTTGACGCCGTCCTATCGATCCCGCTGCTGCGGCTGATCGTCGAGGGCGGCCCGGTCACCGTCGAGCAGTTCGCCGCGGCCGCCGGCCGTCCGGTCGACGACGTACGCACGGGTCTGGCCGCGGTGCCGGACACCGAGTACGACGACCAGGGCCGCATCATCGGCCAGGGCCTCACCCTGCGCCCCACCCCTCACCGGTTCACCGTGGCCGGTGAGGAGCTCTACACCTGGTGCGCCCTGGACACCCTGATCTTTCCGACCCTGCTCGAGCGCGCGGCGAGCGTGGAGTCGGTCTCCCCGACCAGCGGCGAGCCGATCCGGGTCACCATCGACCCCGTCGCCGGCGTCACCAGCGTCGAACCCGCCACCGCGGTGGTGTCGCTGGTCAACCCCGACCAGATCACCTCGATCCGGTCCTCCTTCTGCAACCAGGTCCACTACTTCACCTCCGATGAGGACGCCGCGGGCTGGCTGGCCGAGCACCCCCGCGCCGAGGTCGTGCCCGTGGCCGTTGCCTATCGGATCGGCACCGACCTCACGACCGGCTTCCTCAACCAGTTCCAGGCCAACGCGGCAGTGGCCGACGACGGCCACTGCCGCTGCTGACCAAGAACACCGAAGGGAACTCCACTCCGATGAAGTCCACCACGACGACCAACCGGGAGGCAGCGGCCTGCTCCTCGGAGCCGGGGCCGCGCTGCTCATGGTCGCCTGCTGCGCCCTACTTCCCTTGCTCCTCGCCGGTGGTCTGCTGGCCAGTGTCGGCGGGTTCCTCGGCAACCCCTGGGTGATCGGCACCGGCATCGCCGTCCTGGTGCTCGCGGTCCTCGCGACCACGCGGCGCCGCAGCGGCGGCAACAACGCCAGGCATGGCTGTTGCCCGCCTGTGAACTCCACCCACCCCAGCGACACGAAGGACGACCAGAACCGATGACGCTTACCCGCACCCGCCGCGCGACCCTCTCGGTCGCCGGCCTCCTGCTTGCAGGCTCCCTGGCTCTGACCGCCTGCGGAAACACCGACGCCACACCAGCCGCAGATGCGGGCACGCCAGCGGCGGTTACTAGCATCGACGGCCAGATGGTCAGCCTGCCCGCCAGCGGGAAGCCGACCGCGGTGTTCTTCTTCTCCGTCGGCTGCGGCGAATGCGTTGAAGGCGTCCGCTCCCTCGGCGAGGCCGCCACCGCTGCCGAGAAGTCGGGTGCTGGGGCGAGCTTCCTCGCCGTCGACATGGACCCCGGCGAGTCCAAGGAGACCATCGAGGGATTCATGGAGTACGTCGACGCCGAACACGTCCCGGCCGCCATAGACGAGGGTGCCGCCTTGTCCCAGCGATTCGACGTTGCCGCCCTGTCCACCCTCATCGTCATCGACGGCGACGGCAAGGTGACCTTCCGTGCCACCGAGCCCGACGCGAAGACGATCACCGCCGAACTCGTCAAGGCCGGAGCCTGATCCATGGGCGGATTGCTCAGCCTCGCCTTCGCCGCCGGCATGGTGGCGCCGGTCAACCCATGCGGGTTCGCGCTGCTGCCGGCCTGGATCAGCCAGACCCTCGGCGACGCTGACGCCTCGCCCGTCCCGGTGCGGCTGCTGAGGGCCCTGCGGTCCGGAATCGCACTGGCGATCGGGTTCGCCGGCACCCTCGCAGCTGCGGGCCTGCTGGTGAGCGCCGGGGCTCGGGGCCTGATCCAGGCAGCGCCCAAACTCGGTCTCGCCGTAGGCGTCCTACTGGTGCTCCTCGGCCTGTGGATGCTGGCCGGCCGTTCGATCTCCGTGCGGTTGCCCCGGATCACCGGCCGAGCAACCGAAGGCCTCCCGCCAACCGCCCGGATGCTGGTCTTCGGGATCGGCTACGCCCTCGCCTCCCTGTCGTGCACCTTCGGAGTGATCCTTGCTGTCATCGCCCAGGCACAGGCCACCGCCAGCTACGCGGGGCTGCTGCTGGTCTTCGGTGTCTACGCCGCCGGCTCAGCCAGCATCCTGCTGCTGCTCGCACTCGCGACCACCGCCGCGGGTACCGGCCTAACCCGCCACGTCGCACGCCTCGGGAGTTATGGCCCCCGGATCACCGGCGCCGTCTTGCTGCTCACCGGCGTCTACCTCGCGTGGTACTGGTGGCCCGCCGCCACCGCCGACAACAACCTCGTCGCGACCGGCCGTGCCGGCGGTGTCGCCAGGCTCTCAACGACCCTGTCCGGCTGGGTTCAGGCTCACACGGCGCCGATCGCGGCGCTCGCGGTCATCTCCCTCCTCGTAGTACTCGCCCTTGGCGCCGCCCATAGGCGGCGTCGAGCCAGTTCCGAATCGCCGGAGGCCTGCTGCGACACCACGAACGTCGGCCTCGGCGTAGTTGAGTCCCGCATAGTGGTGTAGCGCCCGGTGGTCGGGCGTGTCGTCTCAGACGTGGTCGCGGCCACCGTGTGATCCGTCGAGTCAACCTTCCACAGAATCCTCGAATGGAGTCATCACGATGAC
>NZ_JABFBB010000050.1:0-5517 GCF_017168555.1 Micrococcus sp. KRD012
GCCCATCCCCGGATCCGCGCCGCCCCCGGCGCGCGAGCCCCGGAGCGGGCCAGCCTGGGACCAGCGGCCCAGCCGGGCCGTCATCACCGCCCCGCACCGCGGGGCCCACTCCAGGAGGACCACCATGACCCACCGCTCCCACTCCGCCCAGCCCGCCGTCACCCGCCCGAGCGGCCGCAATCGCCTCGCGCGCGTCGTCGACGCCGCGGGCGAGGAGACCGGCGCGATCACGGCCGAGTACGGCATCCTCACGCTCGCCGCCGTGGGCTTCGCGGGCGTGCTGGCCGTCGTGCTCACCAGCCCGGACGTGCAGTCGCTGCTCGTGGACCTCGTCTCCGGGGCGCTCCAGCGTGACTGAGCACCCGACCTCCGCCTCGCCGTCCGGGCGCCGCACGGGCGCCCGGACGGCGGGGTGGCCCCGGGCGCTCCGGGGCGGCGAGACCGGGGCCGTCACGGCCGAGTACGCGGTGCTGCTGCCCGTGATCGCGTTCGTGCTCGTGTCCGTCCTGCTGGCCGGGGCCGCCGCGGTGCAGCAGGTGCGGGGTCAGGACGCGGCGGCGTCGGCCGCCCGCATCCTCGCCCGGGGCGATGACGAGGCGGCGGCCCGGGACGCCGTGGCACGCATGGCCGGCGACGATGCCTCGCTCTCGCACACCATCAAGGGCGGCTGGGTGACCGTCGAGGTCGTCCAGCCCGGTCCCGGGCCGCTCGCCTGGGCCGAGGCCCTCACCCTCACCGCGCACGCCGCCGCCCCCGACCAGCGGCCCGGAACGCCCGCCGCTTCGCCGGAGGACCGGTCATGACCCGCGGGAGGGCGCCCGCGCGGGGCGAACGCGGCTCGGGCACCGTGTCCGTCCTGGGCACCGCCGCCCTGGGGGCGGGGCTGCTGCTGGCGGTCGCGGCGCTGGGGCAGGCCTCGGTCACCGGCGCCCGGGCGGCCGGGGCCGCCGATCTGGCGGCGCTCGCCGCCTCCGACGCCCGGCGCGGGCTCTCCGACCACGAGCCGTGCGCGCTGGCCGGGCGGACCGCCGAACGCAACGGGGCCGCCGTCGTGGCGTGCGAGGTGCGCGAGGACGGGACCGTGCGCGTCGCGGTCGAGCTCACCCGCGCCCCGCTGCCGGCGGCCACGGCCGACGCCGTCGCGGGCCCGCCGCGGTCTCAGGCCCCGGGCGCCGCGTCCGTGGCCCCGCCGGAGGAGGCGCCGCCCGAGCCGTCGGTCGAGGCGTCCGCCGGGACGAGGTGATCGGCGTGGTCCATCAGGAACCGCAGGACGGTCAGCGCGCCGGCCTTGTCCAGTGGGCTGTTGCGATTGCCGCACTTGGGGGACTGCACACAGGACGGGCAGCCCTCCGCGCACTCGCACGCCGCGATGGCCCCCGCCGTCGCCTCGACCCAGCGCCGCGCCTGCTCGAAGCCGCGCTCGGCGAAGCCCGCCCCGCCGGGCCGGCCGTCGTAGACGAACACGGCGGGGGAGCCGGTGTCCGGATGCAGGACCATCGAGACGCCGCCGATGTCCCAGCGGTCGTTCGAGGCGACGAGCGGCATCATGCCGATCATCGCGTGCTCGGCCGCGTGCAGGGCGCCGGGCAGGCGATCCGTGGTCAGTCCCGCGGCGATGAGCTCGTCCGAGGCTGCCTGGAACCACACCGCGGAGGTGAACAGGTCCCGTGCCGGCAGGTCGAGGGGCTCCTCGCCGAGCACCTCCCCGGAGACCAGGGCCTTGCGCTGGAAGGACACCACCTGGGTGCGGACCTGCACGTCCCCGAGGCACCAGCGCAGGGTGCCCGCGCGCGCGTCCAGGCGGCGGTGCACCGCCACGATCTCGATCTCCGTGACGTCCCGGGCCTGCGTGGTGAAGTCCGGCCAGGCGCGCGTGACGACCACCGCGTGCGCGTCCTCGTCCAGCTCCTCCACGAGGTACGTGCGGTCCTGGTGCACGTACACCGCGCCGGGATGCGCCTGGTAGTGGGTCTGGGGCGAGTCCATCGTGCCCAGCAGGGCACCGGACTCGGCGTCGATGATGTCCATGGGCCCGCCGCCGTCGTCCCGCAGGGAGACCATGCCGGCGGCGTGCTCGGGGTGCGTCCAGAACCAGCCGGCCGGCCGACGGCGCAGCAGCCCCTGCTCGACCAGCACGTCCAGCAGGGCGCGCACCCGCTCCGGCTCCCCGAACCAGCCGAACGCCTCGGGCGTGATCGGCAGCTCCGCGGCGGCCGCGCACAGCTGCGGGCCGAGCAGGTGCGGGTTCTCCGGGTCCACCACGGTGTCCTCCACGCCCAGGTCGAACACGGCCTCCGGGTGGTCCACCACGAACGTGTCCAGGGGGTCGTCCGATGCCACGAAGAACGCGAGCGCGTCCTGGCCGCCGCGCCCGGCGCGGCCGATCTGCTGGAAGAACGACGCGCGGGTGCCCGGCCAGCCGGCCACCACCACGGCGTCCAGCCCCGCGACGTCGATGCCCATCTCCAGCGCCGGCGTCGAGGCCATGCCCAGCAGCCGACCCGAGCGCAGGTCCGCCTCCAGCTCCCGCCGCTCCTCGGGCAGGTAGCCCGAGCGGTAGGCCGCGACCCGGGCGCCGAGCCCCGGCTCGACCTCCTCGAGCTGCCGCTTGGCCGCGCTCGCGATGGCCTCGGCACCGCGCCGAGAGCGGATGAACGCCAGCGTGCGGACCTGCTGCAGGGCCAGGTCCGTGACCAGGTCGGCGGCGGCGGCCATCGCCGAGCGGCGGACGGGCGCGCCGTTCTCGCCCCGGCGGTCCGTCAGCTCCGGCTCCCAGAACGCCACCGTGACCGCCCCGTGCGGGGACGCGTCCTCGGTGACGGCCGTGGCCGGCGCCCCGATCAGTCGGGCGAAGTGCCCGGCCGGATCCGCCGACGTCGCCGACGCCCCGATGAACACGGTCTCCGGACGGTCCCCGCGGTAGTGGGCGGCGATGCGCCGCAGCCGGCGCAGCAGGATCCCCACCTGCGAGCCGAAGACGCCCCGGTAGGTGTGCGACTCGTCCACCACCACGAACGCCAGGTTCCGGAAGAACGCGGCCCACCGCTCGTGGTGCGGCAGGATGCCCACGTGGAGCATGTCCGGGTTGGTCATGAGCACGGTGGCGTGCTCGCGGGCCCAGATCCGGTCCTGCGGTGCGGTGTCGCCGTCGTAGGGGGCCGCGCGCAGCCCCGGGGCGCCGTCCCGCTCGAGGGCGCGCCAGGAGGTCAGCTGGTCCGCCGCGAGGGCCTTGGTGGGGGCGAGGTAGAGCGCGGTGGCCCGGGGGTCGGCGGCCAGCCGGGTGCCGACCGCCAGCTGGTAGCCCAGCGACTTGCCCGACGCCGTGCCCGTGGCGAGCACGGTGTGCGTCCCCGCGCCGGCCAGGGCCGCGGCGCGCACCTGGTGCAGCCACGGCCGCTCGACGCCGCGCGCCGCGAAGGCCCTGACCAGGCCCTCCGGAGCGTCCGCGGGCCAGTCCGTGTGCCGGGCCTGCCGTGCGGGCAGCTCGGTGACGTGGCGGATCTGCTCGGGCAGCCCGGTCCGGCCCAGCGCCGCACGGAGTGCGGCCCCCGCCGGCGTGTCCGGGCGCAGGTCGCCGGGTGCCGTGACGGACAGCCCGGCCACGACGTCGGCCACCACCTCACCGACGGGCTGCGGCTCCGGTCCGGAGGAGTCCGGGGCGGCGTCGTCGACGGGCGGCGCGGCGTCCGCCGTGCCGGGCGGCCCCCAGCCGCCCGCGGGATCCGCCCAGGGATCGTGCTCCGGGAGGTGGCCGGTCACGCCCCCATGGTGCCGGTGTGCTCGGCGGTGGGGTTGTCCTCGACCAGGCCGCGACCCCAGATGGACACGGGGCCGAGGTCGGTCCAGGCCAGGTGGCGGTACAGCTTCTGGCCGTCCGGGGAGGCGACGAGCAGGCCGCGGCTGATCTCGCCCTCGCTCATGACCTCGGAGGTGAGGTAGCGCATCACGAGGGAGCCGAGGCCGCGGCGACGGTGGTTCGGGGACGTCCAGATCCGGTCGTAGACGGCGGTGCCGTCCTCCTCGGTGACCCAGCCGAGGGCGGCGAGCTCCTCCTCGCCCTCGGGCGCGGTCGAGGCGCCGACGGCCAGGATGCGCAGGCGACGGCTGCCCTCCATCGGCTGGTCCACGCGGGCCTCATAGCCCTCGGGCAGCAGCGGGGGCTCCACGTCCTGCAGCTCGGGGTCCATGTCCATGGTCATGAAGCGCTCCGGCTCGGCCTGGGCCTTCAGGCCCATGGCCTTCGGGTCCTCGCCGGCGTCGCCGAACACGGTGAGCAGGATCTGCTCCTGGTCCCGCACCGCCTCGCGCAGGTCCTCGAGCTCCGCGCGGGAGGGGTTCACCACCACGTGCTCCCACGTGGCCGGCACGTCCACCGTGGCGCGACCGGAGCCGCCGGGGATCATGCGGGCGGGGCGGGGGGTGCGCAGGGCCGCGCGTCGCCCCGCCTCCTGGCTGATGCGGTAGCCGCGCGATCGCGACCAGGCCGCGAACCAGATGTCGACCAGTGCCGGATCCAGATGCTCAGTCATGTCTGAAGGGTAAGGCGTGTGGCCGGTGCGGGCCAGGCCCCGCCCGTCCCTCACGGCCGTCACGTCCGGGGCCGCGCACTAGCCTGGACCTCGATGAGCACCGCCGCCCTCTCCCGCATCGCGCTGTACTACCGGTTCACCCCGCTCGCCGACCCCGAGGCGGTGCGGCTGTGGCAGCGCGCGCTCGCGGCGTCCCTCGGCCTGACCGGCCGGATCATCGTGTCGCCGCAGGGGATCAACGGGACCGTCGGCGGACCGGTCGACGCGGTCAAGCGCTACGTGCGCGGCACGCGGGAGCATCCGGCGTTCCGGGACCTCGAGGTGACGTGGTCGGACGGCTCGGCGGCGGACTTCCCCCGCCTCTCCGTCAAGGTCAAGCCCGAGCTCGTCGCGTTCGGGGCCCCCGAGCGCGTCACCGTGGACGCGGGTGGCGTCGTCGGCACGGGGGAGCGGCTCACGCCCGTCCAGGTGGACGCGCTGGTCGCCGAGCGCGCCGGCACCGCGAACCCCGTGCGCTTCCTCGACGGCCGCAACACGGTGGAGGCGGCCATCGGCCGCTTCGACGGGGCCGTGGTCCCGGACGCGCACACCACCCGCGACCTGCTCGCCGCCGTCGACTCCGGGGCCCTGGACCACCTCAAGGACGCGCCGCTGATCACCTACTGCACGGGCGGCGTGCGCTGCGAGGTCCTCTCCGCCCTGCTCAAGGACCGCGGCTTCGCCGAGGTCTACCAGCTCGACGGCGGCATCGTCCGCTACGGCGAGGCCCGCGGCGACGCCGGACTGTGGCGGGGCGAGCTGGCCGTGTTCGACCGACGCCTGTCCACCCGCTTCACCGCCGACGCCGAGACCATCGGCCGGTGCGTCACGTGCGAGGCACCGACCTCGGCGCTGCGCAACTGCGCCGACCCGGCCTGCACCACGCTCGAGGTCCGCTGTGCGGCCTGCGCCGCCGACGACCCCGAGCACCGCTGTCCTGTCTGCGCCC
>NZ_JABFBB010000051.1:0-4725 GCF_017168555.1 Micrococcus sp. KRD012
GACCCGTCCACGGGGGAGGTGCGGGGGTCGCGTCGGGAGAACTCGGTGCTGTTCTTGGACAAGGTCATCAACGTGGACAAGACCCTCTCGGTGGCGGCCGTGCTGGACCTGCGGATCGCGCAGCAGTTGGACGCGGCGTTAGAGCAGATGGCGCACGAGCTGATGGCCTACGCCGCCTCCGAGATGCACACCCGGGTCGGCCCGCGTGGCGGGCAGGTGTGGGTGCCCGTGGAGAAGCTCGAGGCGGTGACGGTGGCGCACCGGACGTCGCGGGAGGGGGACCCGCACCGGCACCTGCATCTGCAGTTCCTGAACCGGGTGTGGGCTGCCGGGGCGTGGCGTGCGTTGGACACCGCGGAGTTCGTCAAGCACAACGCGGCGATGAACCGGTTGGGGGAGGCGGTGTTGGCCTCACATGCCGGGTTGCAGGACGCTCTGGCGCAGGCCGGGTTGAGCTTCGACCCGGCCACCGGGGCCGTGGTCGAGCTGGCCGAGGCGGCGGAGGTGATGAGCAAGCGGGCCGGACAGATCGCGGAGCGTCGGGCGCAGCTGGTCGCGCAGTGGGAGGCCGAGCATCCGGGGCAGACGCCGGGGGAGCAGATTCTGGAGGGGCTGGATCATCTGGCGTGGGCGCAGACCCGTCGGGAGAAGGTCCCCGGTGAGCTGCCGGATGAGGACAAGTGGCGGGCCGAGATCGCCGCGACCGGGTTCGTGATGCCTTCAGGGCCGCGTGAGCGTGCGGTGGTGTCCTGGTCGCAGGTGGACAAGTCGGCCCTGATCCGGGCCGCGGTGGAGCAGCTGGAGACGTCGCGGTCGGCGTGGTCGGTGGCGGATGTGTCGGCGGCAGTCTCGGCGGAGTTCAGCCGGACCGGTGTGACGGATTACCCGCGCCCGGTGGGGGAGCTGGTGCGGGAGGCCACCGAGGCGCTCGTGGCGGGCCGGTGCACGTCGATCGCCCCGGACGTGGACCCGTGGACGGCTCCGCACCATCTGAAGGTGCTCACCACGGACCAGGTCATCGAGGCCGAGCGCACCCTGCAGGGGCTGCTGCTGGCCAAGGCGTTGGAGCCGGTCACCGAGCAGGTGGCCGTGGCCGGCCGAACCTACGAGCTGGGGGCGCACCAGGACATGGACCAGGGGTTGCTGGAGCGCATCTTCGCTGAGTCCACCTCCACGGACCCAGATGGTCAGCCTGTGTCTCTGCCTGAGGGGGTCGGGCATCGGGATGCGTTGGCGGCGATCTCGGGCACGCACCAGTTGGTGGTGGTCACCGGGGCGGCAGGGTCGGGCAAGACCACCTTGTTGAAGGCCGCCAAGCATGTGGGGGCGGTCAAGGGTGTGGAGCAGGTGATAGTGACCCCTACGGCGAAGGCCGCTGAGGTGGCCGCCGCCGAGACCGGATCCAGTGCCAGCACCGTGCATGCGCTGTTGCGGGCTTATGGGTACCGGTGGGAGACCGACAAGGCCACGGGGGTGACCCGGTGGCAGCGCCTTAACCCGGGTGAGGGCGACTACCAGGGTGTGCCCGAGGGGCGCCGGCTGGGCCCGGGCGTGCAGGTGGTGGTGGATGAGACCGGGATGCTCTCCCAGGACGTGGCCGCCCGCCTGTTCACGGTGCTGCACGAGACGGGGGCGCGGGCCGTGCTCACCGGTGACTACCAGCAGCTGGGCGCGGTGGGCCGTGGCGGGGTGCTGCAGATGGCCGAGCACGCCACGGAGGCGTCCGTGGACCTGGACACCGTGCACCGGTTCCTCAACCCGGTCTACGCGTCGCTGTCCTTGGCGATGCGTGCCCGGCAGGCCCCGGGTGAGCAGTTCGACCTGTTGGTGGAGATGGGTCTGGTGCAGGTCCACGCCAGTCAGGAGGAGGCAAATCAGGCCCTGGCGAAGGCGTGGGTACACGGTGCTCGTGAGGGTGCGCCCCCGTTGATCTGCGCGGCGACGAACGAGAACGCCCAGCAGATCAACACGGCCATCCAGCAGCACCACACCAGCACCGGCCCCGAGGCCGGTTCTGGCCTCCTGGTGGGCATGGATGGTCTGCCCATGAGTGAGGGCGCTCGGATCATGACCCGCCGCAACGACGCCCTGCTGGGGGTGCTGAACCGGCAGGTGTGGACCATCCGGAAGATCGGCCCCACGCACACGAAGATCCAGGACCCTGACGGTGGGCACCGCACCCTGCACGTGCCCAACGAGTACCTGACCGAGCACGCGCATCTGGGGTGGGCGCTCACCGCGCACGGGGCCCAGGGGGCCACCGTGGGCCAGGCGCACACATTGGTTGACGAGCACACCGACGCTGCCGGCCTCTACGTCGGGCTCACCCGTGGCCGGGAGTCCAATGTGGCGCACTTCGTGGCCGAGGACCTGGCGGAGGCTCGGGCGCAGTATGTGGCGGCGATGGGTCGGGACGGGGCCGATCACGGCCTGGACGCAGCCCGCCAAGCCCTGGCCGCGCAGCTGGAGGGCATGAACCTGCCCGGCCGGCAGGCCCCGGTGCAGCCGGTGCTCAAGAGTGCTGCGCAGTTGCGCCCGGGGGACCAGATCCAGGACGGTGGGCAGCTGTTGACCGTGGTCGCCGTCCACGGGCAGAAGGTGACGATGCGCCCGTCCCAGGATCCGGGATCTGGTGTGCGCACGGGCACGCTCAAGGCTGGGGCGCAGGTGCAGGTGTGGCCTGCGGCCACGACGTTCCCGGCACCGAAGGGCCAACGTGATCAGACGTTGATGGGGCTGGGGATGCAGTTGCGCAAGGCCGAACGGGTGGCCGCGGCGTTGACCCCGTGGAACACGCATCGTGAACAGGTGGGCGCCTGGGTGGCCGCGCACCCGCAAGCCTGCGAGCTCGCTGACACCCTGGACGTGCTGGATGAGCGCTTGACCCAAGCCCGGCAGCAGGTGCACGAGGCACACCAGCAGATGCACGAGCAGCACCAGGCCCAGACCCGGCAGCTGCGAGCCGAAATGGAGCAAGCCAAGACCCGGGCGCAGAGCGCAGGGTTCTTCCAGCGCCGCTCAGCACGGGCTGAGCTGGAGCGGGCCCGAGCCGCGCTGTTTGAGCATCAGTGGAGGACCAGGGCCACTCTCCCCCCGGAAGCCACCGTGGAGTTGGAACGCCTGACCCAGACCAGGGAAGAAGTCTTCGCCCAGTACCAGGGCCTGGCAGAGGACTTCGTCACGCAGCTGCCGGCCCCACAGCGTCCTCCTGGAGGGTTGGGGGTGCAGGTGCACACCGAGCCGGTGTCCGTGTGGCGGCACCTGGAGCGTCAACCGGTCACCGCGACCGCGGACACGGCCGCCCGCGCCGAGGAGTACCAGAAGCAGGCCGAGCAGCTGCAGCGCCGGCGGGACTGGTTCGCCCAGGAGACCCCGGAAGTGAATGCGTCCCTGTGGGGTCAGGTCAAGGCCCCCACCCGGGCACCGGGGCCGGCTGGGGCAGCCCATCTGGTCCCCCAGCGTGAGCGAGACACGGGGCTGGAACGCTGAGGAATCTGCCGCCCTCCGGCCGGGCGTAGGCCGCCCTGCCTCCGGTTGCCATGGGAAGAGCCGGGGTGCCTTCCAGCCAGGCAGGGAGAGGCAGCCCCACGTGAGCGAAGACCCCACGACATGCCCTTAGACAGCAGAATGCCCCACGACCGCCAAGACGTGGGGCATACTGACAAAGTCCAAACAACTTCATACCCGAGCTTAGCGCACCGCCAACTTTCGCGCACGGCTCCACGCGGCGATTGTGCTCACTCCCGCGTCACCAACGAGAAGCACGCGGCCTCACCCGCCGTATTCGCCCGTCAGAGGGGCTGTCCTTCTACGAGCTGATGTGCCGCCAGGTGCTCCCACGATCCGTGAGGACGTGGGGCGAAGGAGTGCCGAACCTGGGGCCGAACGTGCCGCCCGCCATGAGACCTGACCCGGGCCAAGAGCCATCAGCACACGCCGCCACTGCACGCGAGTAATGCCGCGCGCCTCCAATGCATACGCATACCCATACGCACACTGCGGGCTGAACCATCACCCCAGCGTCACCGGAGCCTCTAGTCCCCACCACGATCCGCCCTTTTGGGCCTATCAGGGGACCGGAGGCACGCCGCGCCGCTCCCCCCGCTCCTACAGGCTGGCAGGTCCGGGCAGGGTGTTCCACCAGTCCCCGAGCCCTCTCCCCGGCTCGTAGCCCCGACCAGGCAGAATCCGAGCACAACAAGCCCGAACGGCCCGCAGAGCCCCCAGGACAGGAGCCGGACATGACCAGTCAGTAGCTACCCCGCCAGGATGTGATCGGCTACGCCAGAGTCCTCATTAAGGTCCAGGCGCGGTTCGGTGTGCACCCCTCCCTCTTTATCGGGTACCCGATATTCTGTGAGTGGACGAAAGAGGTGCCCCATGACCCTGACCCTGATCCCCCCGAGCACTCCTGACGAGGCCACCCAGCAGCTTGCACAGCTCCAGGGCACCACCGTCGCCCTTGCCGTGCTGCGTCGGGTGCAGCTCGTCAAGGCCGCCGAGGCGGGAGTGACCCAGCAGCAGCTTGCCGGTGCGCTCGGCCGAGCCCAGTCGAGCATCAGCGAATACCTCGCCCGTGCCCGCACGAGCCTGGCCGATAGGCCCGCTACGCATCCGCTGTGGCCGGCCGAAGTCATCGACCTCTACGCGGCGGGCCTTCTGCCCCGTGACGAAGTGCTCTCCTACCTCGCCAGTTACCCCTACATCGACCCCGCACCCACCGAT
>NZ_JABFBB010000052.1:0-3019 GCF_017168555.1 Micrococcus sp. KRD012
CCGCCCAAACACCCCCTGCACCTCACCTCCCCGACACCACCCACTGGACGAGGGACGAGGAGAGTGGGTGGTGTCGGGGAGGTGAGGTGCCACAGCCGCAGAAACAAGCGGGGCGGGTGTAACAACGGAAGTTATAGGTGGTGTTACACCTCGTGTTACACCCCTAGGGGTGCTAGCCGGACTAGTCGGGCTAGCCGTTCTAGGGGCGCTAGACCGGCTAGCGACGTGCCGGAGCAAGCTATGCACTTATGTGCCATAAGTCGGCCTGAGCAGACTCCGCAGGGCGGAGGCGTTGCACTGTGCGAGGGGAAGAACGGACTGCCGCCCTCCGCTTCGCTCCGGTTGCCCGGAAGGGACTGGGGCACCCTCTCGACGTGCTCGGGAAGGTGTGTGCCATGGGTGTGCTGCACCCGGGGCGCAGGTGGTCCCGGCAGTGGTCACCCCAGGGCCGGGGAAGGTGTGAGAGAGCAGCTTGTCGGGGAAACATCTGATTAGGTTCGCGTCCCACTTTGAACATGCGGGAGGTTCGTGCGAGGGTGTGCCCATGACGCTGACGACGCGAGACGCCCAGACGTGGGAGCAGATGTGGCTGCCGCTATGGCCGCTCGCGTCGGATGACCTGCGCGCCGGGATCTACCGCACCGCACGCAAGGACGCACGCGGACGCCGGTACATCGAGGCCAACCCGCAGGCGCTCTCGAACCTGCTGGTGGTGGACGTCGATCACGAGGACGCGCTCATGCGCGCGCTCTGGGACCGCCACGACTGGCTCCCCAACGCGGTGGTGGAGAACCCGGCCAACGGGCACGCACACGCGGTCTGGGCGCTGGCCGAGCCGGTCACGCGCACCGAGTACGCCCACCGCAAGCCCCTGGCGTTCGCCGCGGCCGTCACCGAAGGCCTACGCCGCTCCGTGGACGGAGACGCCGCCTACAGCGGCCTGATCACCAAGAACCCCGAGCACGGCTCCTGGCACACCTCCTGGACCTCTGACCGGCTCTACAGCCTCGGAGAACTGGCCAGCCGGCTCGAAGAAGCCGGCCACATGCCAGCGCCCTCCTGGCGACGCTCACGACGCCGCGCGCCGGTCGGCCTAGGCCGCAACTGCGCGATCTTCGAAACAGCCCGCCACTGGGCCTACCGCGAGGCCAAACGCATTCGCCAGCGCCACGAGCACGCCACCGCCGAAGACAGCCGCGACTACTACGCCGCCGTGCTCGCCCACGTGCACGAGCTCAACGCCGCCTTCTCCGAACCGCTCCCGGCCAACGAGGCCCGCGACATCGCCGCCAGCATCCACCGATGGGTCACCACGCGCTTCTACGGCTGGACAGACGCCCGCACCGTCCAGCAGGCGTCCCTGTCCACGCTCCAAGCCTTCAGAGGCCGCCAGAGCGGAGCGAAGCGACGCAACGCCGTTGAGGAGCGTGCCCGTTTGATCCTGGAGGAGAACGCATGAGCACCGGCCCCACACGCGCCAAGCGCAAGCAGTCCGCCCGCGAACTAGCCGAGCGATTCGGAGTCTCGCCGCGCACCATCCGCCGCACCGTCGCCCAGGAGCGCGCGGACTACTTGGCGGACGCCGCCGCGCGCCATGAACGCATCCGCGCCCTGCGCGCGGAAGGGCTCTCCATGCGCGCCATTGCCGCCAAGGAGGGCGTCACCGTCGGAACGGTGCACTACGCGATCCACAAGGACGATTGAGAAGAGGGCTGGACATGGCGCTTCGGAAGAAATCTCGGGCAGCTCTTGAAGCCCAGTTGAGGGAGATCGAAGACAGACTGAGCCGTCATCCGCTTGCCTCAACCCGAGTCAGGGAGGCGCACGCACTCATCGACGCTCATCCAGGGGAAGACCCAGGACGCACCTCCCGCAAGTTGGCCGAGAAGGGCCTGCCCGCGCTCGATGAGCTTGGCGCTCTCCAGCTCAAGAGTTCGATCTCGTGGTGGCGGCTGAACAGGTCGAAGAGGAAGGTCACGAAGAAGTTGGCCAGCTTGTAAAGAACCCGCAAGCAACCCAACGCGTCAAAACGGACGCCTCCAACGACTTCTGGCCCCCTGCGCCTGCACCCCAGCACAGTGCAACGAATCCCGGCCTGACTAGGCCGAAAGCGACTTAGCATAGCTAAGTATCTAGCTTGCTCCGGCGCTGACGGTCCGCCCCACACCTGAACGCATCCGCGCCATACGCGCCAACGCTAAAGGTGAAGGCATACGCGTTCAGGCGGCGCACTGCGCAGAGCGCAAGCAGACCCAGCCATTCGGGCTTTAGAGGTCCTCCCACTTCTTCGGGGGATTCACCCAGCCCTTCTCCATGCGGGCTTCTGCAGCCATGTCTCGAGTCATCTGCTTGGTCTTCCCCCATGCCGCCTGAACCTCAGCCGCACTCATGCCCGGCTTCCAGACCTTCACCCACACTGCTTCAGCGGCGAAGACGAGGAACATAGCGACAGCGCCGCACACGGCAACCCCCGCAGAGACAAACCAGCCGACGATTCCTCCCACGAGCGGGGGAACCACGAAGCTCCACACGGCATAGCCCCAGCCGCCCGGGGAAGGGTGGGCCGCTGCGACCACGAAAGGCCGCTCACCACAGGCGACCAAGATCGAACTGACCACCACAGCGGTCACAGCAAGCTCCAGCGAAGCCCACCCGCCGAGAGGACTGGCCAGGGCCTGGCTGAACAACCACCACAGCAGCCACACCCCCGGCATGAGGGCAAGACCCGTGCTCAGGTGACCCGTTATCGCCCAGGGAAGCGAGATGACTTCCGGGGAACCGCCCCCACCCGACACCTCGTCCGATTTCGTTCGCTGGCGCTTCATCACTTCTCCCTCGACACCTCGGCCACGTTCTCAGCCACACGCAAGCACCCTGCACAGTGCAACGACTCCCGGCATGACTAGGCCGCGAGCCACTTAGCACGGCTATGTGTATAGCTTGCTCCGGCTCTGCGCCCCTGCACGCCCTCCTGCGCCCCTGCACGCCCTCCTGCGCCCCTGCACGCCCTCCTGCGCCC
>NZ_JABFBB010000006.1:0-4323 GCF_017168555.1 Micrococcus sp. KRD012
GCTGGACGTGGTGGTGCTCGAGAAGACCGCGCACCCGCGTGAGAAGGTCTGCGGCGACGGCCTGACCCCGCAGGCGGTCCGGGAGCTGCAGCTGCTCGGCGTGCCCCACCGGGGTGAGCCCGGCGACGACGGCGGCTGGCGCGTCATCCGCGGCCTGCGGCTGCGCGCGGGCGAGCGCAGCGTGGACGTGCCGTGGGCGCCCACCCAGACGTGGCCGGACTACGCGCTCACGCGCACCCGCCGCGATTTCGACGCCCTCCTGGCGGACCTGGCGCGCACCCGCGGCGCCGAGGTCCGCGAGCGGCACGCCGTCACCGGCGTCGTGCGGGACGAGGCCGGACGCGTGGTCGGGCTGGACGCGGAGCTGATCGCGCCGAACGGCCGCAAGACCGGGGAGACCGCCCGCTTCACCGCACCGATCGTGCTCGCGTGCGACGGCGTCTCCGCCCGCGCCGCCGTCTCCGCGGGCCTGCACCGCCGCGAGGACCGGCCCATGGGCGTGGCCGTGCGGGCCTACTACACCGCCGGCGCCGCCGTCGACGGGGCGATCCCCGCCCCGCCCGGCGACCGGGGGGAGTGGATGGAGTCCTGGCTGCGCCTGCCGGATGCCGAGGGCAACCCGCTGCCCGGCTACGGCTGGCTGTTCCCGCTCGCGGACGGCACCGTGAACGTGGGCCTGGGCATCCTGGACACCTCCCCGCAGTTCGGGAAGCTGGACTACCGCGGGCTGCTGAAGTCCTGGACCGGGGCGCTCACCGCGGACTGGGGGATCGCCGAGCAGACGCGCACCTCGCGGATCCTCGGCGCGGCCCTGCCGATGGCGTTCAACCGCACCCCGCAGCACGTGCCGGGCATGCTCCTGGTGGGCGACGCGGCCGGCATGGTGTCCCCGTTCAACGGCGAGGGCATCGGGTTCGCGATGGAGGCGGCCCGCCTCGCCGCGGAGCTGGCGGTGCAGGCGCACGCGGCCGGGACCGACGGCGCCGCGGACGCGATCCTGTCCCGTTACCCGGTGATCACCCAGCACCTGTGGGGCCGCCACTTCGCCCTCGGCGCCCGGTTCGCCCGCCTGATCGGCGATCCGCGCGTGATGAAGGCGGCGCTGGGCGCCGGGATGGCCGCACCCCCGCTGCTGCGGGCCGCGGTGAAGGTCATGGGCAACACGGTGGACGCGCGGGGCGGCGACGCCGTCGACCGGGCCGTCCGCGTGCTCGAGGCGCTCACCCCCGCGCTGACGACCGCGGGCGGCGCGCCGTTGGGTAGGCTTGCCCGGTGACCACCGCAGACCCCGGCTTCGCCCTGCCCTCCGGCTTCGAACCCCTCGCCGAGCATGGCCGTGTCCTGGAGGTCGTGCTGACCGCGCTCGAGCAGGTCGAGGAGCAGCTGGACAGCGCCCTCGGCTTCGACGACCTCTTCTCCGACACCGCCGCCCACCACCTGCTGGCCGCCGGCGGCAAGCGGGTCCGTCCGGTCCTGACGGTGCTCGCCTCCCTCCTGGGCGACCCCGCCCTGGCCTCCGGCGAGGTCGCCGACGTGGACGCGCCCGCCCGCCAGGCCGCCGTCGTGATGGAGCTGACGCACCTGGCCACGCTGTACCACGACGACGTGATGGACGAGGCCCCCGTGCGCCGCGGCGCCCCCGCCGCCCACCGACTGTGGGGAAACTCGGCGGCGATCCTGGCCGGCGACCTGATCTTCGCCCGCGCCTCCCAGCTCATGGCCGAGCTCGGCCCGCGGCCCGTGCAGATCCAGGCGGACACCTTCGAACGCCTCGTGCAGGGCCAGCTGTGGGAGACTCGCGGCCCGGCCGAGGGCGCGGATCCGATCGAGCACTACTACGCGGTGCTCTCCGGCAAGACCGGCTCGCTGATCGCCGCGGCCGGCATGCTCGGCGCGCTGCTGGGCGGGGCCGACGAGGCCGCCGTCCAGGTGATGCGCGCATACGGCGAGAAGGTGGGCCTGGCCTTCCAGCTCGCCGACGACCTGATCGACCTCACCGGCAACGCCGAGCGGATCGGCAAGGTCCCCGGCACGGACCTGCGCGAGCGCGTGCCCACCCTGACCACGCTGCTGCTGGCCCGCGCCGCGCAGGGCGAAGGGCCGGAGGCCGAGGACGCCCGCCGGGTGCGCGCGCTCGTGGACGGGCCGCTCGACACCGACGAGCAGCTGGCCGCCGCCGTCGCCGCGCTCACGGGCCACCCCGCCATCGACGAGGCGTGGGCGATCACCCGCGGCTGGGCGGAGCAGGCCAAGCAGGCGCTCGACCCGTTGCCGGACTCCGCCGTGAAGGCGGCGCTCGAGGCGTTCGCCGACTACGTGGTCGGGCGCTCGGCCTGACGCCGCGGTCGGCGGCGTCGCCGCCTCGATCCGGGGAGGCCGCTCAGTCCAGGCGGGTCGGGGCGGGGTCCAGCGCGGCCGCGAGCTCCCGCGCCTTGCCGGCGCGGACCTCCGGGGCCACCGGGTGGCGCAGCTGCCGGTAGAGCATGTCCCCCTCGAAGCGGGGGAACACGTGCAGGTGGTAGTGCCACACGTGCTGGTTGCCGGCGGGCTCGTTGTGCTGGCGCGTGGAGACCCCGTCCGGGGCCCACGCGCGCTTCATGGCCAGCGCCACCTGCTGGGCCATCAGGGCGATGCGCTGCAGCACGCGCGGGGGCAGGTCGTAGAGGTTCTCGTAGTGCTCGGCCGGGCAGACCATGGCGTGGCCCTCGTGGTCGCCGAACCCGTCCACGGCGATCAGCACGATCAGGTCCTCGTCCTGGTAGACGGTGTCCCCGAGCTCGCAGCGGTTGCCCGGGTCGGAGACGTCGCCGGCCACGAGCCCGCAGAACGGGCAGACGTAGCCGTCCGGGGCGTGGGAGACCGGGGCGGGCGCGGTCACCGGTCCGGCCCCTCGTCGTCGTCCTCGGGGTCCTCGAAGGTCCACGCGAGCAGGTCCGTCAGGAACTCGCTGAAGGTGCCGCCCTCGTCCTGCCACTCGCCCTCGGGCGCGTCGGCACCGGCGGAGCGCCGCCACACCAGCGGGTCCGGCAACGCCAGGTTGTCCACCGGCAGGCCCCACACGACCGTCTCGTCCGCATCCTCCAGGAACATGAGGAAGCCGTCCCGCACCTCGAGGTCCTCGGGGTCCCACACGTAGTGGTCCGTCTCCATGAGGTCGCCGCAGTTGCCCAGGGCGAGGTAGAACTCGCGGAGAGCAGCCGGGATCATGAGCCCGGCGCCGAGCTGCTCCGCCGCGGGGGACTGGGCCAGCCGGGCGTCGACGTCGGCGGGGGCGAGGCCGTCGTCCTCGGCCCAGGCGTCGCCCAGCAGGTCCGGGACGAGCCGCTGGAAGGCCGGGAGGTACACGGGGGCGGGGGGCTTGGCGGGCATGCCGCCAGTCTAGGCGTGCGCGCCCTGCCCGGCCCGGACCGCCCGACGCTGCAGGCGGGAGGCGTTCAGCTGGTCGAGGGTGAAGACCGCCAGCGAGAGCCAGATGAGCCCGAAGCCCGCCCAGCGGGCCGCGGGCATCTGCTCGCCGAGGACCGTGACCGCCACGAGGAACTGCAGGATGGGCGCCGTGTACTGCAGCATCCCGAGCGTGGTCAGCGTCAGGGAGCGGGCCGCCGCCGAGAACAGGATGAGCGGAACGGCGGTGAGCACGCCGAGCCCGGCCATGAGCCAGAAGTGGCCGGGCCCCTCGGTGACGGTGGTGAGCAGCCCGGCCTGCGCCAGCAGCACGCTGCCCACCACGAACACGGGGATCAGCACCACGGTCTCGGCGGTCATCGCGGTCACCGCGTGCACGGGGGAGGGGAAGCGCTTCTTCACGAAGCCGTAGAGCCCGAACGAGGTGGCCAGCCCGAGCGCGATCCACGGCACCTGCCCCATCGCCGCGGACATCACGACGACGGCGGCCACCGCGATCCCGACGGCCACCCACTGGCCCCGCCGCAGCCGCTCCCCGAGGAAGAGCACGCCGAGCAGGACGTTCACCAGCGGGTTCATGAAGTAGCCCAGCGACGCCTGGAGCACGTTGCCCGTGGTGACCGAGACCGCGTACAGCAGCCAGTTCACCGCGATGATCCCGGCGGCCAGACCCGTGGTGCCCCAGCGGCCGGGCGTGGCCAGCGCCGTCCCCAGCTCGCGCAGGCGGCGCATCACGGTCAGCAGCAGCAGGCAGAAGATCAGGGCGAAGCCGATGCGCACCACCACGATCTCCAGGGCCCCGGCGGGCGCGAGCACCGCCATGTAGAGCGGCAGCAGGCCCCACACGAAGTAGGCGGTGAAGCCGAGGGCCAGCCCACGCGGGTCATCGGCCGGGGCGGGGGAGACGGTGGGCCTGTC
>NZ_JABFBB010000007.1:0-4760 GCF_017168555.1 Micrococcus sp. KRD012
CCCAGAAGGAGAACCATGCCGCGTTCCGCCCGCGCCCCCCGCCTCGCCCGTCTCGCCCTGACCTCGGTGGCGGCCCTCGCCCTCGTCGGCTGCTCCGCCGGCGGTGCGGCCACGGGCTCGTCCTCCGCGAGCGCCTCCGGCGAGTCCTCGGCCTCCGCGAGCGCCGCCGGCGGCTCCTCGGCCGCCTCGGGCGGCATCGCGACCGGGGTCACCGTCACCGACATGTCCGGCGCCGAGGTCACCCTGCCGGAGGAGGTCGACTCCGTCATCGCCACGGACAACCGCACCTTCCGCACCCTGGACGACTGGGGAGTCGAGCTGTCGGCCGCACCGAAGCAGATCATGTACAAGGGCGAGGGCGGGCCCTCCTACCTCCAGGACGACTCGGTCGCCGACATCGGCAACCACCGGGAGCCGGACATGGAGCTGTTCGTCACGGCTGAGCCGGACGTCGTGTTCAACGGCCAGCGGTTCAACGAGCGCAAGGCCGAGATCGACGAGCTGACCGGCGACGCCGCCGTCGTGGACACGGACTTCGACGTCACGCAGACCCCCATGGACGAGGGCCTGAAGGAGCTGACCACCCTGCTGGGCGAGGCCACCGGCCACGAGGCCGATGCCGAGAAGCTCATCGCCGACTTCGACGCCGCCACCCAGCGCGCCAAGGACGCCTACGACCCCGAGCAGACCGTCATGGGCCTCATCGCCTCGGGCGGCGAGCTGTCGTACGTCGCGCCCGGCACCGGTCGCGCCATCGGCCCGTTCTTCGACATGCTGGAGCTGACCCCGGCCCTCGAGCAGTCGGGCACCGACAACCACCAGGGCGACGACATCTCCGTCGAGGCCATCGCGAAGTCGAACCCGGACTGGCTGATCGTCATGGACCGCGACGCCGCCATCGGCGAGGAGAACGCCACCGCCGCCGAGCTGATCGAGCGCTCCGAGGCCCTCCGGGACGTGACCGCGGTGAAGGAGGGCAACATCGTCTACCTGCCCGCCGACTTCTACGTCGCCGAGGACATCCAGAACCACACCACCGTCATGGAGGACCTCGCGAAGGCCTTCGAAGGCGCGCAGTGACTCTCGACGTGCGTCACCACGTCGCCGACGCCCCGCCCCGGCTCGAGGAGCCGGGGCGGGGCGACCGCGTGTGCTGGGTCCCGCCCGCCGTCCTGCGGCCCGAGTGCACCCGCTGGCAGCGCACCTGGCCGCTGCTGGTCGGCGTTGTGGTGACCGCGGCCCTCGTCGTGGTCTCGCTGTTCGTGGGCGTGTACGACGTCGGCGCGGAGGGCGGACGCGAGATGTTCGCCATCACGCGCGTGCCGCGCACGGTCGCCCTCGTGCTGGCCGGCGCCTCGATGGCGATGTGCGGGCTGATCATGCAGCTCATGACGCAGAACCGCTTCGTGGAGCCCAGCACCACGGGCACCACCGAGTGGGCCGGTCTCGGCCTGCTGGTGACCATGGTGCTCGTGCCGGGCGCGGGCCTGGTGACCCGGATGGTCGGGGCCATCCTCTTCGCCTTCGTCGGCACCCTCGTCTTCTTCCTCTTCCTGCGGCGGGTGCGCCTGCAGTCCTCCCTCATCGTGCCGATCGTGGGCATCATGCTCGGCGCCGTCGTGGGCGCCGCGTCGACGTTCCTCGCCCTCCAGACGGACATGCTGCAGCAGGTGGGCGCGTGGTTCGCGGGCTCGTTCACCTCCGTGGTCCGCGGCCGGTATGAGCTGCTCTTCCTCGTGCTGATCGTGTGCGTGGCGGTCTTCGTCATCGCGGACCGCTTCACCGTGGCCGGCCTCGGCAAGGACGTCGCCACGAACGTCGGCCTCAACTACGACGCCGTGATCCTCACCGGCGTGGCCATGGTGGCCGTGGCCACCGGCGTGGTCACCGTGGTGATCGGGGCCCTCCCGTTCCTGGGGCTCGTGGTCCCCAACCTCGTGTCCATGGTGCGCGGCGACAACCTGCGGACGAACCTGCCCTGGGTGGTCATGGTCGGCGTGTGGATCGTGATCGTCTGCGACCTGATCGGGCGCACCGTGATCGCCCCGTTCGAGGTGCCCATCTCGCTGATCCTGGGCCTCGTGGGCGCGATCGTGTTCCTCGCCCTGTTGCTGAGGCAGGCCAAGCATGGCTGAGCCGCTCGCGACCGCCCCGGGTCGCATCCCCGCCCCGCCCGGTGGCGCCACCGCGGCCGGGCCCGTCGAGGCCGACGCCCCGCGCCGGTCCGGCGCGTTCGTCACCGCCGCCGACCGCCGGAGGTATGCGGTCGTCGTCGCCGTGCTGGCCGCCGTCGCCGTGCTCTCCACCGCCGGGATCCTGCTGTGGGGCAACGAGGCCGAACCCGGTTCGCGCGCGTTCTGGATGATCGCGCGGATGCGCGTGGAGTCCCTGGGCGTGATCGGCATCGTGGCGCTGTGCCACTCCTTCGCGACCGTCACCTTCCACACGGTGACGGGCAACCGCATCATCACGCCCTCGATCATGGGGTTCGAGGCGCTCTACACCGCCGTGTCGACCGTCGCCGTGTACGTGCTGGGAGCCGCCGGCGTCGCGGTGCTGACCGGGGTGGGGCCGTTCCTCGCCCAGGCCGCGCTCATGGTGGCGCTGGCGACGGCCCTGTACTCGTGGCTGCTCTCCCGGCCCTACGGCAGCGTCCATCTGATGCTGCTCGTGGGCGTGGTGCTGGGCGGCGGGCTGGCCGCGCTGAGCACGTTCATGCAGCGACTGCTGGACCCGAACTCGTTCGACCTGCTGAGCGCGCGGCTCTTCGGCAACATCTCCAACGCCCGGACCGAGTACGTGGCGATCGCCGCGCCCATCGCCGTCGTCGTGTGCGCGCTGCTGTGGCTGCGCTCCCGCCGCCTGAACACGGTGGCGCTCGGCGCCGACGCCGCGACCAACCTGGGCCTGCACCACCGGCGCGAGCTCATGGTGACGCTGCTGCTGGTCTCCGTGCTGATGGCCATGACCACCGCGCTCGTGGGCCCGATGACGTTCCTCGGCTTCCTCGTGGCGACGCTGGCGTACAGCCTCGTCGACACCCACGACCACCGGTTCATCCTCCCGGTGGCGGCGCTGGCCGGGTACGCGGTGCTCACGAGCGCCTACTTCGTGCTGCGGCACGTGTTCTACGCGGGAGGTGCGGTCACGGTGGTCATCGAGCTGATCGGCGGCATCACCTTCCTGATCGTCGTGATGAGAAAGGGACGTCTGTGATCGAGCTGCGCGGCGTGGTGAAGCGCCACAGCGACGAGGTGTGCATCGGACCCGTGGACCTGGACATCCAGGCCGGGGGAGTGACCGCGCTCGTGGGGCCCAACGGGGCGGGCAAGTCCACGCTGCTGACGATGATCGGCCGGCTGCAGGACGCCGACGCCGGGACGATCGCCGTGGGCGGGCACGACATCACCACGACGCCGTCCCGGAAGATCGCGCAGACCCTGTCCATCCTGCGGCAGGAGAACCACTTCGTGACGCGGCTGACCGTGCGGCAGCTCGTGGGGTTCGGGCGCTACCCGTACACGCGCGGCCGGCTGACCCTGGAGGACGAGCGGCACGTGTCCGACGCGATCGACTTCCTCAACCTCGGCCCGTTCGAGAACCGGTACCTCGACCAGCTCTCGGGCGGCCAGCGGCAGCGGGCGTACGTGGCGATGGTGCTGGCGCAGAACACCGAGTACGTGCTGCTGGACGAGCCGCTGAACAACCTGGACATGCAGCACTCGGTGCAGATGATGCAGCAGCTGCGCCGGGCCGCCGACGAGCTGGGCCGGACCGTGGTGATCGTGCTGCACGACATCAACTTCGCCGCCCACTACGCCGACCGGATCGTGGCGATGGGCGACGGCCAGGTGGTGGAGACCGGCACCCCGGCCGAGATCCTGCGCCCTGAGGTGCTGGAGCGGATCTTCAAGACCCCCTGCAGCGTGGTGGACGGACCGCACGGGCCGCTGGCCGTGTACTACTGAGCCGGGCGACGGTGAGGCCGGCCCGGGTCGGTCCGGGCGGGGGTCGGGTGCCCGGCCGACGCGAGCGTTCCGTGGGCAGAACCCGCCGGGTCTCGCCTTCCGGGGGCAGAACCCGCGTGTTTCCAGGTTCCGTGGGCAGAAGCACCCTCGCTTCTGCCCACGGAACCCCTGCGCATGGACGGCAGGGCCATACGCGACGACGACGTCAGGCATCCCAGCCGTTCGAGACCTGTGCCCGTCGTCTGAGGACGGCCTCGATCACCCGCGCATATCCCTCGCCGACGTCCCGGCCCGTGACGTGCAGGGTCATCTGCCCACGCTCCGCGTAGTACTGGTCTCGCCGGGCGTCCCGGGCGTGTTGCTCGGCACTCCGGTGCACCTCGCCGTCGTACTGGAGGACGAGCCGGCAGTCCTCGAACCACAGATCGGCCTCGGGGGCGTCCCGCCGCCCGGGGTCGAACACGTGCTGCAGCGCCGGCTCGCCCAGCCCCGCCTCGACGAGCGCCAGCCTCAACCGGGTCTCCTGCGGCGAGTCGGCACCCACCCGTACGCGCTCGAGCGCCGCCGTCGCCCGCGGTCTTCCGACGAACCGCCCGAGCGGCCGCATCGCCTCGTGCAGCGCGGTGACCGTGGTGATGGGAGGCCGCCGGCCGCGCGGGGACCAGGGGTGACGGACCAGGTGGTCACCCGCCGACACGAGGGATGCCTCGTCCCAGGGGTGGCCGATCGAGCACAGATCGAGCCAGGTCCGTTCCGGCGTCGTCACCCGTAGCCCCAGCACGGAGGTGACGT
>NZ_JABFBB010000007.1:4860-24246 GCF_017168555.1 Micrococcus sp. KRD012
CCGCACCGCGCCCCGCGCCCTCCGCCCACGGCGGACGGCGGGGACACGGCTGGCACTCATGTTGAAGGAGTGCCAGAACCCGGAGTAGAGTGGGCACTGGCACTCGGGGGTACCGGGTGCCAATGCCCGAGGTGGACCGTCCGGCACCGCGACGACGGAGGGTCTGACGCCCGTGGCGCACCCGCAGACCACAGCATCAGCGGTCCGGCGAGCCCGCCGGAGCCGCACGTCGACGAAGAAGGAGTGTGCAGCATGTCTGTCTCCATCAAGCCCCTTGAGGATCGCATCGTTGTCCGCCCCCTGGAGGCCGAGCAGACCACCGCGTCGGGCCTCGTGATCCCGGACACCGCCAAGGAGAAGCCGCAGGAGGGCCAGGTCGTGGCCGTGGGCCCGGGCCGGGTCGCCGAGAACGGCAACCGCGTGCCGGTCGACGTCGCCGAGGGTGACGTGGTGCTGTACTCCAAGTACGGCGGCACCGAGGTCAAGGTCGGCGGCGAGGAGTACCTGGTGCTCTCCGCCCGCGACGTGCTGGCCGTCGTCACCAAGTGACCCCGCCGCGACGGGCCCGGTGAGCGGCGCGCACCGCACCGGTGCGCGCGCCCCGGGCCCCTCGCGTCCCCGCACCCCCTGACTCACTGAACGAAAGGAGCGTCCGTCATGGCCAAGCAGCTGGCTTTCAACGACGACGCACGCCGCGCCCTCCAGGCCGGCATCGACAAGCTCGCCGACACCGTCAAGGTCACCCTCGGCCCCAAGGGTCGCAACGTGGTGCTCGACAAGGCGTGGGGCGCCCCCACCATCACCAACGACGGCGTCACGATCGCCCGTGAGGTGGAGCTGGAGGACCCGTACGAGAACATGGGCGCCCAGCTCGCCAAGGAGGTCGCCACCAAGACCAACGACATCGCGGGCGACGGCACCACCACCGCCACCGTGCTGGCCCAGGCCCTCGTGAACGAGGGTATGCGCCAGGTCGCCGCCGGCGCCGCGCCGGGCGAGGTCAAGAAGGGCATCGAGGTGGCCGTGGCCGCCGTCGAGCGGCGCCTGCAGGAGAACGCCCGCCCGGTCGAGGGCCAGGAGGTGGCCCACGTGGCCGCCATCTCGGCCCAGAACGACGAGGTCGGCGAGCTGCTGGCCCGCGCGTTCGACACGGTCGGCACCGACGGCGTCATCACCATCGAGGAGTCCTCCACGACCTCCACCGAGCTGGACGTCACCGAGGGCATGCAGTTCGACAAGGGCTTCCTGTCCCCGTACATGGTCACCGACGCCGAGCGTCAGGAGGCCGTGCTCGAGGACGCCTACGTCCTGATCAACTCGGGCAAGATCTCCAACGTGCAGGAGCTGCTGCCCCTGCTGGAGAAGGTCCTGCAGGCCAACAAGCCGCTGTTCGTGATCGCCGAGGACATCGAGGGCGAGGCCCTGTCCACCCTCGTGGTGAACAAGATCCGCGGCACCCTGAACGTCGTGGCCGTCAAGGCCCCGGGCTTCGGCGACCGCCGCAAGGCCATGATGCAGGACATCGCGATCCTCACCGGCGCCCAGGTCGTCTCCCCGGACCTCGGCATGAAGCTCGAGCAGGCCGACCTGGACGTGCTCGGCTCCGCCCGCCGCATCACCGTCACCAAGGACGAGACCACCATCGTCGACGGCGGCGGTGCGGCCGAGGACGTCGAGGCCCGGGTCGCCCAGATCAAGGCCGAGTCCGCCGCGACCGACTCCGACTGGGACCGCGAGAAGCTCCAGGAGCGCCTCGCCAAGCTCTCGGGCGGCATCGGCGTGATCCGCGTGGGCGCCGCCACCGAGGTGGAGCTCAAGGAGCGCAAGCACCGCATCGAGGACGCCGTGTCCTCGACCCGCGCCGCCCTCGAGGAGGGCATCGTGGCCGGCGGGGGCACCGCGCTCATCAACGCGCTGAGCGTGCTCGACACCGACGCCGACGTCCAGGCCCTGACCGGCGACGCCGCCGTGGGCGTGGACATCGTCCGCAAGGCCCTGAAGCAGCCGCTGCGCTGGATCGCCCAGAACGCGGGCGAGGACGGCTACGTGGTGGTCTCCAAGGTCGCCGAGCTGGAGCCGAACCACGGCTTCAACGCGAAGACCGGCGTCTACGGCGACCTGATCGCCGACGGCGTGATCGACCCGGTCAAGGTGACCCGCTCCGCGCTGGCCAACGCCGCCTCCATCGCGGCCCTCGTGCTCACCACCGAGACCCTCGTGGCGGACAAGCCCGCTGACGAGGACGAGCACCAGCACTGAGCCGGCCCCGGCCCGTCCGGGCCGAGACCGCTCCCCTCGACGACGCCGCCCCCGCACCTTCCGGCCGGAAGGTGCGGGGGCGGCGTCGTCACCGGGGCGGGGAGGGGCGGCTCATCCGCGCCGGTCGTCCTCCTCGAGGTACTCGCCCGTGGCGTAGTCGTAGTCCACGGGATTGCCGTCCTCGTCGGTGCGCCGGTACCAGTCCGTGACCTCGGCCGCGGTGGAGTCGAACTCCGCGCCCACGGCGTACTGGCTGCCGGTGGGGACGGGCTCCACGGCCAGGGTGAAGTCGTCGCCGTGGTCCTCGATGCCGTGCCGCACCGCCTTCTGCAGGGCCGCCCGTTCGTACTGCTCCCGGAGGGCCTGCGGATCGTGGCGCAGCTCCCGGTAGAGGGCCACCGCCATGAGGACGATCACCACGGAGAACGGCAGGGCCGTGACGGTGATGAGGTTCTGCAGGCCCGTCAGCGCCGTGTCGCCGCCGGTCAGGAGCATGACGACGGCGATGCCCGCCATGCACAGCGCCCAGAACGCGGTGACCAGGCGGTTCGGCCGGGGCGCGCCCCGCTGCGACAGCTGCGAGTTCACGAGGGAGGCGGAGTCCGCCGTTGTGATGAAGAAGATGGCGAGCATGACCATCACGAGCGGCGCGATGAGCCGCGCGCCCGGGAACTGGTCCAGGACGGTCCAGAAGATCTCCGCGGGCGCCGGCATCGAGGCCGCCGTGCCGTCGGGGGCGATGGCCCCGCGCTCGCGCTGCAGCCAGATGGTGGTCCCGCCGATGACGGTGAACGCCGCGATGATCACGGACGCCGGGATGAACAGCGCGCCCAGGACGAACTGGCGGATGGTGCGGCCGCGGGAGATCTTCGCGACGAACACGCCCACGAAGGGCGCCCAGCTGACCCACCAGGCCCAGTAGAACGTGGTCCAGGAGGAGAGGAAGGTCTGCATCGCCGGCCCCTCGGCCATGCTGGCGCCGAGCATGTCCGGCATCTCGCCGACGTAGTCCATGAGGACGCCGGGGATCACGTTGAGGATGAACGCGGTGGGCCCCACCACGAAGAAGAAGACGGCGAGGGCCAGGGCCAGCACCATGTTGACGTTGGAGAGCCAGCGGATCCCGCGGGCCACCCCGGAGACCGCGGAGGCGATCGTCCCGATGGTCAGCAGCACGATGATGCCCATGGCCAGCAGGTTGCCCCCGGGGACCAGCCGGTCACGATCTCCACCCCGCGGCCGATCTGCAGCGCCCCGATGCCCAGGGACGCCGCGGTGCCGAAGAGGGTGGCGATGATGGCGAGGGAGCCGATCAGGCGGGCGCCGAACGAGTCGGTGCGGTCGCCGCGTCCGAACAGCGGCATGAGGATGGAGCTCATGAGCGGCACACGTCCGCGGCGGTAGGACACGTACGCCACCGCGAGGCCCACCACGGCGTAGATCGCCCACGCGTTGACGCCCCAGTGCAGCGCGGCCTGGGCCATGGCCCCGGTGACGGCCGCGTAGCTCGCGGGCTTCTCGCCGTCCAGGCCCAGGGTGATGTCCCCGTAGCGGGAGAAGGCCAGGGCCAGGAGGAACACGACCAGGCCGATCGCCAGCAGCGAGAATATCCAGCCCAGGTTCGTCATGACCCAGGACAGGGCCGCGCTGGAGACGGCCAGGACGTCGTCGGGTCGGGTGACGCCCCAGGCCACGAATCCCAGGACCAGCGCGCCGACGACGACGAGGATGACCCGGTCCACGCCGTAGCGGACCCTCTGGTCCTCGATCGAGACGCCCGGCACCAGGGCCGGGTGGATGCCGTGCTGGTAGGTGACCTCCCGGACGAACCGGCGCAGCCGGGTGCGCGGCGGGGCCGCCGGGGAGGGGACCGCGGGGCCGGAGCGGTCCGGGGACAGGTCGGAGGCCTGCTGCGGTGGGGGGCCCACCCGTTCAGGGTAGGCCCGCGCGTCCGGGTCCCGGTCGGCTGGGCCCCGGGCGGGGGGCGTCATACGGGAGACGTGACCTCCCTCATGCGGCCGGCCAGGCAGGCGGGGGTTCATCAGTTGAGAGATTGAGGCTTCGCTCCCTAAGATCCTCCTAGAGGGCGCTCAATGGAAGGTGCTGGCACCCGTCGGCCTGCACGGTGCCCTTTAATCCTCCCGATTGGAAGTATTATGACTGCTCAGAACCCCTCCCGCCGCCACGTCACCACCGCCCTGGCCTGGGGTGCTCCCGCCGTCGCCGTCGCGGTGAGCGCACCCGCGCGTGCCGCCTCTCCCGGGGCGCCCGCCACCATCCAGGTCGATACGCCCATCACGCTCTGGAGCGACTTGATCCGCTACTCCGGCTACATTGCCCAGGGTGTCGTGGTGACCATCAGGGACGCCAACGGCCTGCCCGTGCCGAACCAGCCGGTCACCCTCACCATCTCCAACTACCAGGGTAACGAGAACACGTTCTACTTCGTGTCCGACCGGGCGGTCAGCTCAGACGACGCCTTCAGCAGTCGCGTCGGCGCCACCATCACCCTGACCACGGATGCCAACGGCCAGGTGGCGCTGGACGACGGGACCACGGGGTACCTCCGCAAGGGCTCCGACGGCACGCGCAGGGGCACCACCTTCATCGTGACCTCTGGCGACGCGTCCACCACCTTCGTCCTGACGAACTCCACCTTGGCTGGCGGCACAGAGCCGGGCATCAAGGTCGCCTGACCGACGACCGCGCTCACCGGTACGGCCGAGCCCCCCTGGTCTCCAGGGGGGGCTCGGCGGTCTCATCGCCGGGGCCCAGAGTCCTGCGAGCCGACGAGCTCCTCGCGGGAGCCGTTCGTCCGGGCGGCGCGCGCCTCCACGATCTCCTCGTCCTCGTCCGCCAGGACGTCCGCGTGCGGGGCGTCGTAGCGGGAGCGGTCCAGGATGCCCTCCTGCTGGGCCACCAGGGCGGGGATGAGGGCCTGGCCGGACACGTTGAGGGCGGTGCGACCCATGTCCACGATCGGGTCGACGGCCAGGAGCAGGGCCATGCCCTCGAGGGGCAGCCCGGCGGTGGACAGCGTGAGCGTGAGCATCACGGTGGCGCCGGTGGTGCCGGCGGTCGCGGCGGAGCCCAGCACGGACACGAGTGCCACGAGGGCGTACTGGCTCAGGCTCATGTCGATCCCGTAGAACTGGGCCACGAACACGGCGGCCACGGCAGGGTAGATCGCGGCGCAGCCGTCCATCTTGGTGGTGGCGCCCAGCGGGACGGCGAAGGAGGCGTAGCCGGTGGGCACGCCGAAGTTGCGCTCGGCCACCCGCTGGGTGACGGGCAGCGTGCCGAGGGAGGAGCGGGAGACGAAGCCGAGCTGGAACGCCGGCCACACGCCGGTGAAGAACTGCTTGACGGAGAGCCCGTGCAGGCGCGCCAGCACCGGGTACACCACGAGCATCACGAGGGCCAGGCCCACGTAGATCGCCACCACGAACTTGGCCAGCGTGCCCATCGTGGACCAGCCGTACGAGGCCACGGCGTTGCCCAGCAGGCCGATGGTGCCGATCGGGGCCAGGCGGATGATCCACCACAGCAGCTTCTGGATGATCGCGAGCACCGAGCGGGAGAACGTGAGGAACGGGGCGGCCTTCTCGCCGACCTTGAGCGCGGCCACGCCCACGACGATCGCGATCACGAGGATCTGCAGCACGTTGAACGTGGGGGAGGAGGCGAGCGCGCCGTCCTCGCCGGCCGTGGTCTTGACGGTCAGGCCGAGGAAGTTCGCCGGCACCAGGGAGGTCAGGAAGTCGAGCCAGCCGACGTCCTTGGCCTGGTACGACGCCGGCGCGGTCTGGCCGGTGCCCACGCCCGGCTGCAGCACGACGCCGACGGCGAGGCCGATGAGCACCGCGATCAGGCTCGTGATGGCGAACCAGAGCAGGGTCTTGGCGGCCAGGCGGGCCGCGTTGGTCACCTGGGCCAGGTTGGCGATGGAGGCGACGACGGCGAAGAAGACCAGCGGGACGACCGTGGCCTTCAGCAGGCTGATGTAGATGCTGCCGACGGTGGCCAGCGTCTCGCCGAGCCAGGTCGGGTGCTCGGAGGTGTGCCCCGTCGCGCGGGCGATCAGGCCCAGGACGAGGCCGAGGACGAGGGCGGCGGCGATCTGCCAGCCGAAGTTCGACGTCCAGGCGGGAAGCCGGCGTCGGGGCGCCGGTGCGGGGGAGGACTGTGCGGTGCTCATCCGGGGAGGTTAGGCGGTCCAATACCACGACGTCGAAACGGATTGCGCCATGTGACGTCGTGGTGACGCCCGTCTCGCCCTCGCGTGGCCCGGCGCGAGGGCCCTGTGACGTGGCCCGCACCCGGGTCGCCGGTTTGACCCCCGGGCATAGAATCGCGGAAACACCCGTCCCGAAAGGCGCCTTCGTGACCAACACCAGCACCGGTCCCAGCCCCGAGCCCGTCCACTCCTCCTCGGATCCCTTCGGCTTCTTCGGCCTCACCTACGACGACGTCCTGCTGCTGCCCAACGCCACCGACGTGATCCCCGCGGACGCGGACACGGGCACCCGGCTGACCCGCAACATCCGCTTGAACATCCCCATCGTCTCCGCGGCGATGGACACCGTGACCGAGGCCCCGCTGGCCATCGCCATGGCCCGCCAGGGCGGCATGGGCATCATCCACCGCAACCTGTCCATCGAGGACCAGGCCCGCCACGTGGACACCGTGAAGCGCTCCGAGTCGGGGATGATCAAGGACCCCGTGACCATCGGCCCCGACGCCACGCTCGCGGACCTGGACGAGCTGTGCGCCCAGTACCGCGTCTCGGGCCTGCCGGTGGTGGCCGAGGACATGACGCTGCTGGGCATCATCACCAACCGCGACACCCGCTTCATCCCGCGCGAGGAGTGGGCCACCCGCACGGTGGACACCGCCATGACCCGCATGCCGCTGGTCACCGCGCAGGAGGGCGTCTCGCGCGCCGAGACGATCCGCCTGTTCTCCCAGAATCGCGTGGAGAAGCTGCCGCTCGTGGACGATGCGGGCCGCCTGACCGGCCTGATCACCATCAAGGACTTCGACAAGGCGGAGCAGTACCCGGACGCCGCGAAGGACGACGAGGGTCGGCTGCGCGTCGGCGGCGCCGTCGGCTTCTTCGGCGACGGCTGGGAGCGCGCCATGGCGCTCGTCGAGGCGGGCGTGGACGCCCTCGTGGTGGACACCGCGAACGGCCACACGCACGGCGTGCTGGACATGATCGCGCGCCTGAAGAAGGAGAAGGCGGCCGCGCACGTCGACGTCATCGGCGGTCAGGCCGCGACCTACGCGGGCGCCAAGGCGATCGTCGACGCCGGCGCGGACGCCGTGAAGGTGGGCGTGGGCCCGGGCTCGATCTGCACGACCCGTGTGGTGGCCGGCGTCGGCGTCCCCCAGATCACCGCCATCTACGAGGCGGCCAAGGCCACGCGCCCCGCGGGCGTCCCGCTGATCGCCGACGGCGGCCTGCAGCACTCCGGTGACATCGGCAAGGCTCTCGTGGCCGGCGCCGACTCGGTGATGCTCGGCTCCCTGCTGGCCGGCACCGCCGAGTCCCCGGGCGACCTCGTGTTCTACCAGGGCAAGCAGTTCAAGACCTACCGCGGCATGGGCTCCCTGGGCGCCATGCAGACCCGCAACGGCACGCGCTCCTTCTCCAAGGACCGCTACTTCCAGGCGGACGTGCCGGACGAGGACAAGCTGATCCCCGAGGGCATCGAGGGCCAGGTGCCCTTCCGGGGCCCGGTCGCCTCGGTGGTCCACCAGCTCGTGGGCGGCCTGCGCCAGACGATGTTCTACACGGGCGCGTCCACGGTGGCCGATCTCAAGGAGAACGGCCGCTTCGTGCGCATCACCGCGGCGGGCCTGAAGGAGTCCCATCCGCACGACATCATGATGACCGTCGAGGCCCCGAACTACCGTTCGCGCTGACCCGCACGTCGGGTCCGGGGGGAGCCCCGGACGGGGGCGGCGCCGACGACACGGTCGGCGCCGCCCCCGTGGCGCCTGGGCTAGGCTGGCCCGGTGACGAACCAGATTGAGATCGGCCGCGGCAAGCGCGGCCGCCGGGCCTTCTCCCTCGACGACGTGTCCGTGGTGCCTGCGCGGCGCACCCGGGATCCCCAGGACGTCAGCCTCACGTGGCGCATCGACGCCTACACGTTCGACATGCCCGTGATCGGTGCGCCCATGGACTCCGTGATGAGCCCGGAGACCGCCATCGCGATGGGGCGGCTGGGCGGTCTCGGCGTCCTCAACCTCGAGGGCCTGTGGACCCGCCACGAGGACCCGCGCCCGCTGCTCGAGGAGATCGCCGCCCTCGAGGCCGGCCCGGCCGGGACCGAGGCCACCCGCAAGCTGCAGGAGGCCTACGCGGCCCCCATCCGCTCCGATCTGATCACCGAGCGCCTCGCGCAGATCCGCGAGGCCGGCGTCGTCGTCGCGGGCTCGCTGACCCCGCAGAACACGCAGGAGTTCTACCGCACCGTCGTGGCGGCGGGCGTGGACCTGTTCGTCATCCGCGGCACCACCGTCTCGGCCGAGCACGTCTCCTCCACCCAGGAGCCGCTGGACCTCAAGCAGTTCATCTACGAGCTGGACGTGCCCGTGATCGTGGGCGGGGCGGCCGGCTACACGCCGGCCCTGCACCTGATGCGCACCGGCGCGGCCGGCGTGCTCGTCGGCTTCGGCGGCGGCGCGTCCACCACCACGCGCCGCGCCATGGGCATCCGCGTGCCGATGGCCACGGCCATCTCGGACATCGCCGAGGCGCGCCGCGACTACATGGACGAGACCGGCGGCCGCTACGTGCACGTGATCGCCGACGGCGGCGTCTCCACCTCGGGGGAGATCGTCAAGGCGATCGCCATGGGCGCGGACGCGGTCGTCCTGGGCGTCGCCCTGGCCCGCGCCACCGACGCCCCCGGCGGCGGCTGGCACTGGGGCCTCGAGGCCGCCCACCCGGAGCTGCCGCGCGGGCACCGCACCCACGTGGGCCAGGTGGCTCCGCTCGAGGAGGTCCTGTGGGGTCCCGGCCGCCACGCGGACGGCACGTCCAACCTGATGGGCGGCCTGAAGCGCGCCATGGCCACCTGCGGCTACACCGAGCTCAAGGACTTCCAGAAGGTGGAGGTCCTCGTGACCCCCACCCAGACCGTCTGATCCCCGCCGCCGCATGGCGGCACCCCGACCGGAAGAGTTGATACGGCGTGCTGCGCACCGCCCTCAAGCCCGTCTGGCTGGCCACCCTGGTGCTGGCCCTCGTGGCGGCCGCGGTCTTCGTGGCGCTGTCCAAGTGGCAGTTCGAGTCCGCGGAGACGAACGCGCCGCCGCCGCGCACCCAGACCGAGCACGCCGTGCCGTTCCTGGAGCACGTGCGCCCCTACGAGGCCCTGCTCGGCTCGCAGGCAGACCAGGTCGTCACGGTCGAAGGGGAGTTCGTGCCCGGCACGGACGTCCTGGTCGGCCCGCGCCTGCTGAACGGCCGCGACGGCTACTGGACGGTCACGGCCCTCCGGGTGGCCGGCGCCCCGGACGGCGAGGTCGTCCCGGTGGTCCGCGGCTGGTCGGCCCGCGCCGACGTCGTGGACCCCGCGCCCGCCGGGCAGGTCACCGTCACCGGACGCCTGCTGCCCCCGGACGGGCCCCTGCCGCGTGAGGCAGCGGCCGAGGACACCGCCGACCGGCTCCTGTACCGCAGCCTGGCCCCGGCCCAGCTGGTGAACGTGTGGGACGAGCCGTCCTACGCGGCGTACGTCGCGGCGTTCGAGATGGTCGACGCCGCGGGCGCCGAGACGGGCGCGGCCGGCCCCGGCGGGCTCGAGCCGGTGTGGGTGGCCCCGCAGCCGGAGGAGACCCAGATCATCTGGCTCAACGTCTTCTACGCCGTGGAATGGATGCTCTTCGCCGGCTTCGCCCTGTTCCTGTGGTGGCGGTTCGTCCGCGACGACCACGTCCGGGACGAGCACGAGCGCCGGCTCGACGAGGAGTGGGCCGCGCAGTGGCGCGCCGAGGAGCTCGAGCGGCGCCGGGCGGCCGCGCGCGAGGCCAAGGAGCGGGCCGTCGCGGCACAGTCCGCGGCGCACCCACGCCAGGACCACGACGACGACGGGGCCGCGCGCCCCGACCCCCGCGACCCGGGCCCCCGTGGGCCCCGAGAGGAGCAGAGCCGATGAGCACCCAGCACCCCGGCCCCCAGCCGGTGGACCCGGCGAGCCTGCCGGATCCCGAGGACATCACGGAGGCCGACCTGCCCGAGCCGCCCCCGCGGCCAGGCCGGGAGCATCGCCGTTTCGCCGGCACCCAGCAGCAGATCCGCTCCGCCACCCGCCTCTACGTGGTGTGCGCGTGGATCACCGGCATCATGCTCCTGCTGCTCGTGGCGGAGATGGTGCTGAAGTACGGCATGCACGTGGAGCTCTACGCGGGCGGCACCACCCTGGACGGAGAGGCCAACGGCCTGGGGCTGCACCCCACGGACAGCGTGACCGGGGGAGTGAACCTGTCCCTGTTCATCCTCATCGCCCACGGCTGGATGTACGTGGTGTACCTGCTCGCCTCGTTCCGCCTGTGGTCCCTGATGCGCTGGGAGCCGCTGCGCCTGCTGGCGATGGCCGGCGGCGGCGTCGTGCCGTTCCTGTCCTTCGTGGTGGAGAAGCGCATGACCCGCGTGGTCCGGGACGAGCTGCACCGCTTCCCGGACGCCGCGCGGCGCTACTGAGCGCCTCGACTATCCTGGACGGGTGACGCAGAATGCCCCCCACCCCCCCGACACCCCCGCCCCGCTCAGCGACGTGATGCCCACGGTGCTGGTGCTGGACTTCGGCGCCCAGTACGCACAGCTCATCGCGCGTCGTGTGCGCGAGGCCAACGTCTACTCCGAGGTCGTGCCCGCCTCCACCCCGGCGGCGCAGATCCTGGAGCGCAAGCCCGCGGCGCTGATCCTCTCGGGCGGGCCGTCGTCGGTGTACGAGCCCGGCGCCCCGCAGCTGGATCCGGCGCTGCTCGAGGCCGGGGTGCCCGTGCTGGGCCTGTGCTACGGCTTCCAGTCGATTGCGCACGCCCTCGGCGGCACCGTGGCCAAGACCGGCACCCGGGAGTACGGCTCCACCTGCCTGGACTCGGTGGACGCCGACTCCGTGCTGTTCGCGGGCCAGGACCTCGAGCAGGTCGTGTGGATGTCCCACGGGGACGCCGTGACGCAGGCGCCCGAGGGCTTCGCCGTGACGGCCTCCACCGCGGGCGCCCCCGTCGCCGCGTTCGAGGACCGCGAGCGCCGCATCTTCGGCGTGCAGTGGCATCCCGAGGTGGGCCACTCCTCCCACGGTCAGCGGGTGCTCGAGCAGTTCCTGCACGTGGGTGCGGGCCTGGGTGCGGACTGGACGGCCAGCGGCGTGATCGAGGGGCAGGTCGAGCGCATCCGCGAGCAGATCGGGGACAAGCGGGCCATCTGCGGCCTGTCCGGCGGCGTGGACTCCGCCGTGGCCGCGGCCCTCGTGCAGCGCGCCATCGGCGACCGCCTCACCTGCGTCTACGTGGACCACGGCCTCATGCGCGAGGGCGAGTCCGCCGAGATCGAGCAGGCCTTCGGCGAGGCCCACGGCGGCGCCCGCCTCGTGATGGTGGACGCGCGCGAGGACTTCCTGTCCGCGCTGGCCGGCGTCACCGACCCCGAGGCCAAGCGCAAGATCATCGGCGAGCGGTTCATCCGCACCTTCGAGAAGGCGCAGGCGGACATCGTCCTCGAGTCCGAGCACGACCCGGACGCCACCGAGGTCCGCTTCCTCGTGCAGGGCACGCTCTACCCGGACGTCGTCGAGTCCGGCGGCGGGGACGGGGCGGCCAACATCAAGTCCCACCACAACGTGGGCGGCCTGCCGGACGACATCGAGTTCGAGCTGTGCGAGCCGCTGCGCGAGCTGTTCAAGGACGAGGTCCGCGCCGTGGGCGCCGAGCTCGGCCTGCCCGAGGGCATCGTGCACCGCCAGCCGTTCCCGGGCCCGGGTCTGGGCATCCGCATCATCGGCGAGGTCACCCAGGAGCGCCTGGACCTGCTGCGCCGCGCGGACGCGATCGTGCGCGCCGAGCTCACCGCGGCCGGGCTGGACCGCCAGATCTGGCAGTGCCCCGTGGTGCTGCTCGCGGACGTGCGCTCCGTGGGCGTGCAGGGCGACGGCCGCACCTACGGCCACCCGGTCGTCCTGCGCCCCGTCACCAGCGAGGACGCCATGACGGCGGACTGGGCGCGGATCCCGGACGACGTCCTGTCCCGCATCTCGAACCGCATCACCAACGAGGTCGACGGCGTCAACCGCGTCGTGCTCGACGTGACCAGCAAGCCGCCGGGCACCATCGAGTGGGAGTGAGCGGCGCGTCCGGCGCCGCATCCGGCCGCCCCTGACCGGGGCGGCCGTCCGCACGAAGACCGCCTGGACCCAGGCGACGGAGGAAGGACCGCACGCACGTGACCGAGCAGGAGTTCCCGCGCCTGGCCCGCGCCCGCGCCGCCGCACGCCCCGACGAGGGGCAGACCCGCCCCGACCCGGCCGCCTGGGTGTCCTCTCTGGGCTCGGGCGCCGAGAACGACACGATGCTGCGGTTCGCGCCCTCGGCGGCCAACAGCATCGACCTCACGGAGGCGAACTCGTCCGGCGTCTCGCAGCTGCTGCTGGGGCGGCGCACCCGCCTGTCCACCCTGCTGCCGACCGGCCCGGAGCTGGACGCGGCGCACGAGGTGTCCCTCGGCCTGCGTGCCAAGGTCCGCGAGCTGGCGGAGGAACGCGGCATCGACGTCGGTGCGCTCGCCGTGGGCGTGGCCACGTGGACGGCCGAGGAGGACGGCCGGCGGGAGCGCCGCTCCGCCCCCGTGCTGCTGGCCCGCGTGGCCCTGACGGTGCGCCGCGGCGCCCGTGGCCGGGACGAGCTCGAGGTCCAGATCACCGAGCCGGCCCGCCTGAACCCGGCGCTCGTGCGGAACCTGCGCCGGCACCACGGCATCGCCCTGGACCCCGAGGCGTACCAGCAGGCCGCCTACGCCACGGCGCGCCTCGAGCCCGCCCCCGCGTTCGCCCGCCTGCGCGAGGAGGCCGCCGCGATCGCGGACCTGCACGTCGAGGACCGCCTGCTCGTCTCCACGTTCGCTGACCTCGGCGAGACCGCCTCGCTGCCCGCCTCCCTCGAGGATCTGCCGGTCGTGCAGGCCCTGTACGACGCCGGCACCGGCATGGTGCCGCGCCCGGCGGCGCTGCAGCCCACGGGCGCGCCCGCGGAGGACGACGTCGCCCCGGCCGACGAGCGCCTCGTCCTGGACGTCGACGCCGCCCAGGCACGCGTGCTCGAGCACGCCGCGGCGGGGGAGTCCCTCGTGGTGGCGGCCGCCCCCGGCACCGGGCAGACCCAGACCGCCGCCGCCCTGGCCGCGCGCCTGGCCTGGGAGGGTCGGCGCGTGCTGGTCGTGGCCGAGCGCTCCGCCGCCCTGGCCGACGTGCTCGACCGCCTCGAGGAGGCGGACCTGCGCTCGATCGCGCTGGATGTGCCCGCCAACGCGGACCCCGAGCTGCTCCGCCGCCAGCTCGTGCAGGCCGTCCTGCGCTCCGAGCGGGCCGTGGACCCCGACACCGCCCGGGACGAGGCCGCCCTGACCGAACGACGGCGCCGGCTGCAGGAGCACGTCGGCTCACTGCACCACGTCCGCCCCCGCTGGGGCTGCTCGCCGTTCCAGGCGATGCAGGCCCTGGCCGCCCTGACCGGGCTCGAGACGCCGCCGGCCACCACCGTGCGCCTCAAGCGCTCCGTGCTGGACTCCACCGTGAACCGGCAGGCCGTGGGCGAGCAGCTCGTGCGCGCCGGGGAGCTCGGCGCGTTCTCGGCCGCCGCCACCGAGAGCCGCTGGTTCGGCGCCCGCGTGCGCAACGTGCAGGAGACCGAGGCCGCCTCGGAGCTGGCCGACGAGCTGGCGGCCGCCCTGCACACCACCCGGCGTGCCGTGGACACCGCCGCCGCCCAGGCCGGCCTGCGCCCTGAGCGCACGGTGGCCGGCTGGGCGGAGCAGGCGGACCTCTACCGCCGCGTGGCCCGCACCCTCACCGAGTTCACCCCCGAGGTGTTCTCCCTCGACGTGCCCCAGCTGGTCGCGGCGACCGCCACCAGCGCGTGGCGGCGCCTCCACCTGGTCGAGATGTCCTCGGTGACCCGGTCCCGCCTGCGCCGCGCGGCGAAGGACGCGGTCCGCCCGGGCGTGCAGCCCACGGACCTGCACGGCGCCCTCGTGGACGCCGCCGCCGTCCTGGAGGACTGGAACCGCCACGCCGCCGAGCCGGGCACGCCCCCGCAGGTGCCGGACCAGGGCGAGCACGTGATGGGCCAGGTCGGCCAGGTGCGCGAGCGCCTGCGCCGGCTCGAGGACGTCCTCGCCCCGGAGGCCGTGGCCGAGGCGCCCTTGGAGGAGCGGGACGTGGACGACCTCGTGGCCGCCGTCGACGGGCTCGTGGCGGACCGCGACACCCTGGCCACGCTGCCCGAGCGCACCCTCGTGCTGGACAGCCTGCGCGGCCACGGCCTGGCGGAGCTGCTCGAGGACCTGCGCGACCGCGAGGTGCCCACCGAGGCCCTGACCGCCGAGCTCGAGTTGGCGTGGTGGCAGTCCGCGCTCGAGGCGATGATCTCCGGGGACGACTTCCTGGCCATGATGAGCGGCACGGACCTGGCGGAGGTCGAGCGCGGGTTCCGCGACCTGGACCGCGCCCATCTCGAGCGCGGCGGCGCCCGGCTCTCCGCCGCGCTGGCCGCGCGCTGGCGGGAGGCGCTGCGCACCTATCGCGCGGACGCGGCCGTGCTGCGCACCCTGCTCAAGCAGGGCAGCCCCACGGTCGAGTCCCTGGCCACGATCACCCCCGAGCTCCTGCAGCCGCTCGTGCCGGTGGTCACCACCTCGCCCATGGCCCTGTCCGAGTTCCCCCCGGAGTGGCGCGCCGACGTCGTCGTGCTGCTGGAGGCCGACGCGACCGCCCTGGCCACCGCGATGGGCGCGCTCACCCGCGCCCCCCAGGTGGTGGCCCTCGGCGACCCGGTGATCGGGCGCCCGCAGTCGTTCCAGGTGTCCGTGGACCCGACGGCGACCGCCGGGCCCCTGCGCCCGCTGCGCTCGGCCTACGACACGCTGGACGAGGTGCTGCCCACCCTGCCGCTGCGCACCGTGCACCGCCCCCTCGAGCGGCGCCTCGTGCGCCTCGTCTCCGCGCTGGCCTATGACGGCGCCCTGGACGCGCTGCCCACCGCGGGCGAGGCCACCGGCCGGGATCGCGCCGTCACGGCCGAGTACCTGCCCGAGGGCACCGGCATCCCGATGACCGGCGGCGACGTGGTCGAGTCGACGAACGCCGAGGTCGCCCGCACCGTGGAGCGCGTGTTCGAGCACATCCGCGACCGGCCCGAGCAGTCCCTGGCCGTGGTCACGGTGTCCGAGCAGCACGCCCGCCGGGTGGCCGCCGCCGTGCAGGCCACGGCCGCGCAGGCGCCGTGGGCCCACGAGTTCCTCGCCCGTGGCCGTGGCGAGGATGCCGCCGACGCCGAGCCGTTCGTGATCGTGCCGGTCGTGCGCGCTGCCTCCGTGACGCGCGACGCCGTGATCCTCACCCCCGGCTACGGCCGCACCCCGCACGGCCGCGTGGTGCACCACTTCGGCGCCTTCTCCGACCCGGACGGCGAGCGCATGGTCACGGTCGCGCTCACCCGCGCCCGCCGGCGCCTGCACCTCGTCTCGGCGCTGCGCGCCGCGGACCTGGACGAGGACCGGCTCGACGGCGGCGCCCTCTGGTTCCTGCGGCTGCTCGAGGCCTACCTGGGCGACGACGCCGCGGACCCGGTGGGCATGGTGGGCGACCCGCTGCTCGCCGATCTGCGCGACCGGCTCGAGGAGCACGGCGCCCGCGTCCTGCCCCGCTACGCCGGCGTCATGGACCTGGCCGTGCTCGATCCGCGCGCGGACCGGAACGAGGCCCCCCGTCCGCTGGCCCTGGCCGGCGACGGCGGCGAGGTGTACCGCGCCCTCACGGTGCGGCAGCGCTCGCGGACCCTGCCCGAGGGGCTCGAGGCCCGCGGCTGGGAGCCCCGGACCCTGTGGGCGATCGACGTGTTCGCGGACCCGGAGTCCGTGGCCCGCGAGCTGGCCGACCGGCTGGGCGTGGAGCCGACGGACGAGACGGACGAGACCGCCGACGATGTCCGCTGACGGCGCGCCGCGCCGCCGCGGCCCGCGCCGGGCGGACGCCCCGGGAACCGGGCCGGCAGCCGCCGACGGCCGCGAGCCGCGCCTGCCCGGGATGCCCCGGCTGGCCGGGACGTCGCCGGCGACCGCGCCGACCGGGGACGCGGCCGGGGTCGAGTCCGGCCCGGCCGAGGCCGAGCGCGACCGCTGGCTGCGCGAGCAGCGCCCGCCCCACTGGGGCTGAGCCGGCCCGATCCGGCCGGGTCAGTCCGCGGCGGCGGAGGACGAGGACGACGTCGAGGACGTCGAGGACCCGGCGGCCGAGTCCGAGGTCGATCCGCCGGCCGAGCCGGTGCCGGAGCGCGAGTCGGTCCGGTAGAACCCGGAGCCCTTGAAGCTCACGCCGACCGAGCCGTACTGCTTGCGCAGGACGCCGCCGCACGCGGGGCACTCGGTGAGGGCGTCGTCGGTGAATGCCTGGACGACGTCGAAGGCGTGGCCGCAGTCCTTGCAGCGGTAGGCGTAGGTAGGCATGCTCAGCTCCAGCTCGCTCGGGGCGCGCCGGGGCGCGCGGTTCTGGGGGGGATCCGACCCCCGATGCTACTCCGCGCCGCGGGCCGGGCTCAGACCCAGCGCAGCCCGGCCGCGGTGACGACGCCGTCCACGGGCCGGTCCGTGGGCTCGGCGGGGATGGCGCCCGCCGGCAGCAGCTCGTCCTCGAACACGAGGGCCACGGTGGGCACGCTCCGCGGCAGCTCGGCGAGGAAGCGGTCGTAGTAGCCCCCGCCCTGGCCCAGGCGCATCCCGTCCTCGGCCACCGCGAGCGCCGGCATGACCACCGCGGTCGCCGCCGCCAGCGCGTCGGTCCCGAGCCGTTCGCCCACGGGCTCGTCCACGGGGGCGTTCGCCGCGCGCGCCGTTGCGACGTCCGGGTGCCACGGAGCCCAGCTCAGGCGGCGTTCCGGCTCGATCACGGGGACGAGCACCCGCGCCCCCGCGGCCAGCAGGCGGGTGCGCAGCCCACCGGTGTCCGGCTCGGTGGCCATCGGCAGCACGGTGGCCACCACCGGGGCGGTCCCGTCCGCGGTCGCCGCGGCCACGCGCGGACCCAGCCACGCCCACAGGTGCTCGACGGCGGCCGCGGACTCGGCGGCGCGGCGCGCGGGGGAGCGGTCGCGGCGGGCGGTGCGCAGGCGCGCACGCAGGGTGGCCTTGGCGTCCACGACGTCGTCGACGCCGGCGACGGGGCCCGTGGCGGCGGGCTCGGGCACGGGAGGGGGAGTGCGCATGTCCCCATGATGCCCGCCGCACCGGTGCCGCGCCCGGCCGCGCATAGGATCGACGCCATGTCCTGGCAGCGTTCCCCCTGGCCCGTGACCCTGCGGCACAGCACCCTCGCCCTGCGGCCGCTGCGGCGGCGGGACCGGGAGGCGTGGGAGGAGCAGCGGGCGCACAACCGGGAGTGGCTGACGCCGTGGGACGCCACGAGCCCCGTGCCGGGCGCGGGCCCGGCGTCGTTCGGGCAGATGGTCCGCTGGCACGGCCGCCAGGGCCGGGACGGCAGCGCCTACACGTGGGGCATGGCCCTCGACGACGACCGCCCGGACCGGGACCGCCTGGTGGGGCTGCTGTCCCTGGGCGGGATCCAGTACGGCTCGGTGCTCTCCGGCTCGATCGGCTACTGGATCGACCGTCGCGAGGCCGGCCGGGGGCTGACGCCGACGGCCGTGGCCATGGCGACGGACTGGGCGTTCCGCAGCGCCGGTCTGCACCGGGTCGAGGTCAACATCCGCCCGGAGAACGCGGCCAGCCTGCGGGTCGTGGCGAAGCTCGGCCTGCGCGACGAGGGCCTGCGGCGCGCGTACCTGCACGTGGACGGCGCCTGGCGGGACCACCGGACGTTCGCGGTGACCGCCGAGGAGGTCCCCGACGGCCTGCTGGCCCGGTGGCTGGCCACCCGGCCGCGCCCCTGAGCGGTCCGGCGGGACACGCCGCGTGCGGACACGCCGCGATGGCCGGGCCGGTCCGCCTCCGGCGCTAGGCTGACGGCATGGACGAGACCACCGCGCCGACGAGGGCCGTGCAGGCCGCGCTCGACGCGCTGGCCGACGCCCGGGTGAGCGCGTCGCTGGTCATCGTGGCCCTCGTGGCCTTCCTGGCCTGGCGGCTCGTGCTGCGCCGCCATCGTCTCGCGTCCGCCCCCGCCCGCCCGTCGATGCCGAGGTCCTTCATGCACCGCCTGCAGAGCTCGCCCGCCGTCCGTGCCCTGACCGCCCGGTTCTCGGGCCGCCTGAGCGCCGCCGCCGACGCGGCGCGCGCCGCCCGCGGCCGGACCGGCCTGCACATCCGGTGGGGGCGCACGGCGCTGTTCCTCGCCGTCCTCGTGGCCCTGCTCGTGTTCCTCGTGGCCGGGCTCGCCGCGGCGTTCGGCGCGGGCACGCTCGCCCTGGCAGGCTGGTCGCTCCTGTTCGCCGTGGCCGGGCTGGCCGGCCTGCGGGCCCTCGCGGTCCGCGACCGCACCCGTCGCGCCCGGCCCGCCGCCGTCGTCGTCCCGGAGCGCCCCACCGCCCCGGCGGCCGAGGAGCGGCAGGCCCCGCCCGCGGACCCCGAGCGGGACCGCCGCGTGCTGGAGACCGTGCTGGCCTTCGAGACCGAGGCGCCGCGTCCGGCTGCCGCGCCCGCCGCGTCCCGGGCCGAGCCCGTGGTGGTGACCGCCTCCGCCGCCGCCCCCGCAGCGGACCGTGCGGTGACCATCCCCGCGGTGCCGCGCCCCACCTACCTGGACGCCCCGGAGATGGCCCGCCCCCTGCCGGCGCCGCTCGAGACCCCCGCCCCCACCGGCGCGGACACCCGGCCCCAGGACGCCGCGCGCACGGCGGACGATCAGATCAGCGCCGCCGCCGAGCAGGACATCGCCGCCCTGGACC
>NZ_JABFBB010000007.1:24346-27700 GCF_017168555.1 Micrococcus sp. KRD012
GGCGACGCCCGCGTCCGCTCCCGCACCCTCGTCCTCGCCCGCGACCCCCGACACCCCGCCGCCCCCGGCGCGGCGTGCCCGCCCGTCCCGGGCGAGCGCGGGATCCTGGAGGACGGCACCCTGTGGTGGTGGGCCCCCGCCGACCCCGTCCTGCCGGGCCTCACGCTGACCGCCGATCCGGACGCGCTCGCGGCCCTGATCGGCACGGCGCCGGGCCGGGCCCGCCTCACGTGGCGCGGCTACCGGCCGCGGGACCGCGCGGTCCTGGCCGTCGAGGCGACCGGCGACGACGGCGTCGTGGCCCGCACGTTCCTGAAGGTGCTCCCGCCGGCGCGCGCCGCACGGGTCGCCCGGCGCATGGCCGCGGCGGGGGCGGCCGGGGTGCCGGTGCCCGCCGTCCGCGCGGCGCCGGAGCGCGGGGTGCTCCCGCTCGCGAGCGTGCCGGGCCTGCCCTGGCGGGCGCTGCTGGCCGGGCCCGAGGCCGCCGCGCTCGACCCCGCGCGGGTCGCCGCGCTGCTGGACCGGCTGCCGCCGGTGCCCGAGGAGCCCCCCGGCCCGGCGGGCCCCACGGCCGGGGCGGCCGCGGACGACGGCGGACCCGCCGTCCTGCTCGAGCACGCCACGTGGGCCGCCGTCGTGCTGGACCCCGAGGCCCAGGACGAGGCCGCCGCCCGGGCGGACCGGCTCCGCGCGGCGCTCGCGGCCGGGGACCCCGGCCCGCGCGTGCCCGTGCACGGCGACCTGCACCCGGGGAACCTGCACGTGGACGCGGCGGGGGAGCGGATCACCGGCGTGCTGGACGCCGACGACCTGGGCATGGGACACCGCGTGGACGACTGGGCCGTCCTGATCGCCCATCTCGAGGCGGGCGCCGTGGACCTCGGCGCCGGCGGCGCCGCGCTGCACGCCGTGGCCGCACGGTTCCGGCGCCACGCCCGCACCGAGGTCGACGAGGTGGCGCTGGCCGCCCGCGTCGCGATCGTCCTCGCCGCCCTCGCGGCGCAGCCGACCGCACCCCGCGCCGTGCGGGCCGCCCGCCGGGCCGCCGCCGACGCCGCCCTGGCCCGCGTCGGCCTCTGACCCGCGACGGCGGCCGCCACCGTCGGGCCGGGCCGCCGGGCTGGGCCGCCGCCTCGAGCGGCGGTCAGTCCGCGCCGAGCCCCTCCCGGAGCGCGTCGAGCTCGTCCCGGACGCGCGCGGCGCCGTCGTGGTCCCCGAGGGCGGACAGGCACTGGTGCAGGCCCGTGAGCGCGCCGAGGCGCACGAGCGTGGAGTCGGTGGAGTCGCACACCAGGCGGAAGAGCGTCGCGGCCTGCTCGGGGCTGCCGTCCTCGGCCACCACGTAGGCGGCGAAGAGCTCGGCCTGCGCGGCGCCCTCGCGGTCCCCGGCGGCCGTGAACAGGTCGGCGGCCTGCAGCGCGGTGGCGATCGCCTCCGGCCCCCGCTCGAGCGACCACAGGGCCCGGGCGCGGGTGTCCGTGTAGTCGGCCACCTGCCAGTCGGCGCCGGCGTCCCGCACGAGGGCGAGCGCCTCCTCGAGGAGGTCGAGGCCCTCCGCCTGGCCGGACTCGCACAGCAGGTACCCGTGCGCATGCAGTGCGGCCGGCAGCACCGCCGGGTCCTCGTCCACCGCCTGGCGCGCGGCCGCGACCGCCCGCTCGAACAGGTCGAGGGCGGAGGGCCGGGTGCGTTCGTCGCGCTCGCGGTTCACGAGGGCGCCGGCGGCCAGGAGCGTGCGCGCGGCGTCCTCCCACTGGCCGTGGGCCTCGAACAGGCCGGCCGCCTCCCGCCACAGGGGCAGCGCGTTCTCGGCGCGGTCCTGGTCGTGGTGGGCGTGGCCGAGGTCCACGAGGGCACGGGCCTGCTCGACGTCCCGGCCGTGGGTGGCCTCGCGGCGCACCAGCCGGGCGAGCAGGGGTTCGGCCTCGTCGGCGCGGCCGGCGAGTACGAGCTGGTGCGCCCACCAGTAGCTCAGGCTCGAGGCCTCCGGCGCCTCGGCCTTCTCCGCGTGCACGGAGGCCAGCTCCCACGCGGCCACGGCGACCTCCTCGTACCCGTCGAGGTCGCCGGCCACGCGCCCGGCCAGGGCCGCCGCGGAGGCGGCGCCGCGCCGCAGCCCGACCGAGGCCATCCGCTCCGCCGCCTCGAGCGCCAGGTCGAGGGCGGCCGTCGGACGGTCCAGCTCGTGGGCGGCGATCGCCCGCACCGTGGTGGCGGAGGCCAGGACGGCGCGGGCGGCGGGCAGCGCGGTGACGACGGCGGCCGCCGCGTCCGCCTCGGCGTGCTCGCCCCGCCACAGGTGCAGGCGGGCGAGCAGCAGGTGCGCGCTGGACCACGAGCCGGTGGGCAGCAGGGCACCGGCCGCGCGCAGCCCGCCCAGGACGGCGATGACGCGGCGGGCCAGCTCGAGCGCGGCGTCCAGGTCCCCGGTGTGCACGCGGTGCACGGCCAGCGCCAGGGCGGCTTCGGGCAGGACGGTGTCCCCGGGGTCCTCGCCGGGAGCGCCCGGCTCGTCCTCCACGACGCCGGCCAGCACCGCCGCCTCGACCGTGTCCGGATCGCGCACGAGGGCGGCGCCGAGCTGGGACTCGAGCCCGGCCTGCCGGGGCCGGCCGAGGTGGCGCAGCAGCGCCGCCCGGGCCTCCACCCAGCGGGTCAGGGCGGCCTCGTCCCCGACCTGGCCCGCGGCGACGGCGAGCGCCCGCAGCAGGGCGAGGCGGACGTCGTCCTGGCCGGGCACGAGCGCGGCCAGGCCGGAGTCGGCGAGGCGGGCGGACTCCCGGGGCTCGTCGCGCAGCGCGGCCTCGAGGGAGAGCTCCCACCAGCCGCGGGCGTCCAGGGTGGTCGGGGCGTCGGGCGCCGCGGTGCCGCGGGCCTGCCGGAGCAGGGCGCGCACCCGGTCCAGGGCGGCGTCGACGGCCGGCTCCACGGGGCCGCCGGAGGGGTCGTCCCGGTGGGGCGGGTCCTGCGGGAGCCGCCCCGCCCACCGCCGCCCGACGGCCCTCGCCGCCTCCGCCCTCGCGCTGTCGCTGGCGCTGGGGGCGTGCGCGCGGCAGGCGGACGCCCCGCCGACGCCCTCCGCGTCAGGCGCACCGATCACGGTCGTGCACGGCGGCGAGGGCCTGGAGGCCGCCGTCGCGGCGGTCCTGGCCCGTCACCTGCGCCTGCACGGCCACGCCGTGGGGGACGAGGACGGCGTCGCCGTGGAGCAGCCCGCGTGGTCCGCCGCCGGCGGGGACACGGTCGCCGTCGTGGACACCCTGGCCCTGTCCGCCGTCGCCGACCCCGCAGCGGCGCTGCCGTCCCCGCCGTCGCCGACGTCGACCCCGTCGTCGACGCCGACCGGGACGGAGG
>NZ_JABFBB010000007.1:27800-57147 GCF_017168555.1 Micrococcus sp. KRD012
CCCTCGGCCACCGCCTCGACCGCCGCCCCGAGCCCCACCGCGCTGCCCGTCGGCGACCCCGCGGCCGACGCCCCGGCGGCCGGGCGCGTCCTGGAGACGCTGCTCTCCGAGGAGACGGCCGCGGCGGGGACACCGCAGGACGAGGCCCCGGCGGTGCTGTCCTCGTCGGCGGGCGTGCTGCGCCTGACCGCGGTCGTCACCCAGACCACCGCGGCCCGGCTCGAGCTCGAGTCGATCACGGACCTCAACGGCCGGTGCGAGTCGCTCACCGCCGTCGCACCCCCGACCCTGACCGCCGCGGCGGACCCGGACGCGGCCACGGCCCTGCGCGCCCGCCTGGACCGGCTCGCCGGCTGCCGACCCGAGACCTGGCTGGCCGACACCGAGGACCCGACCGCCGCCGTCGTCGCGGACGAGGCCCAGGTCGCTCTGCTGACCGGCACGGATCCGGAGATCGACGCGAACACGCTCGTGCCGCTCGAGGACGACGGCCGCGTGCTCCCGGAGGGGCGGCTGACCGCCGTCGGCTCCGCCGCGACGCTGGACGACGACGCCGAACGGCGCATCGCCGAGGTGATGTCCGCCCTCGACGGCGACGGCCTGCGGGAGCTCGAACGGCTCACCACGGGCGCCGACCCGCTTCCGGTCGCCGAGGCCGCGCAGTACTGGCTGGTGGACCATGGCCTGGAGGACGCGCCCGAGGACTGGTTCGTCCCCCGCGGCTCCTGGTTCTGAGCCCGCGCGAGGGAGGGGCGCCGGCCCGCGTCGCACGAGCGCGACTGTGACGCACACCGCCCGGGGGGTGCCATGATGGGGACATGCCGACCCCGCATCCCCGCCAGTTCCGCCAGTCCGCCAAGCTGCTGAACGTCCGCTACGACGTGCGCGGCCCCATCCTGGAGGAGGCGCAGCGGATGGAGGCCGCGGGCCACCGGATCATGAAGCTGAACATCGGCAACCCGGCCCCGTTCGGCTTCGAGGCGCCGGACGCCGTCCTGGCGGCGATGCACCAGCACCTGCCGCACGCGCAGGGCTACTCGGACTCCAAGGGCATCTACTCGGCGCGCACCGCCGTCTCGCAGTACTACGAGTCCCGGGGCATCCGGGACATCGGCGTGGACGACGTGTTCATCGGCAACGGCGTGTCCGAGATGATCACGATGGTCCTGCAGGCCCTGGTCGACGACGGCGACGAGATCCTCGTCCCCTCGCCCGACTACCCGCTGTGGACCGGCGCCACCACCCTGGCCGGGGGCCGGGCGGTGCACTACCGCTGCGTCGAGGAGGAGGGCTGGGAGCCCGACCTCGAGCACATCGAGTCCCTCGTCACGGAGCGCACCAAGGGCATCGTCCTGATCAACCCGAACAACCCCACCGGCGCGGTCTACTCCCGCGCCGTGCTCCAGGGCATCGTGGACGTGGCCCGCCGCCACCACCTCGTCCTCATGGCGGACGAGATCTACGAGAAGATCACCTACGACGGCGCCCGCCACATCAACGCCGCCGGCCTGTCCGACGACGTGCTCACCCTGACGTTCTCCGGCCTGTCCAAGGCATACCGGGTGGCGGGCTACCGCTCCGGCTGGGTGGCCGTGTCCGGGCCGAAGCACCGGGCCGCCGACTTCCTCGAGGGCCTGACCCTGCTGGCCAACATGCGGATGTGCGCTAACGTGCCCGCGCAGCACGCCATCCAGGTGGCACTGGGCGGCTACCAGTCCATCAACGACCTCGTCCTGCCCGGCGGTCGGCTGCTCGAGCAGCGCAACCTCGCCCAGGACCGCCTGAACGCCATCCCCGGCGTGTCCGTGCAGCCGGCCCACGGCGCCCTCTACCTGTTCCCGCGGCTGGACCCGGAGGTCTACGCGATCGACGACGAGGCGTTCGTCATCGAGCTGCTGCGGGCGAAGAAGATCCTCGTCTCGCACGGCGGGGCGTTCAACTACCCGCACAGCGACCACTTCCGGCTCGTCACGCTGCCCAGCGTGAAGGACCTGAGCGTGGCCCTGGACCGCCTCGAGGACTTCCTCGAGGACTGGAGGGAGCGCCATGGCTGACACCCCGGCCACCAAGGCGGGCCGACCCGCCCGCGCCACCGACGACGACGGCGTCTTCGACGCCCCCGCGCGGGAGCTGTTCGCCGCCCGCCGCGGGGACGAGGTCCGGGGCCCGGCCGACGTCGACCCCGCCGCGACGCCCGGCTACGGCGGGGACAAGGCGAAGGGCAAGAAGGACCTGGCCGCGCGCGGCCGGGCGCTCGCCGACCTGCAGGAGCTGCTCTTCGCCCAGTCGGTGCGCGACGCGCCCGTGGGGGAGGTGCCGTCCCTGCTGGTGATCCTGCAGGGCATGGACACCGCCGGCAAGGGCGGGATCATGCGCCACGTGATCGGGGCGATGGACCCGCAGGGCGTCCACCTGCACGCGTTCAAGGCGCCGACCCCGGAGGAGCGCGCCCACGACTTCCTCTGGCGCATCCGACCGCACCTGCCGCGACCCGGCCTGGTCTCCGTGTTCGACCGCTCGCACTACGAGGACGTGCTCGTGCACCGCGTGCGCGGGCTCTCCCCGCTGGCCGAGGTGGAGGAGCGCTACGGGGCGATCCGCGAGTTCGAGGCGGCCGTGCGCGCCGCCGGGACGCGGATCGTCAAGGTGATGCTGCGCATCTCGCCGGAGGAGCAGGCCGAGCGCCTGCTGGCCCGCCTGGACGACCCCACGAAGCACTGGAAGTTCAGCGAGGGCGACCTCGACGACCGCGCCTACTGGGACCAGTACACGGACGCGTACCGGATCGCGATCGAGCGGACGGACACCGAGGACGCGCCGTGGTTCATCGTGCCGGCGGACCGCAAGTGGTTCGCGCGGCTGGCGGTGCAGCAGCTGATCATCGAGACCCTGCAGGGGATGGGGCTGGACTGGCCGGAGGCCGACTTCGACGTCGCGGCGGCCCGCCGTCGCCTGCTGGCGGGATGAGCGCCGCCGTCGTCGCGGTGGGCGGGGCAGTGGTGATCGGGCCTTGCCAAGCCCGGGGCGGCGGTGAGTGGATGGGGGAACACCGGGCGCCGCAGAGGCGTGCCGGACCCGATCCGAAAGGTGGACCCATGACTGAGAACGCTGTCCAGAACGCCCCGCTGACCGGCAAGACCGTTGCGTTCCTCGCGACCGACGGTGTCGAGCAGGTCGAGCTGACCTCCCCGTGGGAGGCCGTGATCGCCGCCGGCGCGACCCCCGTGCTCGTCTCCCCGAAGTCCGGCACCATCACCGCGATGAAGTCCGACTGGGATCACGGCGAGTCCTTCGAGGTGAACACGACGGTGAAGGACGCCAAGGCCGAGGACTTCCACGGCCTCGTGATGCCGGGCGGCACCCTGAACGCGGACACCCTGCGCATCGACAAGGACGCCCAGGCGTTCGTGCGTGCCTTCTTCGAGCAGCACAAGCCGGTGGCGGCCATCTGCCACGCCCCGTGGACCCTGATCGAGGCGGGCGTCGTGGACGGCCGCCGTCTGACCAGCTACGCGTCCCTGGAGTCTGACCTGAAGAACGCGGGCGCCCAGTGGGTGGACGAGGAGGTCGTCGTGGACAACGGGCTGACCACCTCGCGCACCCCGGACGACCTCGACGCCTTCAACGCCAAGCTCGTGGAGGAGCTGGGCGAGGGCAAGCACGAGGACCAGACCGCCTGACCGACGTCGGGAGCAAGCCGCGTGGGGGCGGGGGCCGATGGCCCCCGCCCCCGCCGTTTCTCGAACGACAGCGTGGCGGAGGCCGCCGTTTTTCGAACGAAAGCGCCCCGAAGGCCGCCGTTTCCCGAACGAAAGCGCCCCGAAGGCCGCCGTTTCCCCAACGAAAGTGGGGGGCGGGATCAGTCGGCGTCGGGGGCGGCCTCGCCGCGCACCTGGTCGAGGCGGGCGCGGGCGCCGTCGAGCCAGGCCTGGCAGCGGTCGGCCAGCGCCTCCCCTCGCTCCCACAGGGCCAGGGACTCCTCGAGGCCGGCGCCACCGGCCTCGAGCCGTCCCACGGTCTCCACCAGCTCGGCGCGCGCCTGCTCGTAGCTCATCCGGGCCACGTCCGTGACGTCCGCGGAGGTGAAGCCCTCCACGCCGCTGGGGCGGCCCGCGTCTTGCGTCTGCTCCATGCCCTGTTCACTCATGCCTGTCGTGTCCTCTCGTGGGATGGGGTCGGGGTGGTCCGATGCGTCGCGACGACGTCCGCGGCGATCCGCCCGGCCGCCACGAGGATGTCGAGTCGGTCGTCCGTGGCGACCTGGTCCGCCTCGCGCACGACCTGCCCGGCGTGCTGGACCACGGCGTAGCCGCGGTCGAGGGTGCGCTGCGGGGACAGGGCGCGCACGCGGGCGCGCAGCTGCGTGAGGGCGTCCTCCTCCCGGACGAGCCGATGGCCGAGGGCGGACCGGCCGCGCTCGCGCCACCGGTCCGTCTCCTCCTGCCGCGTGTCCACCATCACGTGCGGGCGGGCCAGCACGGGTCGGGAGCGCAGGGCCGCGAGCCCCTCGGCCTCGGCGCGCACGCGGCGCTCGACGGCCGCGGCCAGCCGCAGGCGCGCGTCGGCGAGTCCCGCGGCCTCCTGGGCCGCGTCCGGGACGATCCGCTTGGCCGCGTCCGTGGGCGTGGAGGCGCGCAGGTCGGCGACGTCGTCGAGGACCGGGCGGTCCGCCTCGTGGCCGATCGCCGAGACGACGGGCGTGCGCGCCGCCGCCACGGCGCGCACCAGCGCCTCGTCCGAGAAGGGGAGCACGACCTCCTCGAGCGCTCCGCCGCCGCGGGCGATGACGATGACGTCCACGGCCGGGTCGGCGTCGAGCTCGGCGAGCGCGGCGGCCACCTGCCGCGGGGCCTCGGCGCCCTGCACGGCGACCTCACGGATCTCGAACTCGGCGGCGGGCCAGCGCAGCAGGGTGTTGCGCAGCACGTCCTTCTTCGCGTCCGAGTCGCGGCCGGTGATGAGCCCGATCCGGTGGGGGAGCAGGGGCAGGGGCCGTTTGCGCGCGGGGGAGGTCAGCCCCTCCTCGGCGAGGGCCCGGCGCAGCAGCTCCACGCGGGCCAGCAGATCACCGAGGCCGACCGGGCGCATCTCCTGCACGTTCATGGACAGCCGCCCGGCCTTGAGCCAGAAGTTCGGCTTCACGCGCGCCACCACGCGGGAGCCCTGCTGGACGGTCCCGTCCAGGGTCATGGCGACGTTCCGCCAGGCGGTGAGCGGCAGGGAGACCTCCTCCTCGAGGTCCCGCATGGTCATGTAGACGTTGCCGCGGTTGTTCTTGAACTCGATCAGCTGGCCCTCGATCCACGTGGCGGGGGCACGCTCGATGTGGGCCTTGAGGTTCTCGGAGAGCCGGCGCAGGGGCCACGGCCGCTCAGCGGAGGTCTCGCCCGCGCGGGCGGGTGCCGAGACGGGCACGTCCGTTGCCGCCGAGGCGCCCTCGGTCACGGGCTGGTCCATCCGGGTCCCTCCTGTCCGCGCCCGGTCCGCCCGGGCACGGGCCCACCGTACCGCCCTCGCCGGACGCGCAAGACGGTGCCCCGGTGTCCCCCCGGGGCCGCCGCCGCCCCGGTCGGGGCGCTCAGACCGGGGAACCTCCGGCCAGGATCGGTACGCTCGACGGGGTCGGAACGGAATGGAAAGGACCTCATGCGCACCACCCTCAGCCTCCTCGTCGCAGCCCTGGCGGGCCTGCTGGCGGTGCTCGCGACGGCCGGCGCCCTCGTCGACGAGGCGACGCACCGCCCGGAGCTGCTGCGCGGGGTGACGGAGCAGGTCGCGGTGGACCCCGAGGTCCGCGCCGCCGTGCCGGGGGTGATCGACGACGTCGTGCACGACGCCGTCCCGGAGCAGGTGCCGGGCCCGCTGGCCCAGGCGGCCGAGGACCTGCTGCGCCCGCTGGCCCAGCGCGTGGCGGACGACCCGCAGGTGGTGCAGGGCTGGTCCGACACCGCCGACGAGGCCCGGCGCGCCTGGCTCGCCCAGCTCGAGGACCCGGAGGGCGCGGACGAGCCCGGCTCGGGCGCGGACGTGACCATCCCGTTCGGTCCCGTCGCGCAGTCCGGGATCACCGCCGCCCTGGGCGACATCGAACGTGACCTGCGCGAGGACCGGTTCGACCTGCCCGCGCAGGGGCTGCTGGAGAGGATCGTGGGCGCAGACGTCGGCGACTGGGCCGCGGACACCCTGCTGGCGCCCCTGTACGACCGCGCCGCGGATCTGCGGGACAGCACCGCGCTGCGCATGGATGCGCGCATCGACGCCCTGGCCGGCACGGATCGGGCCACCGTGCACCGCTGGGTGGACGCCTCCGCGCACTGGCGCTGGGCCGCCGCCGCCTCCGTGCTGGCGCTCGTGGGCGCCCTGCTGCTCGCCCCCGGACGACGGCGGGGCCTCGCCCTGGCCGTGGCGGGTGCGGTCGCCCTGGCCGGCGGGCTGATCGGCGGCGCCCGCCTGGGTCCGGACGCGGTCCACCTCACGGCGCCCGAGGGGGCCTCCCCGGGGGTGGCCGCGTTCGTCCAGCAGATGGAGGAGGCCGCGGGCCCGGCGTTCGCGGCCGCCGTCGCCCCCTACCCCCAGACCCTGACCACCCTGGGCTGGATCGTGCTGGCCGCGGGCCTGCTGCTGGCGCTGGCGGAGCTGTGGGTCGCTCGGCGTGACCGGGTCCGTGCCGGCCGGGCCGGCGGTTCTCAGGCGGCGGGCCGCTCCCACACCGCGGCCGACGTCACGTCGCGCTGAGCCCGCGGCGAAGCCCGGGCCGGGTCGGCGCCCCGGCCGATAGCATGGAGGGCATGTCCGCTCCCTCCGTCTCCGCCCGTCCGTCCGCCGTCGGCCTCGGGATGCCGCAGGTCCCGCGCGTCCGTCGTTCCCGTGAGGAGGTGGAGGCGGCCGCGCCCGTGTCCGGTGAGAAGCGCGTGCTGCTGGCCGCCCCCCGTGGCTACTGCGCCGGTGTGGACCGCGCCGTCGTCGCCGTCGAGAAGGCCCTCGAGCACCACGGCGCCCCCGTGTACGTTCGCAAGGAGATCGTCCACAACCGGCACGTCGTGGACACCCTGACCGAGCGCGGCGTGGTGTTCGTCGACGAGCTGGAGGAGGTGCCCGAGGGCGCCCTGACCGTGTTCTCCGCGCACGGCGTGTCCCCGGCCGTCGTCGAGGAGGCCGCCCAGCGCAACCTGCGCACCATCGACGCCACGTGCCCGCTCGTGACCAAGGTGCACCGCGAGGCCGTGCGCTTCGCCAAGCAGGACAAGCAGATCCTGTTGATCGGCCACGAGGGCCACGAGGAGGTCGAGGGCACGTTCGGCGAGGCGCCCGAGCACACCACGGTGATCAACGACGTCGCCGAGGCCCGCACCGTCCAGGTGGAGGACCCGGACAACCTGATCTGGCTCTCCCAGACCACGCTCTCCGTGGACGAGACCCTCGAGATCGTCTCCGTGCTGCGCGAGCGGTTCCCGAACCTGCAGGACCCGCCCTCGGACGACATCTGCTACGCCACCTCCAACCGGCAGGCGGCCATCAAGTCGATCTCGCCGGAGTGCGACCTGGTGATCATCGTGGGCTCGGCGAACTCCTCGAACTCGGTGCGCCTCAAGGAGGTCGCCGCGGAGTACGGGGCCTCCCGCGCCGAGCGCGTGGACTTCGCCAACCAGGTGGACGAGTCCTGGTTCGAGGGCGTGGCCACCGTGGGCCTGTCCTCGGGCGCGTCCGTGCCCGAGGTGCTGGTCCAGGAGGTGCTCGCGCTGCTGGCCGAGTACGGCTACGGGCAGGTGGACGAGGTGGTGACTGCCGAGGAGGACATCATCTTCTCCCTGCCCAAGGAGCTGCGCGCCGAGATGAAGCGCGTGGGCGACGAGTCCCGCTCGCTCGGCGGACGTCGCCGCGACACCGAGGCCTGAGCGCGCCCCTCGTCTCCTCGCTGAGGCCCGCAGACTCGCCGTCACGACGCCGGCGAAGCGGCGAGTCTGCGGGCCTCGGTGTGCCCGGGCCTCGGCGTGCCGGGCCGACGGGTGGTCAGGGACTCAGAGTCCGAAGACCCAGACGAGCAGGGTCATCGACGCGATGGAGATCAGCACGGCGGCGATGATGTTCAGCCACACGCCGCCCTTCACCATCTGGCCGATGGTCACGTAGCCGGAGCCGTACGCGATGGCGTTCGGCGGGGTGGCCACGGGCAGCATGAACGCGCAGGTCGCGGCGAGGGCGACGGGCGCGGCCAGCATGAGCGGGGCGACGCCGGTGCCCAGGGCCACGCCGGAGGCGACGGGCAGGAACGTGGCCGCGGTGGCCGTGTTCGAGGTCATCTCGGTCAGCAGCAGGATGCCGACGGCGGCGATCACCACGAGCACCCACACGGGGATGTCGCCGAGGCCCTTGACCTGCTCACCGAGCCACGTGGACAGGCCCGACTTGGAGAACTGACCGGACAGGGCCAGGCCGCCGCCGAACAGCAGGAGCACGCCCCACGGCAGCTCCTTCGCGGCCTCCCAGTCGAGCAGGCGCACGCCGCGCCCGGCCCCGCCGCCGGCCGGCAGGAGGAACAGGACGAGCCCGACGACCATGGCGATGGCCGCGTCCGAGAGCAGCGGAGACGTCAGGTCCAGGACGTACTCGGAGATCAGCGGCACGGTGATCCAGGCCAGCGCGGCGAGGATGAAGACCGCGAGGACCTTGGCCTCGGGGGCGCTCATGCGGCCGAGGCGGGCCAGCTCGGTGGCGATCAGGTCGCGGCCACCGGGGACCTCGTCGATCTCCGGGCGGAACAGCACGCGGGTGAGCAGGAACCAGCACGCGAAGAGCAGCACGACGGCGATCGGCACGCCGACCAGCATCCACTGGCCGAAGCCGATCTCCACGCCGTGCTCGGCGGCCATGTGGCCCGCGAGCAGGGTGTTGGGCGGGGTGCCGATGATGGTGCCGAGCGAGCCGATGGACGCGGCGTAGGCGATGCCGAGCATGAGCGCGGTGCCGAAGTTCGTCTTCGTGAGGGAGCGGATCTCGGCCTGCGTGGGGGCCTCGCCGGACGCGGGCGCGTCGGGGCGGTCGGCCCGGTCTGCTGTCTCGTCCGCGGTCAGGGCGTCGTCCGTGCCGTAGCGCTGGACGAGCACGAGGATGGACACGCCGATGGGGAGCATCATCACGGCGGTGGCGGTGTTGGACACCCACATGGAGATGAACCCGGTGGCGATCATGAAGCCCAGGACGAGGTTCACGGTCCTGGCGCCCATGAACTTCAGGACGCCGAGCGCGATGCGCCGGTGCAGGTTCCAGCGCTGCATGGCCAGGGCGAGCATGAAGCCGCCCATGAACAGGAAGATGATGTTGTTGCCGTAGCTCGCGCCGACGGCGTCGAAGGTGATGCCGCCGTCGGACTCCTCGGCGGGCACGCCGAGCGGGAAGACGACGAGCGGCAGCAGGGCGGTGGCGGGGATGGGCAGGGCCTCGGTCATCCACCACACGGCCATGAGCACGGCGGTGGCGGCGACGAGGCGGGGCCAGACGCCGAGGTCGCCCGGCATCAGCAGGAACAGGGCGACGGCGAGCAGGGGGCCGGCCACGAGGCCGATGATGCGCTTGACGTTCTCGCCGCCGGGCAGCGGCTCGTCACGCATGCCCGGGGAGAGGTCGTGTTCGAACTCCTGGGCGGCCGCTCGGGGGTCGAAGCGGGAGACGTGCTCGTTGACGTTGCTCGGCGGGGGGGTCGATCGGGACTCCACGGGGCCTCCTCATCAAGTCAGGCCCTCGGCGCGGCCTGGCAATTCTCTGTGAGTTTCACCGTATCAAGTGATCTGGATCACCAGAAGGCGACCCCATCTCAGTCCGCGCCCCGGCCCCGTTCACGCCTCCCGCGCCGACTCCGCCCGACGACGGCGCAGCTCGTCCTCCTCCACGCCCGCGACCAGTTCCGGGGCGGCCAGGGGCCGGGGCGCGGACTCGAGCGTGCGGATGTCCGGCGTGGGGGCCAGGCCCGGGTCGGCGTCGCGGAGACGCCGGGCGGCGGGGAGCACACGCGATTCGACGTTGCCGACGAGCTGGTTGTAGCGGTCCACGGTGGTCTTGAGGGAGCCGCCCATGCGGTCCAGGTGGGTGCCGAGCGTGCCGAGACGCTCGTAGAGGTCCTTCGCGCTGGCCACCACGGTGTGGGCGTTCTCGGCCAGGGTGTCCTGCCGCCAGGCATAGGCCACCGACTTCAGGGCGGTCAGGAGGGAGACGGGGGCGACGAGCGCGACGTTCCGCGAGAACGCGTGGTCCAGCAGCCCGGGGTCCGCATCCAGGGCCGCGGCCAGGAGCGACTCGGCGGGCAGGAAGCACAGGACCAGCTCGGGGGAGTGCTCGAGGCCGGCCCAGTAGGACTTCGCGGAGAGCTGGTCTACGTGGCGGCGCACGGCCGCGGCGTGCTGGGCGGCCAGCGCCTGGCGCCGCTCGTACGCCTCCTCGCCGGGCTCGTCCGCGAGGGCCTCGGCGGCCAGCGCGTCCCCGATGGGGGCCTTGGCGTCCACGGCCATGGCCTTGCCACCGGGCAGGGACACCACGAGGTCCGGGCGGAGGCGCTCGCCGTCCTTGCCGGACAGCGTGGCCTGCTCGGTGAAGTCCACGTGGTGGAGCATGCCCGCCGCCTCGACGACCCGCCGCAGCTGCGCCTCGCCCCAGTGGCCCCGCGCGGAGGTGGACTTGAGGGTGGCCATGAGCGAGGTGGTCTGGTTCAGCAGGTCCCGGTCCGTGGCCGCGGCGGCGCGGAGCTGCTCCCCGAGCCGGCCGAACTGGGACGCCCGATCCCGTTCCAGCACGCTCACCTGCTCCTGGAGCGCCGCCAGCCGCTGGCCCAGCGGCGCGAGCGTGGACATCACCTGGGACTCCGCGCGTTGGCGTTCGGCGTCCTCGGCGCGCGCGGCCGTGAGAGCGCGCTGCTCCGCCCGGGCGGCCGCGAGCTCCTCTCGTGCCCCCTGGTGCTCGGTGCGCAGCGCGGCCAACTCGGCCTGGGCCCGGCGGGCCTCCTCACCGCCGCCGGCCGCCCGGCGCCACATGAGCCACGCGCCCACCAGGGCGCCGAGCACGAGTCCGAGGATGAGGGCGAGCAGCAGGCTGAGGATCTCCATGCCCCCACCCTCGCAGGCCGCAGGGACACGTTAGGCGGCGGCGCGCCGTCGTCGGGGCGGGCGGCTCAGCCGAAGAGCGGGTTGGGGCCGTTGGCCACGACCTGCGGGTCGCCGTCGACGCGAGCGGCGATGCCCGCCGCGGCCACACCGGGCAGATACGGGAAGACCATGCGGGTCGAGGCCAGGGCGGCGGCGTCGAAGGCCTCCACCGCGACGGCCGGGCGGGGCCCGTCCGCCGTCTCGATCTCGCCGTCGAACACGGCTACCGCCCGCGTGGGGCGCGGGCTGATCTTCGCGACCGTGGCGGCCGCCTGCTCGGGCTCGAGGTCCGGGTGCTCCCACATGCCGCGCTGGCCGTCGGCGGCGACGGCGAGGATCGTCGGGGCGAACACGGACTGCCGGCCGAGCGTGTCGAACACGTGCTCCACCGCGAGGCTGATCAGCGGCAGCAGCTCGCCGCCGGGAGGCGTGGGGGTCGGTCCGGTGGGCGTCGGGGTGCTCATGGGGCCGAGGCTACCGGCCCTGTCCGACGGCGCCCACCCGCGCCTAGCGTGATCCCATGCAGCTCACCATCGCCCCCGGGGACATCACGGCCACGCACGCGGACGCCGTCGTCAACGCCGCCAACTCCACCCTGCTCGGCGGCGGAGGCGTGGACGGCGCCATCCATCGGCGTGGCGGCCCCGAGATCCTGGCCGAGTGCCGCCGCCTGCGCGAGACCGACCTGCCGGAGGGGCTGCCCGCCGGGCAGGCCGTGGCGACGACGGCGGGGCGCCTGCCCGCGCGCTGGGTCATCCACACGGTGGGCCCGGTATGGGCCAAGACGATCGACAAGTCCGACACCCTCGCCTCGTGCTACCGCGAGTCCCTGAAGGTGGCGGCCGGGCTCGGCGCCCGCACGGTCGCGTTCCCGGCGATCTCCGCGGGGATCTACGGCTGGCCCATGGAGGACGCGGCGCGGATCGCCGTCGAGACCTGCCACGCGATGGCGGACGAGGTGGGCGGCACCGTGGACGAGGTGCTGTTCGTGCCGTACGGCGAGACGGCGGAGGCCGCGTTCCGTGCGGCGCTCGGCCGCCTCGAGGCCCCGCAGGCCACCGATGACGAAGGAGACACCGGACGATGACCATGCGCTTCTGGACCAGGACCGTCGCCGTGACTGCGGCGGGTCTGCTCGCGCTCACCGGCTGCGCGACGGGAGGGGAAGAGGCGGCGACGTCGTCCTCCCACGGCGGGCACGCGGGCCACGCGATGGACGGCGGCCCCGCCCCCGAGGGCATCGAGCCCGCCGCGGACCCGGCCCACCCCGTGGGCACCGAGGTCACCCTCGTGGCGGACCACATGCCCGGGATGGAGGGGGCCGCCGCCACCGTCGTGGGCGCGTACGAGACCACCGCCTACTCCGTGGACTACCGGCCGACGACGGGCGGGCCCGAGGTGACGGACCACAAGTGGGTCGTCCAGGAGGAGCTGGAGGACGCGGGCGCCGAACGCCTGCCCGACGGCGCGGCGGTCACCCTCGCGGCTGACCACATGCCGGGCATGCAGGGTGCGGAGGGCACGGTGCACTCCTCGACGGATGAGACCGTCTACATGGTGGACTACGAGTCCGAGGGCATGCGGATGAGGAACCACAAGTGGGTGGTGGAGAGCGAGATCGCCTCGGCGGGCTGACCCCGGGCCGGGAGGGTCCTGACCGCCCGCCTGGAAGTTGATCGAACTTCACGTAGATTTCTGGAATAGGCTCGCCGGGCGTGCTGTTGTAGTGGTCAGACGCCGCGGTGTCAGCGGCGCCCACCCGAATCCCGAGGAGAGTGAACCGACATGGCCCGTCCTATCGATCCGTTCCGTGAGATGGAGCGCCTGGTGAACGGTCTGACGCCCCGCGCGACCGGCACCGTGTCCATGCCCATGAACCTGTACCGCGAGGGCGACGTCTTCGTCGCCGAGGTCGAGCTGCCCGGCGTCGACCCGGCCTCCATCGACGTGGACGTGGAGGAGCGCACCCTCACCGTCCGCGCCGAGCGCAAGGAGGACCCGGCCCGCGAGGACCGACGCTGGCTCACCCGTGAGCGTTCCGCCGGCACCTTCGCCCGCCAGCTCACCCTGGGCGAGGGCCTCGCCCTCGACCGCATCCAGGCCGACTACAGCGACGGCGTCCTGACCCTCACCATCCCGGTGGCGGAGCAGGCCAAGCCCCGCAAGATCTCCGTCACCCACGGCGGTGCTGCCCCCGTGGCCGGGCAGACCGTGGAGGGCGAGACCGCCGAGACCACCGGCGAGTGACCGGCCTCTGACGGAGCCGCGCGCGGCCGGCGTGACCGGCGCGCGGTCCGTCCCCCGAACGCAGATGCGGCGGGCCCCCCACCGGGGGCCCGCCGCATCTGCGTGGCGGTCAGGCGCGATCGGCCAGGATCAGCTGCGCCGCCTTCTCACCGATCATGACGCACGTGATGTTGGGGTTCACGGTCACGTGCTCGGGCATCACGGAGGCGTCGGCCACGCGCAGACCCGTCACGCCCTTGACGCGCAGGCGGGCGTCCAGGGGGCTCATGGCGTCGTCGTCGGCGCCCATGCGCACCGAGCCCACCGGGTGGTACACGGTGTTGTGGGTGCGGCGCACGTAGTCGGCGATCTCCTCATCGGTCTGCGCCTGCTCGCCCGGGGCCAGCTCGCGCCCCGCCCACGCCGCCATGGCCGGCTGGGAGACGATCTCCCGGGCCAGTCGGATGCCGGCCACCGCGACGGCCATGTCATGGCCCTCCGGGTCGGTGAAGTAGCGCGGGTCCACGGCCGGCTTGTCCCGGTAGTCGTTGAAGCGCAGGCGCACGGTGCCGCGGGACTTGGCGTCGGGAGGGCCCGGCGGCCCTGCGGTCTCGGCTGTCGTCCTCTGGTCGGCAGACACGGGTGTGCTTACTGTCGACGGGGTCTGGGCGGCCCGTCCACCCTACGGATCGGTCATCTGGACGGGGATGCGTGCTGGGCGGTGCGGGTCTCTGGGTTCCGTGGGCACGCCGGGCTGGGGCTGCCGGGCCCCGTGGCCGCCGGGCCTCCGGGTTCCGTGGGCAGGAGAGCGAAGGTTTCTGCCCCCGGAAGGGAAAACCCTGCCGGTTCTGCCCCCGAAACAGGGGAGAGCGCGCTTCCTGCCCACGGAGCGGGCGGGGATGCTGGTTCTGCCCACGGAACGGGCCGGTGCCGGACGCCACCGCCGCGGCGGGCCCGCCGGTAGACTGCCGGACTGTGGCTTTGACTATCGGATTCGTGGGACTGCCCAACGTGGGCAAGTCGACCCTGTTCAACGCGCTGACGCGCCAGACCGTGCTCGCGGCGAACTACCCGTTCGCGACGATCGAGCCGAACGTGGGCGTGGTGAACCTGCCGGACGAGCGGCTGCCCCAGCTGGCCGAGATCTTCGGCTCCGAGCGCATCCTGCCGGCCACGGTGTCCTTCGTGGACATCGCGGGCATCGTGAAGGGCGCCTCCGAGGGGGAGGGCCTGGGCAACCAGTTCCTGGCGAACATCCGCGAGGCCCACGCGATCGCCCAGGTGGTGCGCGCGTTCGACGACGGCGACGTCGTCCACGTGGACGGCAAGGTGGACCCGGCCTCGGACATGGAGACCATCAACACCGAGCTGATCATCGCGGACATGCAGACCGTGGAGAAGGCGATCCCGCGCGTCGAGAAGGAGGTCAAGGGCAAGAAGAAGGAGCCCGCCGACCTCGAGGCGCTCAAGGCCGCGCTCGCGGTGCTGGAGCGGGGCGAGACGATCTTCGCGGCGAAGGACAAGGACAAGCTGGACATGGACCGGCTGCGGGAGCTGAGCCTGCTCACCGCCAAGCCGTTCATCTACGTGTTCAACTCGGACGAGGGTGTGCTGGGGGACGAGGCCAAGCAGCAGGAGCTGCGCGATCTGGTGGCCCCCGCCGATGCCGTGTTCCTGGACGCCAAGCTCGAGTCCGACCTGGTGGAGCTCTCCGAGGAGGAGGCCGCCGAGATGCTGGAGATGGCCGGCCAGGACGAGTCCGGGCTGGACCAGCTGGCCCGCGTGGGCTTCTCCACCCTCGGCCTGCAGACCTACCTGACGGCCGGGCCGAAGGAGACGCGCGCGTGGACCATCCCCGTCGGCGCGACCGCTCCGGAGGCCGCCGGCGTGATCCACACCGACTTCCAGCGCGGCTTCATCAAGGCGGAGATCGTGAGTTTCGACGATCTGGTCGCCGCCGGCTCTATGGCTGATGCCAAGGCCGCCGGCAAGGTGCGCATGGAGGGCAAGGACTACGTCATGAAGGACGGCGACGTGGTGGAGTTCCGGTTCAACGTGTGAGTGGCAATTTTGCAGAGGGGAAGTTGAGGATTGCTCATGAAGGTGTTTATTAGCTGGTCCGGTTCCACAAGCCGAGCAGTCGCGTTGGCGTTGAGTGAATGGATACCCAAGGTCATTCAGGGCGTCACCCCGTATGTCTCAGCCAAGGATCTCGACAAAGGATCAAATTGGACAGTAGAGCTCGCTAAAGAGCTCGAAGACACCGAATTTGGAATCATTTGCCTCGCGCCTGACAATTTATCATCCCCTTGGTTGCATTATGAGGCTGGAGCAATTACAAAGTCGGTCGACTCTAGAGTTGCGCCTGTTCTATTCCAAGTTGAAAAGACTAACGTAGGACATCCTCTAGCGCAGCTCCAGCTGACAAGTATTGATGCTGAGGATTTTGAACTCCTTATGATGTCTATAAGCAAGGTCGCAGGGAATCATCTCACCCCCGAACGCATAAAGGAGTCGGTAAAGGTGTGGTGGCCGTCTCTGGAAGAATCACTGGCGGCAATTGAGTCCCCGAAGCCCCCTAAGGGGGGTCAGGCAAGAGTCGCGCAAGAGCCTGACAAGCCAGAAGCCAATTCTGATGAGTTGATGTCGGAGGTGCTTTCGCTAGTGCGCCGAATGGATCGACGGCTGCGCATGTTGGAAACTACGACTCGGAACCGCGAGGAGAGGTTGCATGAGGAGCGCCGACCGCGAGGCAATCGATATGAAGAGCTTTCTCGAGACTTAGTCGAGGCTGATATTTATCGCTTCGATATGCGCCAAAGACCCGATCGACTTGTAATTGAAATACCCTCGCCGGTTGATGATGAAAAGGCGGGGTTGCTGGGCGGAATTGTGTCCCGTGAGGCGGTGAGGCAAGGAAAAGACGTGTGGGTTACATTCAACGGCAAAACATTAATTTCTGATTCTAACGGGCAGGTCTCCGAGGTTCCCTTCTGATCCACAGGCCAAGGACCCAGATTAAGGTCGCTACCCTCGTGACCTTCGGCCACGGCCACCGCACGCTGTTCGACGCGCTCGACCTCACCGTCGCGCCGGGGGACGTCGTCGGCGTCGTGGGGGCCAACGGCGCGGGCAAGTCCACGCTGCTGCGCATCCTCGGCGGGGACCTCGCCCCGCAGGCCGGCACCGTGTCCCTCGCCCCGGCGGACGCCTTCATCGGCTGGCTGCCGCAGGAGCACGAGCGCGTGTCGGGGGAGACGGTGGCCGGGTACATCGCCCGCCGCACCGGCTGCGCCGTGCGGCTGAAACACTGATGAACAGACGGAACGCGGCAGGGGAGTCGGCTTGCCTTTAGTCCCGTGATTGGCAACGGACGCGGTGACTCCCGGCCCTCCTTGCCCGCCGTGCTGCGGGCCCCTCCACCTCAGAACAGCGGCCAGGGCATCTGGCGTCCCCCGCTCGGTGCCGGGAAGGTCCCGTCGTCGAGCAACCGGATGCAGCGCTCGGTGAGGGCCGCGATCTCCGGGGCGCCTCAGCAGCCCGGCGAGCTGACGCCCCGGCTCACCGTCGAGCCCCGCGCCCACCCGGCTGACGCCGTCGCGCTCCTCCTCGCTCAGCGTCTCGCCCAGCCATCCCCACAGCACGGTGCGCAGCTTGCCCTCCACATGGAAGGTCAGCCCGTGGTCCACCCCGTATCGGTGCCTGCCGGGCATGGCGTGGATGTGTGCCCCCTGAGGTCGGTGTTGTTGACGATCACGTCGAACACCGCCAATCCTCGCAGGCAGGCCTCGAGTCCTCGTGGGCCAGGACCAGCCGATTCCCGTCCTCGTCCTCGCCCTCCTCACCGTGTGAGCCCGGCGGGGGAGCAGGCCATCACCAGCCGCCCGACGTCGCGGGCGGTCGCGGTCAGGTCCTCTGCCGTACGGCGGATCGCTGTCGCCAAGTCCTGGGGCCCGCGGCCAATGGGCACGATCGCGGTGATGCCCTCGTCGTAGAGGGCGTCCGCGTCCTGTCCCACGGATCCGGCGAGGACGATCACCGGGATCGCACGGTCGGCTGCGCGCACGGCCTGAGCCACACCGATCGGCACTTTCCCGGCCAAGGACTGGCCGTCAATGCGCCCCTCCCCGGTGATGACGAGGTCAGTTGTCTTCACGAGGTCGTGGAAACCCGCCGTCTCGAGGACGACATCGATACCTGGCTTCAAGGTGGCTCCGATGAAGGCGTGCAAGCCACCGGCGAGACCCCCCGCCGCTCCCGAACCGGGGAGCGCATCGATCGCGACCCCGAGGTCCCGCTCGACGACACCCGCGAGATGGACCAGTCCGGTGTCCAGGCTCGCCACTGATGCAGGATCCGCCCCCTTCTGGGGGCCGAACACGTGGGCTGCACCCTGCGGTCCCGTGAGGGGGTTGCTGATGTCGCACATCACCTCCACGTCGACGTCGCGGAGCCGGTCTCGTGCCGGGGTGGAGTCGATCCGCGCAATCCGGGTGAGGGTGTCGCCGGCCGGGACGAACTCCTCACCTGCGGCGTCGAGGAACCGGACGCCGAGGGCCGCGGCAGCGCCCGTGCCGCCGTCCGTCATGGCGCTCCCGCCGGCCCCGACGATGACTCTGCGCGCGCCAGCGGACACCGCGTCGAGGATCTGCTCGCCGACCCCGAACGTCGTGGCCCGCCCCGTGTCCTCGCGTCCGGAGGCGAGCGGGAGCCCGGCACATGAGGCGGTCTCCACCACCGCCACGTCCGGGTCGATCAGTCCGTAGTGGACAGGCACGCGTTCGCCGTAGAACACCCCGCAGACGGTCGCGGATCGCAAGGCGCCCCCTGCGGCAGCCACGAAGGCCTCGACGGTGCCCTCCCCGCCGTCGGCGATGGGCACCACGAGGACCTCGGCGTCGGTGACCGACGCGAGACCCGTCGCGATCGCGGAGCCCGCCTCCCGCGACGACAGGGCCCCCTTGAACGAGTCTGGGATGACGATGATGCGCTGCACGCGTGGATCTCCTAAGTCAGGTGACGGGGTCAGACGAGGACGAGGCCGAGGATCCAGATGAACACGATGGAGGTGAGTCCCAGCAGGAGCGTGACCATCGTCTGGGTACGGTAACCCTGCGAGGGCGTCATGCCGCTGAAGTTGGTGACCACCCAGAAGTACGAGTCGTTGGCGTGGGAGACGGTCATGGCGCCGGCCGCAATGGCCATGACCACGAGCGCGCTGGCCACCGGGGTCTCGAAACCCAATGCAGGCATCATCGGGAAGACCATGGCCGACGTGGTCGTGAGTGCCACGGTGGAGGAGCCCTGCGCGGTCTTCAGGACGGCGGAGACGAGGAAGGGGAAGAACAGTCCGATGACCGACAACTGTGCAGCGTTGCTCTCGATGAAGGTGACGAGGTCGGTGGCGGCGATGACGCGCCCCAGCACACCGCCGGCCGCCGTGATGAACAGAATGGGGCCGACGACCCGGAGGGTCTCCTCTGTCAGGTCGTAGAACGTCTCGCCACGGCGCACGCTGAACAGCAGGCCGACTGCGCAGAGGGTTCCGACGGCGAGCGCGATCATCGGCGTGCCGAGGAATCGGGCGAAGTCACCCGCGGGGCCGGTCCACTTCAGGACGGATGCGAGCGAGCCGAGAGCCATGAGCAGGATGGGGGCGATGATGGGCGCGAAGGACGCAGCGGTCCCAGGCATCCGCCCGTAGGACCGGCGAAGCGCGTCGTAGGCCGCCTCGAGCTCATCCGCGTCCTCCGTGCCGGTCTCCTCAAGGGAGCTCACCCTCTTGCCGATGTAGAGGGCGTACAGGTACGCGACGAGGAGTGCGGGGATCGAGACGAGGACGCCGAGGCCGATCACCAACAGAAGGTAGTCGCCGATGCCGAGGTTCTGGGCGGCTGCGATGGGCCCCGGGGTCGGTGGGATGAAGACGTGCGAGGTGTACAGGCCTGCCGCCAGGGCCACGGTCATCGCCACGGGTGACACCCCGGTGCGACGGGCCAGGGCCTTACGGATGGGGTTGAGAATGACGAATCCGGAGTCGCAGAACACGGGGATGGAGACCACCCAGCCCATGAGCTGCATCGCCAGGACGGGGTAGCGCTTACCGACGACCCGTACGAGCGCGTCGGCGATCCTGAAGGCACCGCCGGTGCGCTCCAAGATGAGTCCGATGAGCGTGCCCAGGATGATGACGATGCCGATCGATGTGAAGATCCCGGAGAATCCCTCCCCGATCACGTCGGCGATGCCCTTGACGGGCGCTTCCCCTTCGGCGCCGGTCGACTTCACCAGCGGGATCCCACCGATGATCCCCAGGGCGAAGGCGACGACCATGATCGAGAGGAAGGGGTGGATCTTCCATTTGGAGATCATGACGATCATCAGGGCGACGGCGAGGATAAAGACGAGCAGAAACGGTATTCCAGTCATCGGAAGTCCTTTGTGCGGCAGGGGATTCCAGCCGGAGTAGGACCGATGGGACTTCAGCGGCGATGTTCTGACGAACAGGGTTCGGCCGTCTCAATGGCCCTCTGCATCCCGCAGGGTGCCTCCTGAGTTCCACCTCACCGACTGGTACCATAAGCAAGTACCACATCGCACCCGAGGAGGCCAGCATGTCCATCAGCGCCAGTGAAGCCCGCAAGACCCTGTTCCCGCTCATCGAGCGAGTGAATGCGGACCGCGACGCCGTAGAGATCGTCTCCCGCAAGGGGAATGCCGTCCTCATGCCCGCGGACGAGTACGCCGCCTGGCAGGAGACCGCCTACCTGTTCCGCTCCCCGGCCAACGCCCGACGGCTGCTGGACGCCTACGAGCGCGCCCGCGCAGGGAGCGTTGAGGAGCACGCTCTGGACCGCATGGACGGGGACGCCTGAGTGCGCCTCGTGTGGGACCGCTCCGCCTGGGAGGACTACACGCACTGGCAGACCACGGACCGCAAGGTCCTCAAGCGGATCAACACCCTCATCGACGCCGCCCTGCGTGATCCCTTCGAGGGGATCGGCAAGCCCGAGCAGCTGAAGTACGGCGCGGCCGGGGCATGGTCCCGACGCATCACGGAGGAGCACAGGCTCCTCTACCTCGTCGACGGCGAGGACCTGATCATCCTCCAGGCGAGGTATCACTACTGACATGCGCTTCACCCAGGCCGAGCTCCAACAGTTCCGCGACCGCACCGTCCCCGACCTGCTGCCAGACCCGCTGCGGCTGCTGTTCATCGGCATCAACCCCGGCCTGTGGACCGCCGCCACCGGTGCGCACTTCGCCCGCCGCGGCAACCGCTTCTACCCGGCCCTGCACCGCGCCGGGCTCACCCGACACCTGATCGACGCCTCCGACGGCTACAAGGCCGAGGACCTCGCCGAGCTGCACGCCCGCGGCATTGGGATCTCCAACCTCGTCCCGCGTGCCACCGCCCGCGCCGACGAGCTCACCGCGGAGGATCTCGCCGCCGCCCCCGCCCGCCTGGACGCGCTCGTGGCAGCGCATGCGCCGGCCGTCGTCGCTGTGTTGGGGGTGACGGCCTACCGGCAGGCGTTCGGACGCCCGAAGGCGGTGCTGGGGGAGCAGCAGACGCCGTGGCCGGGCACGCGGCTGTTCGTGGCGCCGAACCCCAGCGGGCTCAACGCTCACGCCACCCTGGACTCGCTCGCCGCGGACTACCGTGCGGCCGGTGCCGCGGCGGGGCTCGTGGACTGAGTGCGCCCGCTGTCCCTGCGGCCGCGCTGACGCCTCAGGCCCGTCAGAAGAGCGGCCAGGGCACGGCCGGCGTCAGGCCGCTCGGTGCCGGGAAGGTCCCGTCCTCGAGCAACCGGGCACAGCGTTCGGCCGAGGCTTCGACTTCCTCGGCACTGAGCAACCCCGCCAGCCCCCGCCCCAGCTCGCCAGCAAGTCCCTCGAGAACCCGGCCGACGCCGTCGCGCTCCTCCTCGCTCAGCACCTCGCCCAACCAGCCCCACAGCACGGTCCGCAGCTTGTCCGCCACATGGAAGGTGAGCCCGTGGTCCACGCCGTGGCGGTGCCCGCCGGGCATGGCGAGGATGTGGGCGCCCTTGCGGTCGGCGTTGTTGACGATCACGTCGAACACCGCCATGCGGCGCAGCGCCGCCGAGTCCTCATGGGCCAGGACCAGCCGGTTCCCGTCCTCGTCCTCGCCCTCCAGGATCGTGAGCCACCCCGCGGTCGGCACCTTGTCCGCTGGGAACAGGTCCACGGCGTCCTGCCCAGGATCCTGCTCCTGCCAGAGCTGCACCATGCCCTCGCCGAAGGGGCCGTCGCGCAGCCACGTGCGCGGCACGATATCCCACCCCAGTGCCTCGGACACCAGGTGCGCGGCCACCTCGCGGCGGGCCAGGGTTGCGGCGGGGAAGTCCCAGAGCGGGGCCTCGCCGGCCACCGGCTTGTAGACCACCGGGGTGTCACCGATCGCGCCGAGGAACGTGGCGTTGGACGCCGTCGTGATGCGGCCGGTGAGCGTCAGCTCCCCGGACATCAGCTCGCCGGCGGGCACGTCCGCGGCGCTCATCAGGAGTCGGGGAGAGTGCAGTCGTGGCCGTCGGGGTCGATGGGCTGGCCGCAGTCCGAGCAGATCGGGCGCCCGGCGTCCACGACCTCCCGGGTGCGGCGGGCGAACGCCCGGGCGGCACCGACGGGCATCCGCACGCGCACGGCCTCGGCGTCCGCCTCGAGCGCCGGGGCGGCGTCGTCGTCGGTCAGCGGGTGCGCGTCGATGAGCACCTGCGCGGTGGTGGGGTCCCAGCCCAGGCCGATGGCCCCCACCCGGAACCACTCCTGCACCGGGTCCAGCGGATCGTTGTCCACGAGTTCCACGGGCGTGCTGGCCGGGACGCTGTGCGGATTGCCCTCCAACGCCATCAGATCGTCGAGGATCTCGTCGAGCATCTCCGCCATCAGGGCCGACTGCTGCTTCTCCAGGGCCAGGCTCACCAGCCGGGGCCCGGTGCGCACCTGCAGGTAGAACGTGCGGGCTCCGGGACGCCCGAGCGTCCCGATCACGACCCGATCCGGCCAGTCGAACTCATGGGCGGGGGCAGGTGCATCACTCATGCCACGATCCTAGGCGTCCGCTCGTCCACCGCGCCGGGGCCGGTGCCCGCGCCGCCGCCCACCGGGGCGTCGTCGGACGGGCCGAGGGCCGAGAGCCAGGACAGGTCCCCGGCGTCGGTGTTGGTCGCCCAGACCCGCGGGCGGCTCGGCCCGTAGCTCACGATGGACACGGAGGCGGGTCCCACCTCGATCCGCTGGAACAGATCCAGGTGCGTGCCGAGCGCGTCGGCCAGGATCGACTTGATGACGTCCCCGTGGCTCACCGCCACCCACACCGCCCCGGGCCCGTGCTCGGCCTCGACGGCGGCGTCGTGCCGGCGGATCGCCGCCACCGCGCGGGCCTGCATGCCCGCCATGGACTCCCCGCCGGGGAAGACGACGGCGGACGGCTGGGTCTGCACCGTCGCCCACAGGGGCTCGGTGGCCAGGTCGCTGAGCGCGCGTCCCTGCCACTGGCCGTAGTCGCACTCGGTGAGGTCGTCGTCGACCAGCGAGGGCACCGTCTCCGGCTGGCGATCGAGGAGGGCGTGGGCCGTCTGCGCGCACCGCTCCAGGGGGCTGGCCACCACTGCGGCCACGGGCACGGCCGCGATCCGATCCCCGGTGCGGGCCACCTGCTCCCGTCCATGATCGTCCAGGCTGACCCCGGGGGTGCGGCCCGCCAACAGTCCGGTCGCGTTGGCCGTGGTGCGGCCGTGCCGCACGAGAAGTACCGTCGCCATGGCCTCAGCGTAGCGAGGGGATGCCCGCCTCTCGCGGACAAAGCCTCGCGGCCATGACGCAAAGGGTCAGTGACGCAACGCGAGCACGCCTATGCCCGGCAAGGCTGACGCCCGTCTGCAGGCCTCGAACGCCCGGAGCAGGCCCTCGAGGCCTAGGACGGCGCCCTGCTGCTGGTCACCCACGACCGCCGCATGCTCGAGGCCGTCCGACTCGACCGCCGCTGATACCCTCCCCCGGTAGTCAACCTCCTGCTCTCGGTGACGTTCGCGTGCGGCGTGGCGATCGCCGGGCTCCACGTGGTGAACCGGCGGTTCATCGCGCCGATGTACGACGTCGTCCTCAACCTGGCCGCGTTCCTCGCCGCCGTCGCCTCCTCCGTGCTCCTGGGGCACGTGCTGCCCGCGGTGTTCGCCGCGCTGGCCGTGCTCGCCTGGCTGATCCTGGCCGTCCGCACGGTGCGCGCCCGCCGCGCGGGGCACGAGCCCGCCGGCCAGCGCCCCGCCGGCGCCCGCCTCTAGGCTGGCGCCATGTCCTTCCTGATTCCTTCCGTCCCCGTCTCCTGCGGCTGCCTCCTCTTCGACGAGGCCGGCCGCCTGCTCGTGCTCAAGCCCACCTACAAGAAGGGGTGGACCATCCCCGGCGGGATCATGGAGGACGACGGCGAGACCCCCTGGGACGGCTGCCGCCGCGAGGTCCGGGAGGAGACGGGCCTGGAGGTGACCGCCGGGCGGCTCGTCGCCGTCGACACGCGGCCCAGCAAAGCCGACGGCCGGACCGGCCTGCGCTTCCTCTTCCGCGCCGTCCACCCGCTCACTGCCGCGGACGTCGCCGCCATCGGCCTGCAGGAGGACGAGGCCTCCGAGCATCGCTTCGTGACGCGCCAGGAGGCCCGGAAGCTCCTGCGCCCGGCGATCGCCCGCCGCGTCGACGCCGCCTGGGACGCCGCGCACTGCGTCTACCTGGAGGACGGGCGTCCCGCCGCGGGGGTGGATCAGCCGGCGGGCTGAGGCCCGGCCCCCGGCCGGACGAGCGGTGCCCGGCGGCGTCCCCGTCCTGGATGAGGGCCGCCGTCTGATCTGCGGAGGTGATCGTGGCGGCCCGGCCAGGAGAGTGGACGCGGGACGAGACGGTGCGCCCAGGCAACGGCGGGACGGTCCCACGGACGGCGCTGCCGTGGCAGCGGAAGAGGTCGAGGACCCTCCGGGGAGGATGCCCCGGCTCGGGTACCGTAGCGAAAGGATCCCACCCCCCAGACCTTCTGACAGGACCACCATGAACGACTCCCCGCTCGTCTCCAAGCTCTCCGCCGAGCTCCTCGGCACCTTCGTGCTCGTCTTCGGCGGCGCCGGTGCGGCCGTGTTCTCCGCCTCCGTGATCGACGACGCCGCAGGCGTCAACATGGGCATCGGCTTCCTCGGCGTCGCCCTCGCCTTCGGCCTGACCGTGGTGGCCATGGCCTACGCCGTAGGCCACATCTCCGGCGGTCACTTCAACCCGGCCGTCACGCTGGGTGCGGCGCTCGCGGGTCGTCTGCCGTGGAAGCTCACTGTGCCGTACTGGATCGCCCAGCTCGTGGGCGGCGTGGCGGCCGGCGGCGTGCTGCTGGCGATCGCCTCCGGTCGTCCGGGCTACTCGCTTGCGGAGAACGGCCTGGCCACCAACGGCTATGGCGAACTCTCGCCCGCGGGCTACTCGATGGGCGCGGTGTTCCTGACCGAGGTGCTGCTGACCGCCGTGTTCCTCTACGTCATCCTCGGCGCCACGGACCGCCGTGCTCCGTCCGGCTTCGCGCCGCTGGCCATCGGCCTGACCCTCACGCTGATCCACCTGATCTCCATCCCCGTGTCGAACACCTCCGTGAACCCCGCTCGCTCCTTCGGCGTGGCCCTGTTCGCGGGCGGGGACGCCCTCGGCCAGGTCTGGCTGTTCTTCGTGGCCCCGTTGTTGGGCGCCGCGGTCGCCGGTCTCAGCTACCGCTTCGTCTTCCCCAACACCTCCCGGGTGACCGAGGAGCTGCCCGAGCCCGCCGCCGACGGGACGCGGGACGCCGTCTGATCCCTGTCATTCGGGCCCTGCCCTCACCGCCCCGTCTCTTCCCGCACCTCCTTGGAACGCAGCAGGCGCGGCGCCGTCGTCAGCGCCAGCCCGCCGAGGATGTTCAGGGGGATCACCCACCACACCCAACTGAGCCACTCGAGCCACCCCACGCCGTGCGCTCCGGACAGGATGGCTCCGATGATGAGGATCGAGTCCATCACCGAATGGAAGAGCGAACCGCCGGCGAGGACGATGGCTCCGGCGACGGACGCGACGATCATCGCCGTCGGGCTGTCCGTCCCGGCCTGCATCCGCGTCACGAGGGTGATCGCCACCCCGGCCAGGACCGCCAGGGCGGCGCCCTGCCAGCTGAAGCCGATGTCCAGGAAGTGGTGGGCGCTCTCGGCCAGGGTGCCGTGCAGGTCGGGGAACCCCGCCACCACGAGGGCGATCATCACGGTGCCGCCGAGGAGGTTCATCACGAGGGTCACCGCCCACAGACGCAGCAGCTCCATCCACGTGCCCCGGCCGGCGGCGATCGCGGTGATCGGGTAGTAGAACCCCTCCGTGAAGAGCTCGGAGTGGGCGAGGAACAGGCTGACCAGGCCGATGGAGAACGCGAGTCCGGCCAGAAGGTGGCTGCCCGTCTCGTGGAGCGTGAGCAGGTACGCGAGCAGGCCGATCGTGATCTCGACGCCGCCCAGGAACCCGGTGGTCGTCAGGACGGTGAGGGACCGATGCAGGCGTTCCGCGCCCTCGTCTGCCGCCGCCCTGTGGGCCGCCGGCCTGCCGGAGACGGACTGACCGGCATCGCTCCCTTCACGGTCATGTCCGTGGCACACTGGGCCGATGATGCATGACGAACGGCCCACGGGTCGGCTGGGCCTCGCCCTGGGCGGCGGAGGAGCGCGCGGGCTGTGCCACATCGGGGTCTGGCGGGTGCTCGAGGAGCTCGACATCCGCCCGGACGTGCTCGCGGGAACGAGCATGGGCGGCCTCCTCGGCGCGCTCATAGCCGCCGGTCATGACGCCGCCTCGCTCGAGAAGATCGAGCGGAGCGTGGACTGGCCGCGGCTCATCAACTGGGGCCTGACCGGCGGCATCCTCTCCAGCGAGAGGCTGCGGGCCTGGCTCCGCGAGCTGCTCCCGGACACCTTCGAGGAGCTGCAGATTCCCCTGGTGCTCACCGCGGCCGACGTCGTCGAGGGCCAGACCCGCTACCTGCACACCGGGGACCTCATCACCGCGATCCAGGCGACCACCGCCTACCCCGGCGCGCTGGAGCCGGTGACCGTGGGGGACTCCGTGCTGGTGGACGGCGGCATCCTCAACCAGATCCCGGTGGACGGGGTGCGCTTCCTGGGCGCGCAGCGGGTGATCGCCGTCGATGCCACCACGCTCGAGCCCCTGGAGCGGCCGGAGCCCGGGGCGCGCACCCGCACCCGCCGTTCGCCCGCCACGTCGCTGCGCCAGGCCATGCGGGCGATTGACGTCATGCAGGCCCAGCTCACCACCGTCCGGCTCTCGCTCTACCGGCCGGACGTGCTCATCAGCCCGCCGATCGAGGGGATGACGGTCGCGGACTTCCGCAGCTCCGGCGTCGCCATCGCGGCGGGAGAGGAGGCGACGCGCGCCCGGGCCGAGAAGCTCGTGGAGCTCAGTCGCGGCAGAATGGCCTGACGCCCGCCGCACTTCCGTCAGGAGCACCATGACCGCCACCCTTGTCGCCTCCGGCCTCGCCGGCGGCCACGGCCACCGCACGCTCTTCGAGGATCTGGACCTCACGGTCGCGCCCGGGGACGTCGTCGGCGTCGTGGGGGCCAACGGCGCGGGCAAGTCCACCCTGCTGCGCATCCTCGGCGGGGACCTCGCGCCGCAGGCCGGCACGGTCAGCCTGGCCCCGGCCGACGCGTTCGTGGGCTGGCTGCCGCAGGAGCGCGAGCGGGTGCCGGGGGAGACGGTCGCCGGGTACATCGCCCGCCGCACCGGCTGCGCCGAGGCCACTCGAGAGATGGACGCCTCCGCTTCGGGCCTGGCGGACCCGGACGTCACGGACGCCGCCGCAGACCGCTACAACACCGCCCTCACCCGCTGGCTGGCCTCCGGCGCCGCGGACCTGGAGGAGCGCATCCCCGCCGTCCTGGCCGACCTCGGCCTCGACCTCTCCGCCTCCCCGGAACAGGTCCTCATGACCTCCCTCTCCGGTGGGCAGGCCGCCCGCGTCGGCCTCGCCGCGCTGTTGCTCTCCCGCTTCGACGTCGTGCTCCTGGACGAGCCCACCAACGACCTGGACCTCGACGGTCTGACCCGCCTGGAGGCCTTCGTGCAGGAGCTGCGCGGCGGCGTCGTGCTGGTGAGCCACGACCGCGAGTTCCTGGCCCGCTGCGTCACCCGCGTCCTGGAGCTCGACCTCGCCCAGCGCACCAACCGCGTCTACGGCGGCGGCTACGAGGCCTACCTCGAGGAGCGGGCCACCCTGCGCCGCCAGGCCCGGGAGAAGTACGAGGAGTTCGCCGAGCAGAAGCAGGACCTCGTCTCCCGCGCCCGCATCCAGCGGGAGTGGTCCAGCCAGGGCGTGCGCAACGCGATGAAGAAGTCCCCGGACAACGACAAGCTGCGCCGCAGGGCCAACAGTGAGTCGAGCGAGAAGCAGGCCCAGAAGGTCCGGCAGATGGAGAGCCGCATCGCGCGCCTGGAGGAGGTGGAGGAGCCGCGCAAGGAGTGGAGGCTGGAGTTCACCATCGGTGCGGCGCCGCGCTCCAGCTCGGTGGTCGCCACCCTCAACGACGCCGTCTTCCGGCAGGGAGGCTTCACGCTCGGCCCGGTGTCCCTCCAGGTGAACGCGGGGGAGCGGATCGGCATCACCGGGCCCAACGGGGCCGGCAAGTCCACCCTGCTGCGCGCGCTGCTGGGCCGCCAGGCCCCGGACGAGGGCACGGCCGCCCTGGGGTCCAGCGTGCAGATCGGGGAGATCGACCAGGCGCGCTCGCTGCTGGCCGGGACCGTCCCGCTCGCCGCGGCCGTCGAGGCGCTCGTGCCCGAGATGGCCTCCGGGGAGGTGCGCACCCTGCTGGCCAAGTTCGGCCTCAAGGCCGACCACGTGAACCGCCCCGTGGACGAGCTCTCGCCCGGCGAGCGCACCCGGGCATCCCTGGCCCTGCTCCAGGCCCGCGGGGTGAACGTCCTGGTGCTCGACGAGCCCACCAACCACCTGGACCTGGAGGCCATCGAGCAGCTCGAACAGGCCCTGGAGACCTATGAGGGCGCCCTGCTGCTCGTCACCCACGACCGCCGCATGCTGGACACCGTCCGCACCGACCGTCGCTGGCAGGTCCAGGACGGGCGGGTGACGGAGCGCTGACGACCCGGGCACCGTCACCCTTGCCCGAGATTCGGTTGTGTACGACCATGAGAGTTCAGTCCCCACCGACGAAAGGGCCCCAGACATGTCCCGCATCCTGATGATCCTCACCTCGCACGACCAGCTGGGCGACACCGGCCGCAAGACCGGGTTCTGGCTCGAGGAGTTCGCCTCGCCCTACTATGTCTTCACGGACGCCGGCCACGAGGTCACCCTCGCCTCGCCCCGCGGCGGCCAGCCGCCCATCGACCCGACGAGCTCGAAGCCGGAGATGCAGACCGAGGCCACCCGCCGGTTCGACCAGGACGAGGAGGCCAAGGCCGCCCTGGCCCACACCACGCCCCTGGCGCAGGTGGACGTGGACGGGTTCGACGCCGTCTTCTACCCGGGCGGTCACGGCCCGCTGTGGGACCTGGTGTCCGACGCCGACTCCACGCGGATCATCCTCGACAGCGACGCGGCCGGGCGCCCGCTCGGCCTCGTCTGCCACGCGCCCGGGATCCTGCACCCGATCACCGCCGCCGACGGCACCCCGTTCGTGCGCGGCCGTCAGGTCACCGGGTTCACCAACGGCGAGGAGGAGGCCGCCCAGCTGACGGACGTCGTCCCGTTCCTCGTCGAGGACTCGCTGATCGCCGCCGGCGCGGACTACCGCAAGGGCCCGGACGGGGAGAGCTTCGTGGTCACGGACGGCACCCTGGTGACCGGCCAGAACCCGGCCTCCTCCGCCGACGCCGCCCGCCGCCTCCTGGACCTGCTCGCGCGCTGACCCTCCACCGAGCCCGCCGCCCCGACCCCGAGG
>NZ_JABFBB010000007.1:57247-125179 GCF_017168555.1 Micrococcus sp. KRD012
CACCCGCACGCGCGAGATCCACCTCGCCTCCCGCCCCCACGGCGCCCCGACGCCGGAGAACTTCCGTCTCACGGAGGTCGAGCTCCCCGAGCTCGCCGAGGGCCAGGTCCTCGTGCGCAACACCGTGATGTCCGTGGACCCGTACATGCGCGGCCGCATGAACGACGTCGAGTCCTACGTGCCTCCGTTCCAACTCGACGCCCCCCTCGACGGCGGCGCGGTGGGCACCGTGATCGCCTCGCGCCACGCGGACGTGCCGGAGGGCACGTCCGTGCTCCACGGCCGCGGCTGGCGCGAGCACGCCGTCCTCGACGGCGACACCGTCCAGGTCGTGGACACCTCCCAGTTCTCGGACAGCACCTACCTGGGCGTGCTGGGCATGACGGGTCTGACCGCCTACACCGGCCTCGTGCACGTGGCCGAGATGCAGGAGGGCGACGCCGTCTTCATCTCGGGCGCCGCGGGGGCCGTCGGCTCGGTCGCCGGCCAGATCGCCCGCCTGCTGGGCGCCTCGCGCGTGGTCGGCTCGGCGGGCACGCCCGAGAAGGTGGCGCGGGTGAAGGAGCTGGGCTTCGACGCCGCGTTCGACTACCACGACGGCTCGCCCACCGATCTGCTGGCCGAGGCGGCGCCGGAGGGCATCGACGTCTACTTCGACAACGTGGGCGGCGACCACCTCGAGGCCGCCATCGCCGCGATGCGGGTCGACGGCCGCGTGGCGATGTGCGGCGCGATCGCCCAGTACAACTCGACGGAGCCGCCGGCCGCCCCGCGCAACCTCGCCCTGGCGATCGGCAAGTGCCTGACCCTGCGCGGCTTCGTCCTGCAGAAGTACGCAGCGCAGGTCCGCCCCGAGTTCCTGGAGCGCGTGGGCCCGTGGGTCGCCGCCGGGAAGATCCAGTGGGACGAGACCGTCCGGGAGGGGCTGGAGAACGCACCCCAGGCGTTCATCGACCTGCTCGAGGGTGCCAACACGGGGAAGATGCTCGTCCGGCTGTGACGGGCGACGGCGCACTCGGGGGCGGCATGGACACCTTCCGGCATCAGGGCCTGACCTTCGACGTCCGCGACGGCGGGCCGGCCGAGGGGGAGGTGGTCCTGCTGCTGCACGGCTTCCCGCAGGACGCCACGTCCTGGAGGCATGTCGAACCGCTGCTGCACGCCGCGGGGCTGCGCACGCTCGCCCCGGATCAGCGCGGCTACTCCCCGGGGGCCGCTCCGCGGGCGACGGCGGCCTATCGCCTCCCGGCGCTCGTGGGGGACGCCGTCGCGCTGGCGGACGCGGCGGGGGCGCGGCGCGTCCACGTCGTCGGCCATGACTGGGGTGGCGCCGTCGCCTGGGCGCTGGCCACCGCCCACCCCGAGCGCGTCGCGTCCCTGACGGTCCTGTCCACGCCGCACCCGGCCGCCCTGGCCCGCGCCCTGCGCGGCCCGGACCAGCTGCGCCGCAGCTGGTACATCGCCGCCTTCCAGGCGCCGGCCCTCCCCGAACGAATCCTCGCCCGACGGCTGGGCTCCCTGCTGCAACGGGGGCAGGTCCCCGGGGCGGAGCACTACGCCCGCCGGTTCTCCACCCCGCAGAGCCTGCGCGGCCCGGTGAACTGGTATCGGGCGAACCCGGATCTGGTGACCACCACGAGCAGCGCGCCCGTGACGGTCCCCACCACGTATGTGTGGGGCACCCGGGACGCGGCCCTGGGGCCGCGGGCCGCCGAGCTCACGGCCGGGCAGGTGGCGGGGGAGTACCGGTTCGTGAAGCTCGACGCGGACCACTGGCTGCCCGAGCGCGAGGCGGACGCCGTCGCCCGGGCGATCCTGGACCGGGTGCGCTGACCCGCGCTCCGCGCGGGCCGCTCCCGCCGTTTCAGCGCGGCCCGGCGGCCTCGGTGATCCGGTTCAGCAGGTCCATGAGGACCTGGCGCTCGGTGGTGTCGAGGGGGATCCGGGTGAGGGCGTCCACCGGGACCGTCCGGGCGGACGCCCGCAGCGCTCGTCCCTCGTCCGTCAGCCGGACCAGCACGCGTCGCTCGTCGTGGACGTCGCGCTCCCGCGTGACGAGCCCCATGCCGGCCAGGCGCCGCACCAGGGGTGTGATCGTCCCGTTGTCCATGCCGAGCCGGTCCCGCAGCGCGCCGACCCCCAGCGCGCCGGCGGCGTCCGACGTCGACGCCTCCGTCTCGGCCGAGGCGTCACCCTCCGCCTGCCACAGGGTGAGCATCACGAGGTACTGCGGGTAGGTGACGCCGAGGCGGGAGAGCAGGGGGCCGTAGCCGCGCGTGACGGCGCGCGCCGCCCGGTGCAGGGCGAAGCAGAGCTGGTCCTCGAGGGCGAGGCTGGGGGTCGGCGCGGCATCCATGGGAGCGATTCTAGTGGTCGCTGGGGAGCGACTTGGTTGCGCGCGACCTAACCGGGTGGGAGGCTGGAGCCGACTCGTCCCGCACGGGGCGGGCGGATGAAAGGACCTCTCATGGAGACCATCTACACCGCCGAGGCGCTCAGCACCGGCGCCGGCCGCGACGGCCATGTCCGCACCACCGACGGGCGGGTCGACCTCGACCTCGCCGTGCCCACCGAGATGGGCGGCTCCGGCCAGGGCACCAACCCCGAACAGCTGTTCGCCGCCGGCTACGCCGCGTGCTTCCACTCGGCCCTGCAGATGGTCGCCCGTGCCTCCCGTGCCGACATCACCGACTCCTCCGTCGGCGCGCGCGTGGGCATCGGCCGCCAGGGTGAGGGCTTCGGCCTGGAGGTCACCCTCGAGGTCGTGCTCCCCAATGTCCCCGCGGATCAGGCCCGCGCCCTCATGGAGCAGGCGCATCAGGTGTGCCCCTATTCGAACGCCACCCGGGGCAACATCGACGTCGTCCTCGAGCTCGGGGAGGCGTGATGACGAAGCACCGGCAGCCCGTCCCCCTCTCCCAGACCGCCGCCCGCCTCGGCCTCGGCGGGTTCATGACCGCCGCGGGGCTGTCCCACCTCACCGTGGCACGCCGTGAGTTCCGTGCCCAGGTGCCCTCGTGGGTCCCGCTCCCGGCGGACCTCGTGGTGCTCGGATCCGGCGTGGCCGAGATCGGCCTCGGGGCCGCTCTGCTGGCGCTCCCCGGGCAGCGCCGCCTGACCGGCACCGCCCTGGCGGCCTTCTACACCGCGATCTACCCCGGGAACATCGGGCAGTACGCCGAGCGCAAGGACGGCTTCGGGCTGGACACCGATGGCCGCCGCCTGGCGCGGCTGTTCGGCCAGCCCGCCCTCATCGCGGCCGCTTTGTGGGCCGCGGGAATCCCCGAGCGGGAGCAGGGCGGGCGCCGCTGACGCCGTCGCCGGTCCTGCGGTCCTGGGCCGGCTCCGGGCACGTGCCCGGAGCCGGCGTGACCTCACCCCGCCGCGAGGCGCGGCCCGTTCCGCAGGTGTCCGGCCCGGCGGGCCGTCAGCCGTGACGCATCGTCCCGGTCTCGAGGAAGCGCTGGTGCCAGGACAGGGCCTCGCCCAACAGGTGCGGGGTGTGCAGGCCGTCCGACTCGCGCATCGCGCGGTCGAAGTAGTCCCGCAGCTGCTCCCTGTAGTCCGGGTGCGCGCACGTGTCGATGATCGTGCGGGCGCGCTGCTTGGGGGAGAGGCCGCGCAGGTCGGCCAGCCCCTGCTCGGTGACCACCACGTGCACGTCGTGCTCGGTGTGGTCCACGTGCGAGACCATCGGCACGATGCAGGAGATGTCCCCGCCCTTGGCCGTGGAGGGGGTGAGGAAGAACGAGGTGAACGCGTTGCGGGCGAAGTCGCCGGAGCCGCCGAGACCGTTCATCATCTTCGTGCCCATCAGGTGCGTGGAGTTCACGTTGCCGTACAGGTCGGCCTCGAGCATGCCGTTCATGGCGAGGATGCCGAGGCGGCGCACGAGCTCGGGGTGGTTGGAGATCTCCTGGGTGCGCAGGATCAGCTTGTCCCGATACTTCGCGGCGTTGTCGTTGAACCGTTCGGCGGCCTCGGTGGACAGGGAGAACGCGGTCGCGGACGCGGTCGCCAGGGTGCCGGAGTCCAGGGCGTCGAGCATGCCGTCCTGCACCACCTCGGTGAACGCGGACAGGCCCGTGAACCGGGACTTCACCAGCTCGGACATCACCGCGTTCGCGATGTTGCCCACGCCCGACTGCAGCGGCAGCAGTCGCTCGTCGTACCGGCCCTGGGCCACCTCGTGCTCGAAGAACTCCACGAGGTGCTGGGCGATCGCGATCGAGTCCGCGTCGGCGGGCTTGAAGGCAGAGTTGCGGTCCGGGGCGTGGGTCTCGACGACGGCCACCACCTTGGCCGGATCGCACCGCAGGTACGTCTCACCGATGCGGTCCGCGGGGTGGGTGAGCATGATCGGCGTGCGGTGCGGGGGCAGCGCGGTGCCGTAGTAGACGTCATGCAGACCCTCGAGGTCCTCGCTCTGCCACGAGTTGACCTCGAGGATCACCTGATCCGCCAGGTCGATCCAGGACTTGTTGTTGCCCACGGAGGAGCTGGGGACGAGACGGCCGTCCTCGCGGATCCCGGACACCTCGATCACCGCGGTGGTCATGGGCCCGTAGAAGCCGTTCCACACGGTCTGCGCCAGGTGGGACAGGTGTGTGTCGATGTACTCGATCGCGCCCGCGTTGATCTTGGCGCGCATCGTCGGGTCCGACTGGAACGGGGTGCGCAGCGCGACGGCGTCCGCCTCGGCCAGCGCACCGTCCATCTCCGCGGAGGTGGACGCCCCCGTGTGGAGGTTGATGCGGAACTCCTCGCCGCGCGCGTGCAGCTCCTTGGCCCGCTCGGCCAGCGCCATCGGCACGGCCTTCGGGTAGCCGGACCCCGTGAACCCGCTCATGCCCACGGTGGTGCCGTGCTGGATGAACGCCGCCGCCTCCGCGGCGGACATCACCTTCGACCGGAGGCCGGGGTGGTGGATGCGGGACGACATGGGTGAGGCCTCCGTGCGGGTGAGACGAGTCGAGCGAGAGCGCTGTGACGTGGAACAGCGATCAGCGTACCCGCGTCACGGGTGGCCGTGGGGATGATCACGCCGGAGGTCGCCGAGCCCGACCTGCGTGATCGACGACGGCGAACAGGGCTCGGCACTCCGGGGCGGCGCGCCTAGGCTCGGCGTCATGCGAGCACTCGTCCTCCAGTCCTACGGCGGCCGTGAGGCCATGGCCCTCACCGACGTCCCCGCCCCCACGGTCGGCGCCGGCGAGGTGCTGATCCGCACCCGCGCGGTCGGCCTCAACCCCGTCGACGCGATGCATCGCGAAGGCGACTTCAAGGCCATCGCCCCCGACGACTTCCCCACGGTCGCCGGCAACGAGCTCAGCGGCATCGTCGAGACCGTGGGCGCCGGGGTGACCGCGTTCGCCCCGGGTGACGCGGTGATCACCCGCGTGGACCCCTCCGGCCACGGGGCGTTCGCCGAGCTGGCCGCGGTGCGCGCGGACTGGGTGGCCGCCGCGCCCGCCCGCATGCCCCTGACGGACGCGGCCGGCCTGCCGCTCGCCGGCCTGACCGCCCAGCAGGCACTCGGCCCGGAGCACCTGGACCTGCAGCCCGGGGAGCGGTTGCTGATCACCGGGGCCGCCGGCGGCGTCGGGCTGATCGCCACGCGCTTGGCACACCTGCGCGGCGCGCACGTGACCGTGACCGCCTCCGCGGCGGGTGAGCCGTACGTCCGCGAGGCCGGCGCCGACGCGGTGATCGACTATCGCGCCCGCACCGTCGCAGAGGGGGGCGAACGCTTCGACAAGGTGTTCGACCTCATCGGCGGTGATCAGATGGCCGAGCTGCTCGGCTCGATCGAGCCCGGCGGCCGGCTGGTGACCATCGCGGGCCCGCCGAGCCCCGGCAGCCTTCGTGAGACCGCGCGCCCGTCGCGTCGGCCGCTGGCCGCCGTCGTCTCCCGGGTGGCCAGTGCGAAGGTGCGCCGGGCCGCGAAGAAGGCCGGGGTGACCTACGAGTTCTTCCTCATGCATCCGGACGGGGCGGGCCTGGCCGAGCTCGTTCGGCTCGTGGACGCCGGCGAGCTGGCCGTGACCGTGGACAGCCGCTACCCCCTGGCCGACTGGGAGCAGGCGTTCGAGCGTCTCGAATCCCACCATGCCAAGGGCAAGGTGCTGCTCGAGTTCTGACCGGCGGGCGCGTCGGCGCCGGCCTGCCCGGGCCGGCACCGCCTCGTATCCTGGCCTCGTGCACCCGTCTGTGAGCGAGCCCCTCACCCGACTGCCGGACGGCACCGTCAAGCAGCGCAACCCCTTCACCGGTACCGAGGTCTGGACCGTGCCCGGCCGCGGCCACCGCCCGCTCGGCCTCGTCCGGCCCGCCCCGCAGCCGCTCGACCCCGCCCAGCACGGCCGGCACTGCGCCTTCTGCGAGCACCGGATGCTGGAGACGCCGCCGGAGAAGTCACGCATCGTCTCCATGAGGGCCGACGACGGCGCCCCGGCCTGGCAGATCCTGCGGCACCCGGCCGCGGAGCGGCTCGAGGAGACGACCCCGGCCTTTCGCCGGGTCCCCAACCTCTTCGAGATCCTCAGCTACGACTACTGGCGTCTCAACCACGGCTATGAACTTCCCCCGGACGCGCGCCGCCGCCGTGACGAATACCTGGCCACCGAGGCCGGCCGCGCCCACGTGCGCGCCGTCGTCGCCGCGAAGCTGCGCGCCTCCGGCCGCTCCACCGAGGAGGCTGCAGCGATGTCCGAGGCGGAGCTGATCGCGGCGTCGGCCGCATTCTTCGGCGGCACGCACGACGTGGTGATCGCCCGGCGGCACTTCGTCGACGACGCCGTGGACGACCACCAGCTCGCCTCCTCGGGCACCCTCACCCCGGACGAGCACCACGCCTTCCTGGCCCTCACCGCCGACGCGATGCGGGACCTCTACGCGACCACGCCCGCCGTGCGGTACGTCTCCGTGTTCCAGAACTGGCTCAAGCCCGCCGGTGCCTCCTTCGACCACCTGCACAAGCAGCTCGTGGCCATCGACGAGGTCGGCGCGCAGAACGCCGCCGTCCTGGACCGGCTGCGCGAGGACCCGCAGGTGTTCAACCACGCCGCGCTGGACGTGGCTGTGGCGCACGACCTCGTGATCGCCGCCAACGAGCACGCCGTGATGTTCGCCGGCTTCGGCCACCGGTACCCGACGGTCGAGGTCTACTCCACGAGCCCGGTGGGGCAGCCGTGGCGGCAGTCCGCGGCCGAGCTGCGCGCCGTCTCCGACCTGCTGCATGCCGCCCACGCGGCCACCGGCCCGGACGTCCCCTCCAACGAGGAGTGGCACACCCGCCCGCCCGGCGTCGCGGACCCGATGCCGTGGCGTGTGATGCTCAAGTGGCGCGTCTCCACGCTCGCCGGCTTCGAGGGCGCCACCAAGATCAACGTCAACACCCTCAGCCCGTGGGACGTGCGGGACCGGGTGCTGGCGAGGCTGCGGGAGCTGCGGGCGGCGGGCGCGCTCGCGGACGGGATGCGGATCGGGGCCGACGCGCGGGTCCGGCCGGGCATGCTCCGGTACGCGGACTGAGCGGCGGGGCCCGTCCCTCCGCGCGGTCGGTAGCGTGGGCGTCATGGCCCTCCACCTGCAGCGCTACCGCGAGATCGCCCACGTCATGGCCCGCAACGGCCTCATGGCCACGGCCGTGCAGGCCGGGCTCTCCCGGTGGCTGCCCCTCGAGGAGGGGGAGCCGCACCTGGGCATCGACGCCGAGGCCCGCCCCGAGCTGTTCGTGCGCACGTTCGAGGAGCTGGGCGTCACCTTCGTGAAGCTCGGGCAGCTGATCTCGGCGCGCCCGGACGTGTTCCCCGAGGCCTACTGCGCGGCGTTCGCCCGCCTCACGGACAGCACGTCGGCGGTGCCCTTCGAGGCCGTCGCCCGGACGGTCGAGGAGGACCTCGGCGCCGACGTCGACACCCTGTTCGCCTGGTTCGACCGGGCGCCCCTGGCCACCGCCTCCATCGGCCAGGCCCACCGCGCGCGCCTGCACGACGGGCGCGCCGTCGTCGTGAAGGTCCGCAAGCCCGGCGTGGTGGAGCAGGTCCAGGCGGACCTGGAGATCCTGCGGACGCTGGCGGCCACGTGGTCGCGGGCCTCACGGACCGTCGCCGACCTGGACGTGCCGGCCATGGTGGACGAGTTCGACCGCTCGCTGCGCGCCGAGCTCGACTACGTGGTGGAGGCGCGGGCCTGCGAGGAGATCGCCGCCGGCTTCCGGGACACCCCGGGCGTGCGGTTCCCGTGGATCGAGTGGGACCTGACCACCTCGCGCGTGCTGACCATGCAGGAGCTCTCCGGGCTGCGCGTGGACGACCTGGCCGGACTCGACGCCGCCGGCATCGACCGGGAGGAGCTGGCGTACCGGGCCGCCGACGTGCTGCTGGCCATGGTGTTCGAGCACGGCGTGTTCCACGCGGACCCGCACGCGGGCAACCTGTTCATCGAGCCGGACGGGACCGTCGGGTTCATCGACTTCGGCTCCGTCGGGCGGATCTCCCCGTCCCTCCGGCGCCGGTTCGCGGGCCTGGCCATGGCGCTGGCCCGGCAGGACACCGACGGACTGGTGCGGGCCCTGCTGGACATCGCCCCGCCGCGCGGCCCGGTGGACCGCCGTCGGCTCCGGCTGGAGGTGGCCCGGATCATCGGCCGCCTCGAGGGGCGCGAGCTCGAGGACATCCGCGTGGCGCAGCTGGTCTCGGAGATCTTCGCCCTGGTGCGGCGCCACCGGCTGTCCCTGCCGCCCGAGCTCGTGCAGCTGCTGCGGATGCTGATCATCGTGGACGGCATCGGCCGCCGCCTGCACCCCGGCTTCGACTACACCCGCGTGCTCGACCCCTTCGCCCTGCGCCTCGTGGGGGAGCACCTCGACCCTCGGCGGGTGGCGGGTCGGATCGGCCGGGCCACGATCGCGGCGGCCGAGCTCGGCATCGACCTGCCGGAGTACGCCCGCAAGGTGATGGAACGCATCGACGACGGCGGGATCGACGTCACCGTCCGCGCGAGCGAGCTCGAGCCGCTCGTGACGCGTCTCGAGCGGACGGGCGACCGGGTGGTGGCCGCCATGGTGGTGGCCGCGATGATCACCGGCGGCACGAACGTGCTCGTGGCGTACAAGGACCGGCTGGGCCGCTTCGCCGGGCCGGTGGTGGCCGCCGGCGGCGCCGCCCTGACCGGGGGCAGCGCCTATCTGGCCTGGATCAGCCGCCCCCGGCGTCGCCCCCGCTGAGGGCCGCGGGCGGGTTCGGTCGTCGGGATCATGCCCGCACCAGACCGGCCGCGGCGCAGGCCGTCTCGAAGTCGTCGAGGCCGAACGCCTGGATCGGGCTGACGACGCCGGCCTCGCGGGCCCGGCCTGCGGCGAGCTGCCGGGCGCCCCAGGCCATGAGGTCTCCGGTCAACGTGTAGGCGTTGGGGCCGCGCAGGTGCACGTCCGCCACGACGCGGCCGGCTGCGTCGCGCGCGATCGCCCCGACCCGGGAGCCCGTGCGGGCCCGGTCTGCCGCGTCGGGGCCACCCGGGTCGCCGGCCAGGGGCCGCAGCAGGGCCTGCACGCCGCGGGCGACGCCGGGGAGCCACCCCACCGCACCGAGGGCGGCGGCGCCGATCTGCGTGGGCCGGGCCGGGAACCAGCCGTTGAAGACCTCGACCTCATCCAGGCCGGGCTGCATCCGCGGCAGGAACAGGGACTCCGTGCCGCCGAACAGCACGCCACGGCGGTCCTGCCCGTCGACCCGGAAGACGGCCGATCGACTGGCCAGGCCCGTCGTCGCCAGTCGCCCGCCACGCCACGTGATGGCTCGCCCGGTGAGGGCGTCCACCATCGTCTGGCGCGTCCCGTGGCTGAGGTCGACGCGGGGGTCCAGCTCGCCGTCGGCGAAGTAGCCGATCTGCAGGGACCGTGCCCGTCCATCGGCCTCCGCCAGCGCGAGCCCGCCCGCGAGCATGCCCGGCGCGTAGTCGAAGCCGAGGGCGGGCAGCAGGGTGGCGCCCGAGCGTCGGGCGGTGGCGTCCAGGTCCGCCTTGAGGTCCTTCACGAAGCCGACCTCACCGGTCGAGTCCACGTAGTGCGCGCCCCGTTCCGCGGCGGCGCGGGCGACCGGCCGGCCGTAGCGTTCGAAGGGGCCGACCGTGGAGACCAGCACATCGCCCTCCGTGACCAGGGCCCTCAGCGAGGCGGGGTCCCCGGCGTCGGCGACGGCGACCTCCAGCCCGTCGTGCCGCTTCGCCGCGTGCTGGAGCGAGTCCCGGTTCCGGCCCGCCAGCACGGGCCGTGCACCCTGGGCCAGGAGGGCGTCCACGACGAGGGATCCGGCGTAGCCCGTCGCGCCGAGCACGATGATGCGGGGGGCGTCGGGGCGGTCGAGGTGCAGGGGAGAATCCGTCATGGGCCCCACGCTAGGCCGCGCACGCGGAGACCTCACGGGCTCGGCGGCGCCGATCCGCGTGGACCCCATCTCGCGCTCCTGGACCGGCGGAACCGGACACGGCGAGCCTGGTCCGGGACCCGCCTGCAGGAGCAGACTCGGAGGATGACCCGCACTCCGCCCGCCGTCGCCCCGCCCGCTCATTCCGCCTCGCCCGCCGACGAGTCCGGCGGCGAGAGCCTGCTGACCGTCCTGATCGCGCTCGGCGTGAACGCGGTGATCGCCGTCGTGAAGTCGATCGTGGGCGCGGTCACCGGCTCAGCCGCGATGGTGGCCGAGGCCGCACACTCCTGGGCCGACGCCGGCAATGAGGTCTTCCTGCTGCTGGCGGAGCGTCGGGCCGGCCGAGCCTCCGACGCGCGGCACCCGCTGGGCTACGGGCGGGCGGCCTACGTGTGGTCGATGGTCGCGGCCTTCGGCCTGTTCGCGGTGGGCTCGGCGGTCTCGGTCTGGCACGGGATCACGGCCTGGTCCGCCCCCGAGGAGGAGGCGGAGTACACGATCGCGTACATCGTGCTCGCCGTCGCGTTCGTGCTCGAGTGCGTCTCCTTCCTGAACGCGCATCGGCGCGTCCGCCGCGACGCGGAGCGGCGGCACATCAGCGATGCCATGTTCCTGCGCCAGACCTCGGACCCCACCCTGCGCGCCGTGTGGGTGGAGGACGCCTCGGCCCTGATCGGCCTGGTCATCGCGGCGGCCGCCCTCGCCCTGCACCAGCTCACCGGGGACCCCCGGTGGGACGCCGCCGGCTCGATCCTCGTGGGCGTGCTGCTCGGGGTCGTCGCGATCTTCCTGCTCTCGCGGAACATGGCGTTCCTCGTCGGCGAGGTCGCCGACCCGGTGGTCCGGACCCGGGTGCTGCGCTGGCTGCTGGAGCGGCCCGAGGTGCTCTCCGTGAGCTACCTGCACCTCGAGTACGTCGGTCCGGAGAAGCTCTTCGTCGTCGGGGCCGTGGACCTGGCCGGGGACGAGCGGGAGAGCGAGGCCGCGGTCCTGCTCCAGCGCGTGGAGGACGCCCTCCTCGAGCACCCGCGCGTGGCCGCCGTCGTGCTCTCCCTGTCCAACCCCGCCCACGCGCCCCTGGACCCGGAATCGCAGAACGCCCGCGCCTGAGCCCGCGCGGCCGGCATCGTACAGTGGCCTCTCGTGACCCAGACCACCCCGCCCGCTCCGTCCCTCGACCGCCTCCGGGAGGCGGCCCCGTACCTGTCCCGGTGGCTGGCCACCCAGGTGGAGACGCGGCACGTGCCCGGCGCCCAGGTGGCCGTGCGGCTCGGCGACGAGCTGGTGCTCTCCGCCGCGTTCGGGGTGGCCGACGAGGCCACCGGGGCGGAGCTGACCACCGGCCACCTGTTCCGCGTGGCCAGCCATTCCAAGACCTTCACGGCCGTCGCCGTGCTGCGCCTGGTCGCCGCCGGTCGTCTGCGCCTGGACGACACCGTGGCCGAACGACTGCCCGACTGTGCCGACACCCCGCTGGCCCGGGTCACCGTCCGCGAGCTGCTCTCGCACACCTCCGGCGCCATCCGCGACGGGGTGGACGCGGACCACTGGCAGCTCGACGGCCCCTTCCCGGACGCCGACGCCCTGCGCGCGATCGTCCGGGACCACGGCGCCACCTACGCCCCGCAGGAGCGCTTCAAGTATTCGAACATCGGGTACGGCCTGCTCGGGGCGATCATCGAGGCAGTCACGGGCCGCGGCTACGCCGAGCACGTCACGGAGGACATCCTCGTCCCGCTCGGCCTCACCGACACCCGCCCCGAGATCGACGACGACGCGGCGGGCCGGGCCGTCGTCGGCCACACCCGGGCCCACGGCCGTGGGCGTCGGGTGACCGTGGCACCGACCGCCACCGGCGCGCTGGCCGCGGCCACCGGCTTCGTCTCCACGGCGGAGGAGCTCAGCCGCTTCTTCTCCGCTCTCGCCCTGGACCGGCGCGAGCTGCTGGACGAGCACGCGCTGCGCCTGATGCACCGGGCCGAGGCCTCCTTCCCGCGGGGGGCCGGGACCGGCACCTACGGGCTCGGCCTGATCGGGATCAGCGTGGGCGGACGACGGCTCGTGGGCCACTCCGGCGGCTTCCCCGGGCAGATCACCCGGACCCTGATGGACCCGGCGACCGGTCTGACCGTCAGCGTGCTCACCAACGCCGTGGACGGTCCGGCGGACGCGCTCGCGGTGGGCCTCGTCGAGCTCATCGACCTGCTCGCCCAGGACGCCGCCGACGGGCAGGCGCTGCCCGCCGGTGTCACGACCGACGACCTCGACCGGCTGACCGGCCGCTACGTCTCCCTGTGGGGCGAGACGGACGTGGTTCGCGCCGGTGAGCGCCTCGTGCTGATCGACCCCGGCACGCCCGGCCCCCGCGACAGGATGCACGAGCTTCGAGCGCTGGACGCCACCACGTTCCTGCCCGAGGACGAGGACGGCTTCGGCGCGTCGGGGGAGCGCATCCCGTTCGACCTCGGCGACGACGGCCGGGTGGTGAGGATGCGCGTGTCCGGGGTGAGCAGCTGGCCCGAAGAGGACTACCTCGCCCGGCGTGGCGACGCGTGGGGTCACCGCTCGGCCGCCGGCCGTGGGGTGACCGGGCGGGACTGAGCCGCCGCCTGCGGGCGGGCGGCCTCAGTCGAGACCGGGGCGGCGGCGCGTGCGCTTCACCTCGGAGCGACGGTGTTTGGCCTCCAGGCGGCGCCGCCGAGAGCCGCGCGTCGGCTTGGTAGCCCGCCGCGGCGTCGGCGGGGCCAGGGCCTCGCGCAGCAGCGCCGCGAGCCGCTCGCGGGCGGCCACCCGGTTGCGCCGCTGGGCCCGGTGCTCCGCCACGCTGACGGTGAGCACCGTGCCGGCCAGCCGGGGCGCCAGCCGTGCGAGGACGCGGGCGCGCTGGACGTCGTCGAGGGCGGAGGTGGCCGCCAGGTCCAGACTGAGCTGGACCCGCGAGTCCGCCGTGTTCACGCCTTGACCGCCCGGGCCGGAGGCGTGGGAGAAGCGCTCGACGAGTTCGCCCGCGGGGATGACCAGCCCGCGGGGTGCGCCGGGGCCGGGGGTGACGCGCACGTCGCCGGGGCGGGGCTCAGCCACGGGGCGCCGCCGTCCGTGGTCCGCGCAGGTCCGCGAGTGCGACGAGGAGCGCGAGCGCCATGCACCCCGCCACCAGGGTGAAGGCGGCCATGAACGCCCCGTCCCAGTCGGCACCGGAGGCGACGCCCAGGAACACCCCCACGATCACGGCGGTGCCGACGGCCGTGCCGACGCGCTGGCCGGTCTGCAGGACGCCGCCGGCCGTGCCGGAGTGCCGCGGCGGGACCTCGGCCAGGCTGAGGGTCTGGTTGGGGGAGACCACCAGCCCCTGCCCGGCACCCAAGATGGCGAGGGTGAGCAGCAGCCACCATGGACTCAGGCCGAACTCCCGGTTGGCCCACGCCACCCCGATGGAGCCCACGACGGCGAGCAGCGCCAGCGCGATGCCGAGGACGACGATCTTCCGGCCCGTGCGCAGCACCACGCGACCGGCCACGGTGGACATCACGCTCGACATGACCGCCGAGGGAAGGCCGATGAGTGCGGCGTGCAGCGCCGGGTAGCCCAGCCCGTTCTGCATGAACATGGCGATCACCACGAACATGCTGGTCGAGCCGGTGAAGTAGATGGCGATCAGCAGGGCGCCGCACGCGAAGCTGCGGGTCTGGAACAGGCGCAGGTCCACCATCGGGGCGCGGCCCCGTCGGGCGTAGCGGGCCTCCCAGCGTGTCCAGAGGGCGGCCAGGCCGATGCCGACGGGCACGAGCACGAACCGCCACGGCCCGAGCTCACGGTCCAGGAACGGGAGCATGACGGCCACGAGGGCGCCGGCCAGCAGGACGACGCCGACCGGGTCCAGGTCCGGGCGCCGCGCCCGCTCGGGGGCGGTGCGCGGCAGCCACTGGCGGGCCACGACGAGGGCGCCGAGGGCGATCGGCACGTTCACCAGGAAGGTCGCGCGCCAGCCGAGGTCGCCGCCGAGCCACGCGATGAGCCCGCCGCTGAGCAGCGGCCCCACCGCCACGGACACCCCGACGACGGCGCCGAGCGCCCCGAACGCCCGGGCGCGGGAGGCGCCGGAGAACTCGCCCTGGATGAAGCCGGTGACCTGCGGATTGAGCAGGCCCGCGCCCACGCCCATGACCAGGCGCGCGAGCACGAGCAGGACGCCCGTGGGCGCCAGGCCGGACAGGAGCGCACCGAGCGCGAACACGCCGAGGCCCACCATGAACAGCCGGCGTCGTCCGAAGAGGTCACCCGCCCGGCCCGCCGGCACGAGCACCATGCCGAACACGAGGGTGTAGCCGGAGATGGCCCACTGCAGCTCCGCGTCACTGGCGTCCAGGCCCCGCTGCAGGGCGGGCAGGGCCACGTTGATGCTGGACACGGCCAGCAGGGACATGAAGATCGGGATGAGGAGCACCGCGAGGATGCGCTGCTGGTGCGGGGTGAAGACCGAGGACGCGGCGTCGTCGGACGGACGCGGGGCGACGGGCATGCGGTCTCCTTCTCGGGGGTGTCTCGGGCGCTCTCCAGGATCGGCCCTCGTCCCGCATCGTGCCAGGTCCCAGGGTCCTCGGCCCGGTGCGGCGCACGGAGGCCATGACCGCGGTCGACGCGCTGCCGCCCCTCACTTCGCGTCCGCGTATGACCCCACGCTGGAGACGGTGAGCGGGAAGTCCACGGGGGCGGGACCGAACAGCAGGCGGCCGGCGGCGCTCGCGGACTCCGCCACGACCGTCCGCACGGCCTCGGCCTCCGCGGCCGGGCCGTGCAGGACGACCTCGTCGTGGACGAAGAACACGAGTTCCGTGCGCATGCCGGCCGACCGCAGTCGACGGCGGATCTCGCCCATCCAGCACAGCGCCCACTCGGCCGCGGTGCCCTGCACCACGAAGTTCCGGGTGAAGCGGCCCTGGGAGCGCCGCCGTCGCCGGGCCGCGGACTCGGCGGCCTGGGTGCCGACGTCGGACACGGACTCCTGCCACTTCCGCCCCGGTGCGGGGGACCAGCGGCCCAGCCACGTGGACACCTGGCCGCCGCCCTCGCCGACGGTGGCCGCCCGCTCGAGCAGGCCGATCGCTCGGGGGTAGAGCCGGCGCAGGTGCGGCATGAGCGCCGCGGAGTCGCCCGTCGTCGAGCCGTACATCGCACCCAGCAGGGCGATCTTCGCGCGCCCGCGGTCGGCCAGCGCGGTGCCGGCCGCCCGGCCCTGCTCCGCCACCTCCCGGTACAGGTCGGGCGTGGTCCCGGCACGGGCCAGCGCCTCGTCGGCGGCCATCGCGGCGAGGATGCGCGGCTCCACCTGGGAGGCGTCGGCCACGGTCAGCGTCCACTCCTGGTCTGCGCGGACGGCGTCGCGCACCCCGGCCGGGACCTGCATGGCCCCGCCGCCGTGGGCGGCCCACCGCCCGGTCACCACGCCGCCGACCAGGTAGGCGGCGTGGAACCGGCCGTCGTCGCCGATCCACTGGTCCAGCCAGTGCCAGCCGTTGGCCGTCCACAGCCGGGCCAGGGCCTTGTACTCCAGCAGCGGCGCGAGCAGCGCGGCCCGCGCCTCGCGTTCCGCGCCGCCGGCGTCGATCCAGTGCTTCAGGTCCCACTGCCGCGTGGACTCCACGGCCACGCCCGCCGTCTGTAGCGCCCGCAGCAGGCTCGGCTGCGAGTCGGGGCTCAGCCCGGGGGAGCCCAGGACGTCGGCGATGCGTTCGGCCAGGGTCTGCAGGCGGGCGGGACGCTCGCCCGGTGCAGGCCGGGGGCCGAGCTGCTCGGCGAGGAGCGCCTCGTGCACGCCCCGGTCCCACGGCAGACCCGCCGCCCGGATCTCCGCGGCCACGAGTGCGCCCTGCGACTCCGCCGCCGCGAGCAGCCGCAGCCGGTGCGGGTGGGCCGAGCCCTCGACGGCCGCCCGCTGCGCGGCCAGCTCCGCCGCGAGCACGGTGACGTCCGGAGCGGGGCCGGCCTCGTCCGGCAGGTCGAAGAAGGACTCCTGACCGGCGGGCACCCGCGCCGGGCGCTCGGGCTCCGTCGGGTCGGCGACCTCGAGCTGCGCCACGGGCGTGTAACGCACCCCGCTGCCCGGCGCCGTCGCCGCGTGCCGCAGCATCCGCTGGACGAGGGCCAGGTCCCAGCACCGATCCACCCGCACCCCCGCCGCCAGCCAGGCGGCGTACTCCGTCCCGACGTCGGCGAGCACCCAGCGGACCGTGCTCGGGTCCACGCCCAGGCGGGCGGGCAGACCGGCCACGAGCCCGGCCACGGACCCGGCGGCGCAGGATCCCAGGGGAGAGGCGTCGTCCCCGTCCACGGCCCACCAGGCGCCGGGGCTGCCGACGGAGGCGGGGGCGGGGCCCAGGACGACGAACATGGCCCTCATTCTGCCCCGCCGCCTCCTCTGCGCGGGGCGAGGGGCTGTGCGACTTGCACGCTCGCTGAGCGGAGAACACACTGTGCGGACGCACCGGCGCGCAGCGGGGCCGTCGGGCGCGACCCAGAGAGGACCCACCATGACAGCGACCCGGTCCGGCGGCGCCGCGACGTCGCGCCTCAACGCCAAGGTGGTCGGCATCTCGGTCGCCGCCGCGCTCGGCGGCTTCCTGTTCGGCTTCGACACCTCCGTCATCAACGGCGCCGTGGACGCGCTCGCCGGGGAGTTCGGCCTCGGCGCCGGTCTCACGGGCTTCGCCGTCTCCTCGGCGCTGATCGGCTGCGCACTCGGCGCCTGGTTCGCCGGGCCGATCGCCAACCGCCGCGGCCGCGTGCCCGTGATGGTGATCGCCGCGATCCTGTTCCTGGTCTCCGCCATCGGCTCGGGCCTGGCGTTCGGCGTGGTCGACCTGATCGTCTGGCGCATGGTCGGCGGCCTGGGCGTGGGCGCCGCGTCCGTGATCGCCCCGGCGTACATCGCGGAGGTCAGCCCGGCCCATGTGCGCGGTCGCCTCGGCTCGCTCCAACAGCTGGCGATCGTCCTGGGCATCTTCGTCGCGCTCCTCACGGACGCGCTCTTCGCGACGATGGCCGGGGGAGCGGCGCAGCCGTTCTGGCTCGGCGTCGACGCCTGGCGCTGGATGTTCCTGGCCGAGGCCGTCCCGGCGGTGCTGTACGGCCTGTTCGCCCTGAAGCTGCCGGAGTCCCCGCGCTACCTGGTCGCCCGCGGCCGCACGGACGAGGCGGCCGAGGTCCTGCACGAGTTCACCGGCGTGGACCGGGTGAACCTGATGATCGAGGACATCCGGCGCTCGCTGGACTCGGAGCGCCGCGAGTCGCTGGCGGACCTGCGTGGACCGGCGGCGGGCCTGCAGCCGATCGTGTGGATCGGCATCCTGCTCTCCGTCTTCCAGCAGGCCGTGGGCATCAACGTGATCTTCTACTACTCCACCACCCTGTGGCGCTCGGTGGGCTTCGGGGAGTCGGACGCCCTCACGGTCACCGTGATCACCTCGGTCACGAACATCGCCGTCACCCTCATCGCGATCGCCCTGGTGGACCGCGTCGGCCGTCGCCCCATGCTGATCGCCGGCTCCGCCGGCATGACGGTCAGCCTCGGCCTGATGGCACTGGCCTTCTCCTTCGCGGAGACCGGCGGCGCCGAGTCCGTGTCCCTGCCGCAGCCGTGGTCCACCGTGGCGCTGGTGGCCGCGAACGCCTTCGTGGTGTTCTTCGGCGCCACCTGGGGTCCGCTGGTCTGGGTGCTGCTGGGCGAGATGTTCCCGAACCGCATCCGCGCCGGCGCGCTCGCCGTGGCCGCCGCCGCGCAGTGGGCGGCGAACTTCACCGTCTCCACCACGTTCCCGTGGTTGGCGGACATCGGCCTGACCCTCGCCTACGGCCTGTACGCGATCATGGCGGCGCTGTCCCTGGCCTTCGTGGCGGCCTTCGTCCCCGAGACCAAGGGCAAGACGCTCGAGGAGATGAGCGACGTCGTCGTGCGCTCCCCGGGGCAGCGGCGCGCGGTGCGCGCCGAGGCGGAGCGGGACCTGCGCGGCTGACACCGCCCGTCCCGACGACGGCCCCCTCCCTGAGCTGCGGACAGGGAGGGGCCGTGGTGTGTGCGGGGCGGGTCAGCCGGCGTCGGCGCCGGTGGCGACCTCCTCGTCGTCGCGGCGCTCCAGGCCCTCGTCCGCGGAGTCCTCGATGAGACGGTCTCCGGCGATCTTGTCGACGATCATCGCGATGGCGGCGTCGCCGGTCACGTTGGTGGCGGTGCCGAAGGAGTCGATGGCGATGTACGTGGCGACCATGAGCGCGACCTGCGGCTCGGTGAAGCCGAGCATCGAGGACAGCAGGCCCGAGGCCGCCACGATCGCGCCGCCGGGCACGCCGGGCGCCGCGACCATGGTGACGCCCAGCATGAAGATGAAGCCCACGAACACCGGGATGTCGATCGCCTGGCCCGAGAGGAACAGCACTGCGATGGAGAACGAGACGATCTTCACCGTGGAGCCGGCCAGGTGGATCGTCGCGCACAGCGGCACGACGAACGAGGCGATCGGCCGGCGCACGCCGAGCCGCAGGGTCTGGCGCAGGGTCACCGGGATGGTCGCCGCCGAGGACGAGGTGCCCAGGGCCGTCGCGTAGGCCGGCAGCATCGTCTTCAGGGCCGTGAACGGGTTGCGGCCCGCGATCGCGCCCGCGACGACGTACTGGACGAGCAGCAGCACCACGGTGAGGCCGAAGACCAGCAGGATCACACCGAGGAACGTGGTGATGACCTTGAAGACCTCACCGGCGGCGGTCATGTTCAGGAACACGCCGAAGATGTAGACGGGCAGCAGCGGCACGATCAGGCCCATGACGACCCGCTCGATGATGGATCGCAGCTGGTCGAAGCCCTCGTGCAGGGCGCCGCGCGGCAGCGTCGTCAGGCCGATGCCGAGCACGAACGCGAGCAGCAGGGCCGTCATCACGCCGAAGGGCGGGTCCATCTGCACCTCGAACAGCGGGCCGAGCAGCGCGTCCTCGGGGTTGGCCATCGCCTCGAAGGACCCGGGCGTGAGGATCAGCGGGAAGACGAGCAGGCAGACCAGCAGGGCGCCGAAGCCGCCGAACAGGGTGGAGCCGTAGGCGATGCCGCCGGTCAGGGCCAGCAGCTTCCCCGCGCCCCGGCCGATGTCGCCGATCGCGGGGGCGACGAGCGCCAGGATCAGCACCGGGACGATGAAGCCCAGGAAGTTCGAGAACAGCCCGTTGAAGGTGGCGAAGGCCTGCACGAGCCAGGTCGGCGCGACCAGGCCGACGAGGACGCCGGCCACGATCGCGAGGAGGATGCGGGGCAGCAGGCCGACGCGGCGGCGGGGCGCGGCGACGGCGCCCCCGGAGTCGGGGCCGGACGCGTCGAGGGCGTCGGAGTGGGAGCGAGACATGGCCGACACGCTAGCGCAGGCCGTCCTGCCCGTCGCCTGGTCGTCGGGCCGTCCGCGGCGGTGCCGGTGACCCCCGTCGTGGTGCAGAACACAGGGAGTGCCACCGTCTCGGGTAGCGTGCAAGAGCACGCCCGCCCCACCCGGACCGAAGGAGACGACGATGACGGTCCTGCCCCGCCCCGCAGACGCCCGGGCCGCCCAGGGGCGCGCTGCCGGCGTGGAGGCCGCATGAGCGAGTTCCTCGCCTCACGCTGGCCGGACATCCTCTTCCGGGCCTGGCAGCACGGGTGGCTCGTGCTGCAGGCGCTGGCCATCGCCACCGTGCTCGCCATCGCGCTGGCCGTGATCGCCACGCGGATCAAGGCCCTGACCCCGATCGCGAACGCCTTCACGGCCGTCGGGCTGACCCTGCCCTCCTTCGCGCTCATCGGCGTCCTGATCCCCCTGGTGGGCATCGGGACCGTCCCCGCCGTCGTGGTGGTGGTCTTCTACGCCCTGCTGCCCATCCTCCGCAACGCGCTCGTGGGTCTGCGCGGCGTGGACCCGGAGGTGCTGGAGGCCGCCCGGGGGATGGGCATGGGGCCCGTGGCGCTGTTCACCCGGGTGCGTCTCCCGCTGGCCTGGCCCGTGATCCTCACCGGCATCCGGGTCGCGGGCCAGCTCGGCATGGGCGTCGCCGCGGTCGCGGCCTACGTCCTGGGGCCCGGACTGGGCTCGTACATCTTCACGGGGCTGGTCTCCCTGGGCGGCGCCAACGCGTTGAACTACGCCCTCGTGGGCACCCTCGGCATCGTCGTCGTCGCCCTCGTCCTGGACGGGCTGCTCGTGCTGCTCGGCCGGCTCACCATCTCGAAGGGACTGCGCGCATGAGCACCGACCGTGACGCCGGGGCCGAGATCCGTCTCGAGTCCCTGACGAAGCTCTATCCGGGGCAGGACCGTCCCGCCGTGGACGCCCTGGACCTCATCATCCCCGCGGGGGAGACCGTGGTGTTCGTCGGCCCGTCCGGCTGTGGCAAGACCACCTCGCTGAAGATGATCAACCGCCTCATCGAGCCCACCTCCGGGCGGATCCTGATCGGTGGGGAGGACATCACACGCCGTGACCCCACCCGGCTGCGCCGTCAGATCGGCTACGTCGTGCAGGGCGGCGGCATGATGCCCCACCTGTCCGTCGCCGAGAACGTCGGCCTGGTGCCGCGCCTGCTCAAGTGGGACCGCCGGCGCATCGCCGACCGTGTGGACGAGCTGCTCGACCTCGTCGGCCTGGACCCGGCGATCTATCGAGACCGTTTCCCGCGCGAGCTGTCCGGCGGACAGCAGCAGCGCGTCGGCGTGGCCCGGGGCCTCGCGGCGGATCCTCCCGTGCTGCTCATGGACGAGCCCTTCGGCGCCGTGGACCCCCTCACCCGCCAGCGCCTGCAGCAGGAGATGCTCGACATCCAGGCCAGGGTGGGCAAGACCATCGTGATGGTCACCCACGACGTGGATGAGGCCGTGCTCCTGGGCGACCGGATCCTGGTGCTCGAACCCGGCGCGCACGTGGCCCAGTACGCCACCCCCGAAGAGGTCCTGGCGCGGCCGGCCACCGAGTTCGTGGCCGACTTCGTGGGGTCGGGGGCGGGGCTCAAGCGGCTGGGGCTGCGGTCGGTCGACTCGCTGCCGCTGCGCCCGATCGCACAGCACCCGACGGGCACGCTGCCGGGCGGGCCCGTGCTCGACGCGGCCACCCCGATCAGCGAGGCCCTCGCCGTGCTGGTCACGGCCCCGGCGGAGGAGATCGCCGTGGTCCGTGGTGGCACGGTCATCGGTCTGCTCGACTATGCGACACTGCGCGCGCACGCCCGCGCCGGCGACGAGCAGGCTCGGCCATGATCGCCCGGCTGCGTGCGGCCTCCGCCGAGGACCGCCTGCTCCTGATCGGCCTGCCGCTGCTGGTGGCCGCCCTGCTGATCGGGTGGACCGTCTGGGTGCGCGGAGCCGCCCTCGACGACGTCGAGGCCCGGCTGCTGACCTGGCCCACCGTCCTGCGCCTCACCGCCGAGCACCTGGCCCTCGTCGGCGTGTCCACCGTTCTGGTCGTGGCGACGGCCATCCCGCTCGGCGTGCTGCTGAGCCGCCCCGCCGCCCGGCGGTTCACCCCCGTCGCCATGGGGCTGGCCAACGCCGGCCAGGCCGCTCCCGTGATCGGTGTGATCGTCCTGCTCGCCATGGCGTGGGGGTTCGGCTTCCGGGTCGCCGTCCTGGCCCTGTCCCTCTACGCGTTCCTGCCCGTGCTGGCCAACACGCTGGCCGGGCTGCGGGGCGTCGACCCCACCGTCGTCGAGGCGGCCCGCGGCATGGGCATGTCGCCGCTGCAGACCCTGTTCCGGGTGGAGCTGCCCTTGGCCCTGCCCGTGATCATGGCGGGTCTGCGGACCGCCCTGGTGCTGCTGGTGGGCACCGGGGCGTTCGCGACGTTCATCGACGCCGGCGGCCTCGGCCTGCTCATCCAGACCGGGATCGTCCTGTTCCGCTTCCCGCTGCTCGTCTCGGGGGCGATCCTCGTGGCCGCCCTCGCCCTGATGATCGAGTGGATCGGCCGCCTCGTCGAGACGCTGGCCACGCCGAGGGGGCTCGCATGACCACCCCGCGCGCGACCCTCCCGTCCCGCCGCCGCGGCCGGACCCCCGCTCGTGCCGCGCTCGCCGCGCTCGGCCTGGCGGCCTCCCTGGTCCTGTCCGGGTGCGGGCTGAGCACCGCCGGCGGCTACCTGCCCTCGGGCACGCCCGCCGGCGACGTCGCCGGGATCGACCTCGAGGGCGCCCACGTGGCGGTGGGCTCCAAGAACTTCAACGAGGGCGTCGTGCTCGGCAAGATCACCGCGATCCTGCTGCGCTCCGCGGGGGCCGACGTCGAGGATCTGACCAACATGCCGGGTTCGCTCAGTGCGCGCCAGGCCCAGGTCGCAGGCGTCGTGGACGTCGAGTGGGACTACACGGGGACGGCCTGGATCACGTACCTGGGCCACACCGATCCGATCCCGGACGCCCAGGCGCAGTGGGCCGCGGTCCGGGACGAGGACGCGCAGCAGGGCCTGGTGTGGCTGCCGCCGGCCGAACTCGACAACACCTACACCTTCTCCGTGCGCCAGGACCGGGCGGAGGAGCTCGGCCTGGAGACCCTCGCGGACATCAAGGACCTCCCCACGGAGGACCAGTCCTTCTGCGTGAGCGCCGAGTTCGCCGCCCGCAACGACGGGTTCCTGCCCATGCTCGAGGCCTACGGGATCGAACGGCCCACCGGATCCCGGCTGCGCCAGATGGACATCGGGGCGGTGTTCGCCGCGGTGGCGGACGGGTCGTGCACCTTCGGGGAGGCGTACGCCACGGACGGGCGGATCGCCGCGCTGGACCTGACGACCCTGCAGGACCCGCTGGGCTTCTTCCCGAAGTACAACGCAGCCCCCATCGTGCGCGAAGAGGTCCTGGCCGAGCACCCCGAGATCGCCGACCTGCTGGCGCCCGTGACCGCGCGCCTGGACAACGCGACGGCCGCGCGCCTGAACGCCCGGGTGGACGTCGACGGCGAGGAGCCCACCCAGGTCGCGTGGGACTGGCTCCGCGAGGAGGGCCTGATCACCGACTGACGGTCCGCCGACGCCGCCGGCACGGCGGATCAGGCAGCCGTCAGCGTGCGCGAGTAGACCGTCCGGCCGACGGCGTTGATCAGACGCACCCGGAACTCGCGGCCGTCCTCGGGGATCTCGACGTGGCCGAAGTACTGGTGCTCGCCGGAGCGCGGCGAGCCCATGACCGGCCCGTGCGCCTCGAAGTCCAGGCGCGGGCCGAAGGTGCCGTCCAGCGTGTTCGGGCCGGACGATCCGGCGTTGATGGGGCCGGCCACGAACTCCCAGAACGGCTCGAAGTCGGTGAACGCCGCGCGCAGCCCGCGGATGAGCCACTGCAGCTGTTCCTCGCCCAGGATCGGGGTCTCGTGGGTCTCGAGACGCTGGGTGTTCTCGCCCTTGTGGGTGCGCATGTCCAGGGCGAACACGTCGAGCGTCGCGCCGCGGGGGATCCTGCGGTGGATGCGGGTGGGCGCGAGGCCGGAGCCGCGGTGCAGGGCCGTGGAGTCGGCGATCGGCATGTACTCCTGCCACGCTCGCCGGGCGCCGTCGTGAAGCGGGCCACGGCCGACTCGCCCAGGCGGCCGGCCTCGTCCTCGAACGCGTACGTCACCTCGAAGCGGGCGCCGGAGGGCAGCGTGTCCGCGAGGATCTTCGCGGTGTGGTCGGCGGCCCCGTCGACCCAGCCGGAGCGCAGGGTCAGCCCGCGAGCGAAGCGGCCGCGCAGCACCAGCCCGTCCTCGTCGACCGCGCGCAGCGTGGCGTGCAGGCGCGAACGGCCGGACTCGGCCAGGCCCCCGGGTGTGTGGCCTCGGGCTGACCCCCGGGTGAACGTCCGACGCCGGCCCCCGGCGGCATCGGGGTCGACCGGCCCGGGGCCGCTCAGCGCAGGGCGGTGACCGTCCGGACGGCGTCGACGATCGCGTCCGCCGCGGCGTCGAGCAGCGGGGCGTCGGCGTCCGGGCCGAACGTGCAGCGCAGGGCCGTGCGGGCCTCGTCCTCGCTGAGGCCCAGCGCGAGCAGGGCCGGGGACGGCTCGGCGTCGTGGGCCGAGCACGCGGACCCCGCCGAGGCCAGCACGCCCCGGCGGGCCGCCTCCTCCAGCACCGACTCGCCGTTCACGCCGGGCAGCACGAACGAGGCGTGACGCGGCAGCCGCCGCGCGGGATGGCCGGTCAGCCGCGCGTCGGGCACGAGCGCCCGGACGCCGTCGAGCACGCGCGCCGCGAACCGGTCCCGCAGCCCGGACCACGCGTCCGCGGCCGCGGTGCGCTCCGCCTCGGCCTCCTCGAAGGCCGCCGCGAACCCGGCGGCACCGGCCACGTTCTGCGTCCCGGACCGCCGGCCCCGCTCCTGGCCGCCGCCGGGCACGAGCGGTTCCAGGGCGTGACCCGGGCGCACCCACAGCGCGCCGACCCCCTTGGGCCCGCCGACCTTGTGCCCGGACAGCGCCACCAGATCCGCCCCGAGGGCGCGCACGTCCACCGGGATCTGCCCCGCGGCCTGCACCGCGTCCACGTGCAGCGGCACGCCCGCCTCCCGGGCGACGGCGGCCAGCTCGGCCACCGGCTGCACCGTGCCCACCTCGTTGTGGGCCAGGTGCACGCTGACCAGCGCAGTGTCCGGGCGCAGGCGGGCGGCGAGGTCGTCCGCGGAGGTCAGGCCGTCACGGTCCAGCGCGAGGTGCTCGACCTCGACGCCGTGCAGCCGGGCCAGCTGGTCACAGGACTGCCGCACCGCGCTGTGCTCGATCCCCGTGGTCAGCACGTGGCCCGCCGGGCGGCCGGCGAGGATCCGGGCGCGCACCGTGCCGAGCACGGCGAGCGCGTCGGCCTCCGTGCCGCCCGAGGTGAACACGACCTGCCCGGCCCGGGCGCCGATCGCGCAGGCCACCCGCGCGCGGGCGTCCTCGAGCAGGGCCGCCGCCGCCCGGCCGGCCTCGTGCGCCGAGGACGGGTTGCCGTAGACGCCGGTGAGTGCGGGCCACATCGCCTCCAGTGCGCTGCGCCGGACGGGCGCGGTGGCCGCGTGGTCCAGGTCGAGGGCGGTGCTCATCGGCGCGCCGAGACCTCCTCGACCACGGCGTCCAGGCCCAGGTCCAGGGACCGGACGGTATGGGTCAGCGCCCCCACCGAGATCACGTCCACGCCCGTGGCCGCGATCGCCCCGATCGTCTCGAGGCTCACCCCGCCGGAGGCCTCGACGACGGCGCGGCCCGCCACGAGCTCGACGCCGGCCCGCAGCTCGGCCGGCGAGAAGTTGTCCAGCATGATCGTGTCGACCCCGGCGGCGAGCACCGCCGGGATCTGCTCGAGCCGGTCGACCTCCACCTCCACGTGGGTGGTGTGCGGCAGGCGGGCCATCCCGGCGCGCAGGGCCGCGGTGAGGGCCTCGCCCGGGTCGCCGGCACCGCCGAACCCCAGCGCGGCCAGGTGGTTGTCCTTGAGCATCACGGCATCCGAGAGGCTGAAGCGGTGGTTGTGCCCGCCTCCGTCCCGCACCGCCTGCCGTTCGAGCACGCGCAGACCCGGGGTGGTCTTGCGGGTGTCCACCACCCGCGCGTGCCCGCCGCCGGCGCGCACGGCGGCCACGTGGGCGGCCGTCGTCGTGGCGATCCCGGACAGGCGCTGGACGAGGTTCAGCGCCACGCGCTCGGCGCGCAGCACCGAGCGGGCGGGGCCCGCGACCTCGGCGACGACGGCGCCGGGGGACAGGTCGGCGCCGTCGGCCAGGTGCAGGGTGACGGACACGGCCGGGTCGACGAGCCGGAAGGCGGCCTCGAGGGCGTTCGTGCCGGAGAGCACCCCGGCCTCGCGGGCCACCACGCGCGCGGTGATCCGGGCCTGCTCCGGGACGAAGGCCTCCGAGGAGACGTCACCCCAGGGCGCGTCCTCGGCGAGCGCTGCGGCCACGATCCGCTCCACGTCCGGCCGCGGGGCCGGTGTCGTCGGGGCGCGGTCGGCCGGGGTCACGTCCCAGCCCCGGCGGACTGCGCGGCCGACTGCTTCGGCGCGACGGCCAGCATCCGCTCGAGCGCGGTGCGGGCCGGGTCGGCCACGGACGCGGGCACGGTGATCCGGTTGACCACGCGGCCGGCCACGAGCTCCTCGAGCACCCACGCGAGGTAACCGGGGTGGATGCGGTACATCGTGGAGCACGGGCAGATCACGGGGTCGAGGCAGAAGATCGTGTGCTCGGGGTGCTGGGCGGCCAGGCGCTGCACGAGGTTGATCTCGGTGCCGATCGCGAAGGTCGAGCCGGCCGGCGCCGCCTGGATGGCCTTGACGATGAAGTCCGTGGACCCGGAGGAGTCCGCGGCCTCCACCACGGGCAGGGGGCACTCGGGGTGCACGAGCACCTGGACGTCCGGGTGCTCGGCGCGGGCCTGTTCGATCTGCGCCACGGTGAAGCGGCGGTGCACCGAGCAGAAGCCGTGCCACAGCAGGACCTTCGCGTCCCGCAGGGCGTCCTCGGAGTTCCCGCCCAGCGGCAGGCGGGGGTTCCACGTCGGCATCTGCTCGAGTGGGATCCCCCTGGCGCGGCCCGTGTTCCGGCCCAGGTGCTGGTCCGGGAAGAACAGGACGCGCTGGGCACGCTCGAACGCCCAGTCCAGCACGGCCGAGGCGTTGGAGGACGTGCACACGATGCCGCCGCGCTCGCCGACGAAGCCCTTGAGGGCCGCGGAGGAGTTCATGTAGGTCACGGGCAGCAGGGGCACGCGCCCGTCGTCGTCCGGCTCGGTGCCGTAGACCGCCTCGAGCTGCTCCCACGCATCCTCGACCGAGTCCAGGTCGGCCATGTCCGCCATGGAGCAGCCGGCGGCGAGGTTGGGCAGGATGACGGCCTGGTCCGGGGTGGAGAGAAGGTCCGCGGTCTCCGCCATGAAGTGCACGCCGCAGAACACGATCGCCTCCGCCTCGGGCCGGCCCTGGGAGGCCCGCGCGAGCTGGAAGGAGTCGCCCACGAAGTCGGCGTGCTGGACGACCTCGTCGCGCTGGTAGAAGTGGCCCAGCACGACGACGCGGTCGCCGAGTGTCTGCCGCGCGGCGCTGATCCGGGCGTGGAGCTCCTCGTCGGAGGCCCGCTGGTACTCCTCGGGGATGCGGCCCTGCACGGGGGCGTCGGCCGGGACGGCGTCGTCCTGCGATGCGCCGGGGCCGTAGGCGGGCAGGCCGGCGTCGAACGCCCAGGGGCCGCGGGTCAGGTCGGGGGAGCACGAGGAGCCGCGCGCGGCGTCCTTGTCGATCAGGGTCAGGGTGCGGGCCACCGAGGCGGTGGTCCCGGTCGGGGTGGTCATGGGTGACTCCTGGGTCGGGGCTGGTGGGTCAGCGGCGGGCGTCCGGCCCGGCGGGATCGGGGTCGGTCCCGGGCCCGGCGGGCCGGTAGCGGTAGAGCTTGGGCGGGCGGTGCGGGGTGCCGCCGCGGACCTCGCCGGTCTCCTCGAGGGCCCCGGCGGCGAGGGTGGCGCGGCGGAAGTTGGCGGCGTCGAGGCCGCGGCCGAGGACGGCCTCGTGCACGGCGCGCAGCTCGGCGAGGGTGAAGGAGGGCCCCAGCAGCGCGTGCCCGACGCCGGCTCGCGGCAGGTCCGCGCGCAGGCGCGCCACGGCCGCCGCCAGGATCTGCGCGTGGTCGAACGCCAGCGCGGGCGGCGCGTCGGCCCGGTGCCAGCGCACATGGACCCCGATGGGCAGCCCGGCCACGTCCGGGTCCGGGCTGGACGCCGGGGCGGCGCCGTCGTCGTCCAGGGCGGGGCTGAGCGCCCAGTGGGCCACCGTGAGGACGCGTCCGGTGGGGGAACGGTCCACGGCGCCGAACGCCGCCAGCTGCTCGAGGCGACGGACGGGACCGGGCACGCACTCGGCGGCCACGCGTGCGGCGACGTCGGCCAGCTCCTCGTCCGCGCCGAGCCACGCGCCCGGCAGCGCCCACCGGTCCAGGAACGGCTCGCGCATCCGCGGGACGAGGGCGACACAGAGGCGGGGCACGCCGTGCGGGTCCGGGCGCACGCCGAAGACGGCCGTGGACACGGCCACGCTGACGCGGGCCTCAGCGACCGGCATGGGACCTCCCGGGGCGGACTGGCGGGGCTGTTCTGGTCAGTATGACACTGTTCGCGCCCATCTCAGAGGGTCGAGATGACTGTAAGGCGGGGGAGGCGCCGGCGCGGTCCCGCGCTAGCCTGAGTCGGGTGAACACGACCGCCGCCGCCTCCGACCCGTCCGACGCCCCCCTGGCCTCCACCCGCATCGGGGAGGGCCCGCGCCGCGTCGCGTTCCTGCACGGCCTCATGGGCCGGGGCCGGAACTTCACCGGCCCGGCCAAGGAGCTGGGCGACGACTTCACGGTGGAGCTGATCGATCTGCCGGACCACGGCGCCTCGCCCTGGACGGGCCGGGTGGACTACCGCGAGATCGCGGACCGGGTGGCCGCCCACCTGCGCGCCGGCCTCGCCGCCGACGGGCCGGTCCACCTGCTGGGCCACTCGATGGGCGGCAAGGTCGCGATGGTGCTCGCCCTGCGGCACCCGGAGCTCGTGGACCGGCTGATCGTGGAGGACATCTCCCCGCGGCTCTCACCGCAGGCCACGGACGAGTTCGTGCACCTGCTGGGCACCATGCTGCGCATGGACCTGGACGCGTACGACTCGCGGGCCGAGGCCGACGCGGCCATGGCCGAGCACGTCCACGACGCGCGGGTGCGCGGCTTCCTGCTGCAGAACCTGCGGCGCACGGCCGGCCACTTCGCATGGCAGCCCAACGTGGCCATGCTCTTCGAGCACCTGCGGGAGATCGGCTCGTTCCCGGACCCGGTGGTCCCCGAGGATCCGGAGCGCGTGTTCGACCATCCGGTCCTGTGGCTGGCCGGCGCCGAGTCGGACTACGTCCAGGACGAGGACGTGCCGCGGATGAAGGAGCTGTTCCCGCGCGTCGTGCGCGTGACCGTCCGTGACGCCGGCCACTGGCTGCACGCCGACCAGCCCGAGGCCTTCGTCTCCGCGGTGCGCACCTTCCTCACCGCCGACTGACGGGGCCCGTCGGAAGACGGAGCCAGCGTTGAGGCCCGCAGACGCGCCGCTACATTCCGTGCGTAGCGGCGCGTCTGCGGGCCTCAGCGTCGGGCGCGGGTGGTGGCGGACCCGTCAGCCGCCGCATCAGTGGGCGGGCGCGGCCTTCTTTCCGCGCAGGCGTCCGACGAGCAGGACCACCCCGAGCGCGACCGAGCCCCAGAGCAGGCCCCACACAGCCGATGTCGCGGTGTCCGTGAGCCAGCCGAGGAACGCGCCGGCGGCGTGCGTGACGGGCTCGACGATCCCGTGCTGCACCGCGTAGGGCCACGGCACGCCCAGCGCGTCCAGCTCCACGAGCGCGATGTGGCCGCCCACCCAGAGCATCGCCACGGTGCCGATGACGGTCACCACGCGCAGCACGTGCGGCATGGCCTTGACCAGCCCGGCGCCGAACGAGCGGCCGCCGGAGGTCGAGGCGTTCTGGTGCAGGTGCAGGCCGACGTCGTCCATCTTCACGATCAGCCCCACGGCCCCATACACGCCCACGGTGATGAGGACGGCCACCACCGCCAGGACCGCCGCCTGCATCCAGAAGCCCAGGTCGGCCACCTCGTTCATGGAGATGACCATGATCTCCAGGGACAGGATGAAGTCCGTGGTGATGGCCCCGCGCACCACGGTGTCCTCGGCCTCCGGGCCCCGCTCGACGGCGGGCTCCTCGTCGTCGGCATGCCCGTGGCCGGTGAGCTTGCCCCACACCTTGTGCGCGCCCTCGTAGGACAGGTAGGTGCCGCCGGCCAGCAGCAGCCACGGCAGGATCCAGGGGGCGAGCCAGTCGAGCAGCAGCAGCGCGGGCAGGATGAACACGAGCTTGTTGCGCAGGGAGCCCTTGGTGATCCGCCAGATCATCGGCAGCTCGCGGGCCGCGGCCGCGCCGGCCATGTACTGCGGGGTCACCGCGGCGTCGTCGACCACCACTCCCGCCGCCTTGGCCGCGGCGCGTCCCGCTCCGGCGGCCACGTCGTCCACGCTCGCGGCGGCGAGGCGGGCGAGGGCGGCGACGTCGTCGAGCAGGGCTACGAGTCCGACCATGGTTCCTCCTGGGGTGGGGCCGGCGGGCGCGTCGGTGCGCGGGCAGGGCGCAGGTCGAGCATAGCGGCGAGGACGGACACGCACCGGCCCGGCCCCGTGGGGACCGGGCCGGTGCGTGCGCGACCGACGAGGCCGCCGGTGGGCTCAGGCGTCGTTCTCGGTGGTCTCCACGGGACGGGAGCCCAGGCGGCCGTCGATGCGGAGCAGGCCCGAGCCGTCGTCGCCGACGAGCTCGAGCTGGCCCACGATCTCGGAGACGGTGGCCTCCTCCTCGATCTGCTCGTCGAGGAACCAGTTCAGCAGCGGGCGCGAGTTGAGGTCGCCCGCGGACTCGGTGGCCCGGTACAGCTCGCGGATCGCCTCGGAGACCTTCTGCTCGTGCGCGAGCGCGGCCCGGAAGATCTCCAGGGCCGACAGGCCGGCCTGCACGGGCGGGGCCGGGATGGCGCCGATCGTCGGGACGCTGTCCCGGTCGGCGACGTGGTCGATGAACTTGTTCGCGTGGACGATCTCCTCGTCCGCCTGATGCCGCAGCCACGCGGCCATCCCGGACAGGTCCAGGTCGTCGGCGGCGATCGCGAGCTGGCGGTAGACCATGGACGCCTCGAACTCGAGGGTGATCTGGTCGTTGAACTTCTGCAGCAGGTCATCGGTGAGCTTCATGCCTCGAACTCTAGGCAGGCGGCCGGGGCGCGGTGAAGGCGCGCCCGCCCCTCATCGAGGAGCGACGACGGCGGGCGCCCGGTCCTGCTGGATTCGGCGGCCCGCGACCCCGGCCCTAGGCTGGGCGCCGTGTCCGAGACCCACCACGCCCGCCCGGGCGTCGACCCCGCGTCGACGCCGCCCTCCGACGTGCCGCGGGGCCCGGGAGGCCGGGACGCGCTCGTGCGCCGCCGCGTGTTCCGGACGCCCCTGCTGCGCCGCGTGGTCTACGCGGTGGTCTTCGAGCTGCTCGCCATCCTCTTCACCACCGTGATCCTGGCGGCGCTCGGCAACGGCGGTGGGCCCTCGCTCGCCGTGGCGGTCGTGTCCTCGACCGTGGCCCTGCTGTGGAACATCGTGTTCAACTCGGTGTTCGAGACCTTCGAACGCCGCCTCGGGATCACGGGCCGGCCCTGGTGGGTGCGCGTGGCCCACGCCGTCGGCTTCGAGGGCGGGCTGATCGTGTTCCTCGTGCCCGCGGTGGCGCTGATCCTCGGCATCGGGCTGGGGGAGGCGTTCCTCATCGAGGCAGGCCTGCTCGTGTTCTTCCTCGTCTACGCCGCGGTGTACGCCTATGCGTTCGACTCGGTGTTCGGCCTGCCGGACTCGGCCGCCCGCGCCGATCCCTGACCCGCCGATCGGATCAGGCGCGGCTCAACGGGACGCCGGCAGCCCCAGGAACGCGCGGATCGCGGGCATCTCGCGGCGCACCTGGTCCAGGCCGAGCTCGTGGGCGGCGGCCAGCTTGGCCACGGACCGCTCGCCGTTGGCGATGGGCATGGTCTCGGGCGCGAACAGATAGGCCCGTCCCTGCCGCTCCATCTCGAACAGGCGCTCGCGGGTCGCGTTGTACCGGCGCCAGCGCGTGAGCAGGGCGTCCGCGACGGCGGGGTAGCGCCGGAAGGTGCGCTGGTAGAACGAGGGGAACCGTTCGGGCCGTTTCACGTACCCGCGCTCCCGCGTCAGGACCACGAGGACCTTCTCGAACCCCGCGTCCTCCGCCGCGGTCAGGGGGATCCCGCCGTCCACGCCGAGGGCGCCGTCCACGAACACGGTGCCCTCGGCATGCACCGGGGGCATGAGGACCGGCATCGTGGACGACGCGCGGACGCGGACCATCAGGTCGGTCAGGGTGGTCATGTCGGAGCGGTCCCACCAGCGGGTCTCGCCGCTCGCGGCGTCGAACCCGCCCAGGACGAGCCGGGCGGGGTTCGCGCGGAACGCGGCGAAGTCGTAGGGCAGGTCCGCCTCGGGCAGGCCGGCGTGCTCGTAGATGTACTCGGCGTTGAAGAGGCCCTTGCCGCGCAGGAAGCTCAGCCAGTTGCCGAACCGAGGATCGTCGGCGAAGTCCACGAACGAGCGCCGCGCACGGGCCGGGTCGCGGGACAGGTAGTTCACGGCGTTGGACGAGCCCGCCGAGATGCCGGCCACGAAGTCCACGTGGATCCGCTCGCGCAGCAGCTCCGCCACCACGGCCGAGGTGAGCGCGGCGCGCATCCCCCCGCCCTCGAACAGCAGCGCCGTGTCGGTGACGTTGGACGTCATGGGCTCGGTCATGGTCGGTCCCTCCGTGTTCGCCGTCCGCCGAGCAGGGCGCGGGGCGCTCCCGTCCGGCCGCGCCCATCCTAGGCTGTCCCCATGGCGACGACCCACATGAAGAGCACCCCCGTCCACACCGTCGGTGGGCTGCCCCAGGTGGGTGCCCCCGCCCCCGACTTCACCCTCACCGGGGCGGACCTGTCCCCGGTGACCCTGCGGGAGCTGCGCGGCCGTCGCGGGATCCTGAACATCTTCCCGTCCCTGGACACCGGCGTGTGCGCCGCCTCCGTCCGCGAGTTCGACTCCCGCGTCGCGGACCTCGGGGACACCACCGTCGTGGCCGTGTCCGCGGACCTGCCGTTCGCCGCCGCGCGCTTCTGCTCGGTCGAGGGCATCGACCACGTCCGCAGCGGCTCTGTGTTCCGCTCGTCGTTCGGCGACGACTACGGCGTGCGCATGACCGACGGTCCGCTCGAGGGCCTGCTGGCCCGCGCCGTCGTCGTGGTCGATGCCGACGGCGTGGTCCGTCATGCCCAGCTCGTCCCCGAGATCTCCGAGGAGCCGGACTACGAGGCCGCCCTGGCGGCCGCCCGGGGCTGAGCGTGACGCCGCCGGGCTGGCCGCCGCGCGCACGACGCTCGCCCCTGGCGTTCGTCATCGCGCTGTTCGGCGTGCTCGGCGCGCTGGTCCTGGCCGGGGGCCTCACCGCGCTCCTCGCCGGCCGGATGGTCGACGTCGCCGCGGACTCCACCCCGACCGTGCCCGCCGCCGAGGCCCCCGCCCGGGAGGCGGGCGAGCTCGCGGCGGGCCTGACCCACATCCACGACGGCGTGACGGTGGACTGGTCCGCATCGGCCCACGACGGCTCGTCCCTGGACCCGGGCCAGCCGGTCGCGGACGCCCCGGGCATCCTCCTCGTGGAGACCGCCCTCGGCGCCCGCACCGGCACGGGGACGGGCATGGTGCTCTCCCCGGACGGGCTGGCGGTGACCAACTACCACGTGGTCGAGGACTCCTCGGAGGTGCACGTGGTGGTCGCGGACACCGGCGCGCGGCACACGGCCACGGTGCTCGGGCGCGATGCCGAGCACGACATCGCGGTGCTCGACGTCGAGGGCGTCTCAGACCTGCCGGTGGCCAGCGTCTCGCTGGACCCGATGCGGCGCGGGGACCAGGTGGCCGCCGTCGGCAACGGCGGGGGCCAGGGCTATCTGACGGCCGTGCGCGGCACCGTGCTCGGCACGGACCGCTCGATCATGGCCGCGGCCGAGGGCACCGATCAGTACGCGCGCCTGTCCGGCCTGATGCAGACGGACGCGGACGTCGTGCCCGGCTACTCCGGCGGCCCGGTGGTGGACGACGCCGGCCAGGTGGTCGGCGTGACCGTGGCGGCCAGCGACGGGACCACCGCAGACGAGGTGGACGGCTTCGCGATCCCGCTGGAGGTGGCCTTCGACGTGGTGGACCAGGTCCTCTCGGGCGAGGAGACGGACACCGTGAGCATCGGCGCGGACGGCGCCCTGGGCATCATGGTCGGCGCGGATCCCGACGTCGGCGTCGTGGTCATGCAGGTGGACGCGGGCTCGGCGGCCGAGCAGATCGGCCTGGTCGAGGGCGATGTCATCCTCGAGATCGAGGGGCGGACCGTCGGCGACGACGCCTCCCGGATGTCCCGCCTGGTCAACGACCACAACGTGGGGGACCGGATCACCGTCCAGTGGCGCACCGCCGACGGCGAGGTGCGCGAGGCCGAGGCGGTCCTGCAGCCGGCCCTCGTGAACTGACCGGCCCCCCGGCTCTCAGGAGAGCAGGTCCAGTGAGAGGGCCATCGCGGCCACGCCCAGCAGCACGCCGCCCAGCGCCGCGGCGCGGCCCCCGGCCGCCCGGGCGGCGGGCAGCAGCGCGTCGAGGCTCACGGTCACCATCACGCCCGCCACGGCCGCGAAGACGGCGGCCACGAGCGCGGGTGTGAGGAACGGGGCCAGCAGCAGCCAGCCGATCAGCGCGCCCAGCGGCTCCGCGATCCCCGTGAACGCGGCCCACGCGAAGGCCTTGCGCCGCGATCCGGTGGCCTGCCGCACGGGCACGGCCACGGCCACGCCCTCGGGAACGTTGTGCACGGCCATCGCGACGGCCAGCGCGAGGCCCACCGACGGATCCTGCAGGGTGCCGGCGAAGGTGACGAAGCCCTCCGGCAGATTGTGCAGGCCGATCGCCAGGGCCGTCACCGTGCCCAGGCGCAGCATCCGCCGCCGGTCCAGGCCGGCCGGGTCGTCGACGTCGCCCGGCATCTCCGAGACGGGGTCGGGGACGGCGCGCTCGAGCAGCACGTAGGCGCCTGCGCCGAGGATCAGGGCGGCCACCGCGACGGCGGTCGCCGCGGGGCCGACCGCCCCGCCCAGCCCCTCGACGGCGGCCGGCAGCATCTCCAGGAAGGAGACCGCGAGCATGACGCCCGCGGCGAGGCCGAGGGCGGCCCCCAGCCCGCGGCCCGAGGGCTCGCGTCCGACGATCGCCAGGACGCCGCCCAGCACCGTGGCCAGCCCGGCGAACGTCGTGAGAGCGAGCGCGGTCCAGAACGGGTCCACGGGGGAGGGCCTCCTGACGGGCGGCGGGTGGGGTGCGACCATCCTAGGGACCACAGGAGGAGACCATGACCGAAACCGCCACCGGCCCCGGATTCGCCCTGCCCCGGGGCGTCGAGCCGGGCCGCGCCGTCATCGTGGGCGCCGGACCCAACGGCCTGACCGCCGCCGCCCTGCTGGCCCGCGAGGGCTGGGAGGTGGACGTGTTCGAGCGGGCCCCGGTGCCCGGCGGTGCGTGCGCGTCCGCGCCGGTGCTGGGGGAGGGGACCGTGGTGGACCTCGGGGCGGCGGGCCATCCGTTCGGCGTCGCCAGCCCCGTGTTCCGGGAGCTGGGGCTGACGGACCACGGGCTCGCCTGGCTGCACCCGGCCGTGCCGATGGGACATCCGCTGCCGGACGGGCCGGCCGCCCTCCTGCACCGGGACCTCGAGGCCACCGCCGCGGGTCTCGGCGTCGACGCGCGGGCCTGGCGGGCCGTGCACGGGGCCCTGGTCGACCACGTCGACGAGATCCTGGCGGGCGCGCTCGGCCCGGTGCTGCGACCCCCGCCCCATCCGGTGGCGATGGCCCGCTTCGGCCTGCGCGCCCCGTGGCCGGCCGATCTGCTGGGCCGGGCGATGTTCCGCACGGAGGCCGCCCGCGCCCTGTTCACGGGCTCGGCGGCCCACGCGATCCTGCCCTCGAGCCGGCCCCTGACGGCGGCGTTCGGTGCGCTTTTCGGCGCGCTCGGGATGAGCTCGGGCTGGCCGGTGGCGCGCGGCGGGTCGGGGGCGATCGTCGACGCGCTCGTGGCGGTGCTGCGGGCGCACGGCGGGCGCCTGCACCTGGGTCACGAGGTCACGGACCTGCGCGCGCTGCCCGCCGCGGACGCCGTCGTGCTGGACCTGACCCCGCGCCAGGTGCTGCGCGTCGCCGGCACGGGCCTGCCGCCGCGCTACGCCGCGGCCCTGCGCCGGTGGCGCCCCGGGCCGTCCGTGTCCAAGGTCGACTTCCTGCTCGACGGGCCGATCCCGTGGCGCGACGCCCGGCTCGCGGGCGCGGGGACGGTGCACCTGGGCGGGACCGCCGCCGAGATCCGGCGGGCCGAGGACGACGTCGCGGCCGGCCGGATGCCGGCGCGGCCCTTCGTCATGCTCTGTCAGCAGCAGGCGGCGGACCCCACACGGGCCACCGGGCCCGCCCGGGGGCACACGGTCGTCTGGTCCTACGCCCATGTGCCCCACGGCCACCCCGGCGACGTCCGTCCGCTGATCGAGGCGGAGGTGGAGCGGCACGCACCCGGCTTCCGGGACCGGATCCAGGCCGCGGTCGCGATGCGCCCGGCCGATCTGGAGGCGTGGAACCCGAACCTCGTGGGCGGCGACATCGCGGGGGGATCGCTCGCGGGAGCGCGTGCGCTCCTGCGCCCCACTGCGTCGCCCCGGCCGCACCGGGCGGGTCGGACCGGGCTGTATCTGGCCTCCGCCTCCACCCCGCCGGGCGCCGGCGTCCACGGCATGGGCGGGGCGTGGGCCGTGCGGACTCTGCTGGCGGACCGTCGTCGCTGACCGCGCCGCCGCCCGGGCGGAGCGGCGCCGTGCCGGGGTCTGCCGGGGTGTCGGCGACCGCTGTGCGACACGGCTGAGACGGATCCGGATCCGGACTTTCGCGAATCGGAATGTGCCCGCTACAGTGTGGTCCATCTCACGGAACGTCCCGTCTCGGCGGAACGGCCCGGGGGTCGTCTCGCACCATCGGATCCCCACAGGGATGCGGGCGCGCGACGTCCTTGCACCTCTCATGAACGGAAGCACCTTCCATGAAGTACACGAAGCTCTCCGCTGCCGCGGCCCTGGCCGCCGGCTCGGCCCTCATCCTCTCCGCGTGCGCCCCGGGCGGCGGCAACGCAGGCGAATCCAGCAACGGCTCCGGCGCCAGCCAGGGCGGCGACTCGGGCGCCGGCAACGTCATCGAAGGGGACAAGGGCCAGAAGCTCACCGCCGAGGCCTCCGGGCCGGAGATGGCCGACCTGGGCGACGTCAAGACCCAGGACGGCTCCATCGCCTACTCGGTGGGCGCCGACGACTTCCTGTCCTACAACGGCCTGCAGTCGAACACGTACACCACGTACAACTCGGCCGTCGCGGACCGCATGTTCTCGTCCTTCTGGTACTTCGGCACCGACGGCTCGATCATCCCGAACGAGGACTTCGGCACGTACGAGAAGACCTCGGACGACCCGCTGACCGTGAAGTACACCATCAGCGACGACGCCAAGTGGTCCGACGGCACCCCCGTCACCGCCGGCGACTTCATCGTGCACTGGGCCGCGAACAACGACACGGTCAAGGCCGAGGGTTCCGAGACCCCGCTGTTCGACTCGATCTCCTTCGAGCAGGGCAAGTACATCCCGGAGGCGCCCGAGGGTGAGGCCGACGGCAAGGAGTTCACCGTCACCTACGCGGAGCCCTACGCGGACTGGGAGATCCTCATCAGCACCGCGCTGCCGGCGCACGTCATCGCCGAGGAGGCGGGCATGAGCTTCGAGGAGCTCGTCACCGCCGCGAAGGAGAAGGACGTCGAGGCGCTCACCCCGGCGGCCGAGTTCTGGAACGACGGCTGGGACTTCAGCCCAGGCGAGCTGCCGGACGCCTCGCTGGTGCCCTCCATGGGCCCCTACAAGTTCAAGGACGGTGGCTGGCAGGCCGGCCAGTCCATCACCCTCGAGGCCAACCCCGAGTACTGGGGCACCCCGGCGGCCACCAAGGAGCTCGTCCTCCGCTTCGCCGACCCGAAGACCCACGTGCAGGCCCTGCAGAACGGCGACCTCGACGTCATCGAGCCGCAGGCCACCGTGGACACCCTCCAGCAGCTCGAGGGCCTCGGCGACGACGTCAACGTCCAGACCGGTGACCAGCTGACCTGGGAGCACGTGGACTACAACCGCGGCGAGGGCTCGGTCTTCGCCGACTCCCCGGAGCTGCGCGAGGCCTTCGCCCTCTGCCTGCCCCGCCAGCAGATCGTGGACAACCTGATCAAGCCGATCTATGCGGACGCCCAGGTCATGAACCTGCGCGAGGTCTTCCCCTTCCAGGACAAGTACCAGGAGGTCGTGGACGAGGCCTACCCGAAGGAGATGGACGAGCCGAACATCGAGAAGGCGAAGGAGCTCGTCGAGAAGTCGGGCGTCTCCACGCCCACGGTCCGCCTCGGCTACCAGGCCGGCAACCAGCGTCGTACCGAGACCGTCGCGCTCATCAAGAGCTCCTGCGACCAGGCCGGCTTCGACGTGCAGGACGCCAACTCGCCGGTGTTCTTCAAGGAGGTCATGCCGGCCGGTGACTACGACGCCGCCCTCTACGCCTGGGCCGGCTCGGGCCAGAAGGCCTCCGGCGCGAACATCTACCAGTCGGACGGCGCTCAGAACCAGCAGAGCTACAACAACCCCGAGGTGGACGCGGCCTGGGACAAGCTCGCCACCTCGCTGGACGAGAACGAGCAGCTGGAGCAGGTCAAGACCATCGAGAAGCTGCTCTGGGAGGACTTCCAGGCCATCCCGCTGTACGCTCACCCGGGTCTGGTCGGCCACAAGGCCGACGTCGCCAACGTGCGCGACACCGCCGCCCAGTCGGGTGCGCTGTGGAACGTGGAGCAGTGGGTCCGCGTCCAGGAGTGACGCCCCGCTGACCTCTGACCCGGCGGTCCGCCTCCCGCGGACCGCCGGCGTCGGGATCGAGGACAGAGCCCGGCCGGGCACCGGCCGGGCTCTGGCCGTGAACCGCGGCAAACCCGCACCCCTCCCTTTCCCTTGCACTCGCACGGAAGGTCACCCCCTGTTGTGCTGAAATTCATCCTCAAGCGCCTCGGCAGCTCCCTCCTGGTGCTGTTCGGCGCGTCGATCCTGCTCTTCTTCCTCGTGGCCCACTCGGGTGACCCCCTCCAGGACCTGCGAGAGTCACAGAACCCCAACCGCGAGACCCTCATCGCCGCCCGCACCGAATTCATGGGGCTGGACCAGCCCTGGTACGCCCGGTACTGGGACTGGCTCCAGGGCATCGGCGGCTGCGTCACCGGTCAGTGCGACCTCGGCCTCAGCCGGAACGGTCAGTCCGTCGGTGACCTGCTGAGCAACGCCGCGGCCTCCACGCTGCGCCTCGTGGTGCTCGCGACCGTCCTGGCGATCATCATCGGCATCGCGATCGGCATCGTCACCGCGATCCGCCAGTACTCCGGCCTCGACTACGTGGTCACGTTCCTGATCTTCCTCTTCTTCTCGCTGCCCGTGTTCTGGGCGGCCGTGCTCCTGAAGGAGTACATGGGGATCCGGTTCAACGACTGGATCCGCAGCCCCGAGCTGAACTGGCCCCTCCTCATCGGGGTCGCCGTCCTCGCGGGCCTGGTCCTGCAGGCCGTCATGGCGGGCGACCTCAGGCGGCGCGCCTTCACGTTCGGCGCCACCGCCGCGTTCATCCTGCTCGCCGGCTGGGTGCTGTTCGCCGTCGACTTCTGGCGGCATCCGCAGATGGGCCCGGTCGTGCAGCTGGTCATCGGCCTGGCCGCCGCCGTCGGCGCCACCGCGGTGATCTCCGGTCTGCGCAACCGATCGGTCCTCAAGGCCGCCCTGGTCACGGCCGCGATCGGCCTCGTCGCCTACTACGCCACCTACGGCCTGCTGTGGCGGACGCCGTCCGCACTGCTGCTGGCCGGCCTCGGCGTCATCCTCGTGCTGGTGGCCATCCTGGTGGGCCGCCTGCTCGGCGGCTTCTCCAAGGGCTCGGCCGTGTCCGCCTCGCTGGTGACCGCCCTGATCATGGGCGTGGCGATCGTGGCGGAACACCTGATGAACTACTGGCCGACCTTCCTGAAGGTCAAGCCGCGCCCGATCTCCACGATCGGCTCGGGCACCCCGAACCTGGACGCCCACTTCTGGGTGGTGTTCCTGGACCGCGGTGCGCAGCTTCTGCTGCCCACCATCCTGCTGACCATCATCTCGGTGGCCACGTACTCGCGGTACACGCGCTCCTCCATGCTCGAGGTCTCGCGCCAGGACTACATCCGCACCGCGCGCGCCAAGGGCCTGCCGGAGCGCCAGGTGATCCTGAAGCACGCGTTCCGCAACTCCCTGATCCCCATCACCACGATCATGGCCTTCGACTTCGCCGGCCTGATCGGCGGCGCCGTGATCACGGAGCAGGTGTTCGGCTGGAAGGGGATGGGCGAGCTGTTCGCCACCGGCCTGCACGACGTGGACCCCATGCCCGTGATGGCGTTCTTCCTCGTGACGGGCACCGCCGCCGTGCTGATGAACCTCGTGGCGGACGTGCTCTACGCCGTCCTCGACCCCCGGATTCGAGTGTGAGCCAGATGACCACCAACAACTCCTCGACGACGGGCGCGCAGCTCGACGAGAAGCAGATCTTCGACCTCGCGGAGGCGGAGGACGCCAAGCTCCGCGCCAAGGCCGGGAAGTCCTACTCCCAGGGCGCCCTGGTCCGCAAGCGGTTCTTCCGCCACAAGGCGGCGATGATCTCCCTGATCGTGCTGGTCTTCATCACGCTGATGGCGTTCTCCTCCATCGGCTTCGCCGGCATCCCCGGCTGGTGGGACAAGTCCTACACGGCCGCGGCCTCCGTGGTGAACGGCGGTCGCCCGACGCTGTCGGTCGTGCCGCAGGCCTTCGGGGGCGAGGGCCTCCGCTGGGGCGAGCACCCCTTCGGCCAGGACACCACGGGCAAGGACTACTTCGCCCTCGTGATGCGCGGGACCCAGCAGTCCATGATCATCGCGGCCATCGTGGGCCTGCTCTCCACCGTGATCGGCGCGATCGTCGGCGCCGTGTCCGGGTACTTCGGCGGCTGGGTCGACTCCGTCCTGATGCGCCTGACCGACCTGATCATCGTCATCCCGCTGCTCGTGCTCGCCGCGGTGCTCGGCCAGATGGCCAGCGGCATGAAGATGGGCATCCTCCCGCTCGCGGTGGTGCTCGGCCTCGTGTCCTGGACGTCCCTGGCCCGCCTCGTGCGCGGCGAGGTCCTGTCCCTGCGCGAGAAGGAGTTCGTGGCGGCCGCCGTCGCCATGGGCGCCAAGCCGGGCCGCCTGATCTTCAAGCACCTGCTGCCCAACACGATCGGCGTGATCGTCGTGAACGCGACGTTCGCGATCGCGGGCGCGGTGCTGCTGGAGACCTCGCTGTCCTTCCTCGGCTTCGGCGTGAAGGCGCCGGACTCGTCCCTGGGCCTGCTCATCTCCGACTACCAGAACGCGTTCACCACCCGTCCGTGGCTGTTCTGGTGGCCCGGCATGATCATCCTCGCGATCGCCCTGTCCGTGAACTTCCTCGGCGACGGCCTGCGCGACGCCTTCGACCCGCGCCAGGGCGCGGGCGCCCACCGCAGGCCCCGCTTCTTCGGCCGCCGCGCGGCCGCCACCGAGGCCGGTGCGACGACGGCGGGCGGTCTGGCCGCGGCCCCGACGGCCGGTCGGATCGAGGCCCCCGTGGAGGAGGCCGGCGGGTCCGCACGGATCTCCGACGCGGACGAGGACGGTCAGCGATGAGCGCGAACGACAAGAAAGGCCGATCCATGTTCGGCAAGAAGAACGAGAACGACGTGACCGCCGGCGGGCAGGGCTCGCACGCGGCGTCGTCGGCCGACCTCGAGGCGCGCGGCGCCGCCGTGCCCGGCTCCTCCGGCGACGGCGGCGTGCCTCCGGGCCCCGCGACGAGCGCGATGGGCGTCGTGGCCCGCCACGACGACCTGGGCGGCGAGCCGGTGCTCGCCTTCCGCGACGTGGACGTGAAGTTCGCGACCGAGTTCGGCGAGGTGCACGCGGTCAAGGGCGTGACGTTCGACGTCAAGCCCGGCGAGGTCGTCGCCCTCGTGGGCGAGTCCGGGTCCGGCAAGTCTGTCACGAGCGCCACCGCCATGGGCCTGCTCCCGGGCAATGCGGACATCACCGGCTCCGTGCAGCTGGCCGGCCGCGACGTGCTCACCATGACCCCGGGGCAGCTGCGCGACATCCGCGGCGACGAGGTGGCGATGGTGTTCCAGGAGCCCATGACGGCCCTGAACCCCGTCCTCACCGTGGGCGACCAGCTCACGGAGGCCCTCGAGCTGCACGGCATCGCCTACGGCACCGAGGCGGACAAGCGCGCCGTCGAGCTGCTCACCATGGTGGGCATCCCCGACGCCGCCACCCGGCTCAAGCAGTACCCCCACCAGTTCTCGGGCGGCCAGCGCCAGCGCATCGTCATCGCGATGGCGATCAGCTGCTCGCCGAAGGTGATCATCGCGGACGAGCCCACCACGGCGCTCGACGTGACGGTCCAGGCCGAGATCCTGGAGCTGCTGCGCTCCCTGAAGAACAAGATGAACACCGGCATCCTGCTCATCACGCACAACATGGGCGTGGTGGCGGACATGGCGGACCGGGTGTGCGTGATGCTCCACGGCGAGCTCGTGGAGCAGGGCTCGGTGCACCAGGTGCTCCAGCACGCCCGGCACCCGTACACCCAGAAGCTGCTCTCGGCGGTGCCGCGCCTCGGCGAGCCCCTCGAGGTGACAGAGCCGGAGCCGGTCACGGCCACGCAGACGCAGGCCCGGTACGCGATCGAGGCGGAGAACCTCCACCTCGAGTACGACCACCGCGGCAAGAAGAACCGCGTGGTCCACGACGTCAGCTTCCAGGTGGCCCCGGGCGAGATCCTGGGCCTGGTGGGCGAGTCCGGCTCGGGCAAGTCCACCATCGCCAAGTCGGTCCTCGGCCTGCTCACCATCGCGGAGGGCTCGCTGCGCATCCAGGGCCACGACCTGGCGACGATGCCCAAGGCCGAGCAGCGCGCCCTGCGCAAGAACATCGGCGTGGTCTTCCAGGACCCGGCGGCCTCGCTGGACCCGCGGTTCCCGATCGGCGACATCATCACCGAGCCGATGGTCGTGCACAAGGTGGGGGACCGGCGCTCGCGCCTCGCCCGCGCCGAGGAGCTGCTGGACGCGGTGCGTCTGCCGCGCTCCGTGGTGAACCGGTACCCGCACGAGCTCTCCGGCGGTCAGCGCCAGCGCATCTCGATCGCCCGCGCCCTGACCCTGGACCCCCAGGTGCTCATCGCGGACGAGCCGACCTCGGCCCTCGACGTGTCCGTCCAGGCCGCCGTGCTGGACATGTTCGCGGAGCTGCAGCAGCGCTACGAGTTCGCGTGCCTGTTCGTGTCCCACGACCTCGCGGTGGTGGACATGCTGGCCCACAAGGTGCTCGTCCTCAAGGACGGCCGCCAGGTGGAGCAGGGCCCCACGGAGGAGGTGCTCCACCGTCCGAAGGAGGAGTACACCCGTCGCCTCCTGGCGGCGGCGCCCGTGCCGGACCCGGACCAGCAGGCGGAGCGTCGCCAGGAGCGCCGCGAGTTCCTCGCCTCCCTCGGCGAGGGCGTCTACTGACCGCGCGGGTCGGCGGCGGGCGCGTCCCGCCGCCGGCCCCGGGCCCACCGGCCCGCCTGTCCACGGCGGCCCCTGCGCGTACAATCGCACGGGGGCCGCCGTCGTCGTGCGCCTCCACCCCTTTGATGTCGAACCGGACAGGACGCCCATGACCTCGACCGAAACCCGCCGCTCCGATCTGCGCAACGTGGCCATCGTGGCCCACGTGGACCATGGCAAGACCACGATGGTGGACGCCATGCTGCGCCAGACCGGTGCCTTCAACACGCACGGCGACGTCGCCGAGCGGGTCATGGACTCCGGGGACCTGGAGAAGGAGAAGGGGATCACGATCCTCGCCAAGAACACCACGGTGTTCTACTCCGGCCCGTCCGCCCCCGAGGGCGAGACCGTCACCATCAACGTGATCGACACCCCCGGCCACGCCGACTTCGGCGGCGAGGTGGAGCGCGGCCTGTCCATGGTGGACGGCGTCGTGCTGCTCGTGGACTCCTCCGAGGGCCCGCTGCCCCAGACCCGCTTCGTGCTCCGCAAGGCCCTCGCGGCCAAGCTGCCCGTGATCCTCGTGGTCAACAAGACGGACCGCCCGGACGCGCGCATCGACGGGGTCGTCTCCGACTCCATGGACCTGCTGCTCGGCCTGGCCTCGGACCTGGCCGAGGAGGACCCGGACCTGGACCTCGACTCGGTGTTGGACGTCCCCGTCGTCTACGCCTCGGGCAAGGCCGGCCGCGCCTCCCTGACCCAGCCCGCCGACGGCGCCCTGCCGGAGGCCGAGGACCTCGAGGCCCTCTTCAACGTGATCATGGAGCACATCCCGGCCCCGTCCTACACCGAGGGCGAGGTCCTCCAGGCGCACGTCACCAACCTGGACGCCTCCCCGTTCCTCGGCCGCCTCGCGCTGCTGCGCATCTTCAACGGCACCCTCCGCAAGGGCCAGCAGGTCGCGTGGGCCCGCCAGGACGGCGCCCTGAAGACCGTGAAGATCACCGAGCTGCTGGCCACCAAGGGCCTCGAGCGCGTGCCCGCGGAGGAGGCCGGCCCGGGCGAGATCGTCGCCGTCGCCGGCATCGAGGACATCATGATCGGCGAGACCCTCACCGACGCGGAGAACCCGAAGCCGCTGCCGCTGATCACGGTGGACGACCCGGCCATCTCCATGACCGTGGGCATCAACACCTCCCCGCTGGCCGGCCGCGTCAAGGGCGCCAAGGTCACGGCCCGCCAGGTGAAGGACCGCCTGGACAAGGAGCTGATCGGCAACGTCTCGCTCAAGGTGCTCCCCACCGAGCGCCCGGATGCGTGGGAGGTGCAGGGCCGCGGCGAGCTCGCCCTGGCCATCCTCGTGGAGCAGATGCGCCGCGAGGGCTTCGAGCTCACCGTGGGCAAGCCGCAGGTGGTCACCCGGACCGTGGACGGCAAGGTCCACGAGCCGATGGAGCGCATGACCATCGACATCCCCGAGGAGTTCATGGGCGCGGTCACGCAGCTCATGGCCGCCCGCAAGGGCCGCATGCAGGAGATGTCCAACCACGGCACGGGCTGGATCCGCATGGAGTTCCTGGTCCCGGCCCGCGGTCTGATCGGCTTCCGCACCCGCTTCCTCACCGAGACCCGCGGCGCGGGCATCGCCTCCTCCTACGCGGCCGGCTACGAGCCGTGGACCGGTGAGATCGAGTACCGCACCAACGGCTCCCTCGTGGCCGACCGGGCGGGCTCCGCCACGCCGTTCGCCATGATCAACCTGCAGGAGCGCGGCACCTTCTTCGTGCAGCCCGGCGCCGAGGTGTACGAGGGCATGATCGTGGGCGAGAACTCGCGCGCTGACGACATGGACGTGAACATCACCAAGGAGAAGAAGCTCACCAACATGCGTGCAGCCTCCTCCGAGTCGTTCGAGGGCCTGACGCCCCCGCGCCGGCTCACCCTCGAGGAGTCCCTCGAGTTCGCCCGCGAGGACGAGTGCGTGGAGATCACCCCCGAGGACATCCGCATCCGCAAGGTCGTCCTGGACGCCAACGAGCGCCTGAAGGCCGCGCGCGCCCGCGCCCGTGCCTGATCGCCCCCGCCGCCGCGCCCGGCCCGCCGACGTGGTGGGCGGGGCGCTGCTCGGCGTCGTCGCCGGCGCGCTCGGCACCGCCGTCCATCTGAACCTGGCCTCCCTGCCGGGCGGCTGGACCCTGCCCTGGGGTGCGGTGCTGGCGCTCGTGCTCGTGGTCTCGACACAGCGCTGGTGGATGGTCCGATGCGCGGGCCGCGGCGGGCGTGCCCTGCCGGCGGGGGCCGCGGTCGTCGTCGGCGCGTTCACCGCCGTCCTGGCCCTGCAGCGCCTGCCGCTGGACGATGCCCTGGGGGTGTCCTGGACGGCCGGCCTGTGGGCGGCGGCGCCGGGCGCCGTCGTCGCCTCCGTGGCCTGGAACGTCGGTCAGCCGGCGCTCGGCCTGGTCCTGCTGGCGGCGGGCCGGCGGCTGGACCGCCGACCCGCAGGGGCCGCCGACGGCGCCACGCGCCCCCGCCGGGCGACTGTGACCGCCCGCGAAACGCGTCCGGGGGAGCGAGTACCCTGGACCGCAGCCCCGCAACCCCGTGCCCAGAGAGAGGTGGACGGTCAGCCATGACCTACGTGATCGCGTTGCCGTGTGTGGACGTCAAGGACAAGGCGTGCATCGACGAATGCCCCGTGGACTGCATCTACGAGGGTGAGCGCATGCTCTACATCCACCCGGACGAGTGCGTCGACTGCGGTGCGTGCGAGCCGGTGTGCCCCGTCGAGGCCATCTACTACGAGGACGACACCCCGGACGAGTGGGCCGAGTACTACAAGGCCAACGTCGAGTTCTTCGACGACCTGGGCTCCCCGGGCGGGGCCGCCAAGCTGGGCATGATCGCCAAGGACCACCCGATCATCTCCGCCCTGCCCCTGCAGAACGCCGACGCCTGAGCCCCATGCTGACGCTGCCGGACTACCCGTGGGACACGCTCACCCCCTACCGTGAGCGTGCCGCCGCCCACCCGGACGGTGTCGCGGACCTGTCCATCGGAACGCCGGTGGATCCGACGCCGGCGCTGATCCGCCGGGCCCTGACCGAGGCCGCCGACGCGCACGGCTACCCGACGACGCACGGCACGGACGCCCTGCGTCGCGCGGTCGTCGACTGGTACGCCCGGCGCCGCGGGGTGTCCGGGCTGGACCCGGCGGCCGTGGTGCCCACGGTCGGGTCGAAGGAGTTCATCGCGTGGCTGCCCACGCTGCTCGGGCTGGGTGCAGGCGACGTCGTCGTCCACCCCGAGGCCGCCTACCCCACCTATGCGGTGGGCGCGCTGCTGGCCGGGGCGGAGGCCGTGGCCGCGGACGACCTCGACGCGCTGGCGCCCGAGGTGCGTGAGCGGGTGCGCCTCGTGTGGACCAACTCGCCGGCCAACCCCACCGGCGCCGTGCTGGACGCGGCGGCGCTGCGCCGCACGGTCGACGCCGCCCGTGGCGTGGGCGCCGTGGTGTGCGGGGACGAGTGCTACGCCGAGCTCGGCTGGGACGCGTGGGACGGGGCCGTCGTGCCCTGCATCCTGTCCGACGAGGTCTCCGGCGGCGACCTGACGGGCCTGCTGAGCGTCTACTCGCTGTCCAAGCAGTCCAACCTCGCCGGCTACCGCGCCGCGTTCGCCGCGGGGGATCCGCAGCTCGTGGCGACCCTGGTCAACACCCGCAAGCACGCGGGCATGATCGTGCCCGCCCCGGTGCAGCACGCGATGGCCGTGGCCCTGGCCGACGACGCGCACGTCGCGGAGCAGAAGGACCGCTACCGCCGCCGTCGGAACGCGCTGCGCACCGCGCTGGAGGCCTCCGGCCACACGGTGGACCACTCCGAGGCGGGGCTGTACCTGTGGACCCGGCGGGCGGACCTGGACCCGGCCGACGCCACGGCGCAGGACTCGTGGGACCTGCTGGGCGAACTGGCGGACCTGGGCATCATCGCCGGGCCCGGCGTGTTCTACGGTGCCGGCGGCGACGGCTACGTCCGCGTGGCGATCACCGCCACGGACGAGGCGGTCGCCCGGGCCGCGGCGAGACTCACCGCCCGCGGGCCGCGGACCGGCTGAGCCGGGGTCGGGGGCCGTCGTCGGGGGAAGCGACCGCGCGTCCCGGGCCGGTCCTTGATAGTTTGGAGCAGAGTCGTCCCCGTGTGGGCGCGCCCACATGGGCGTGCGAACCCGGGCCATCGAGAAGACAAGACGAGGGAGCACACCCGTGACCCATCACGAGTCCGTCCGGCTGACCGTCGGCGAGCAGAGCCTGGACCTGGGCGTCGAGCACGCCACAGAGGGCAACAACGGCATCAACATCGCCCCGCTCCTGAAGGAGACCGGCGACGTCACCTACGACCCGGGCTTCATGAACACGGCGAACGCCAAGTCGGCCGTCACGTACATCGACGGCGACCAGGGCATCCTGCGCTACCGCGGCTACGCCATCGAGGACCTCGCCGAGCACTCCTCCTTCATGGAGGTGGCCTACCTGCTGATCTACGGCGAGCTGCCCGAGTCCAAGGAGACCCTGGAGGCCTGGGAGACCAACATCCTGCGCCACAACATGGTGCACGAGGACCTCAAGCTGTTCTTCAACGGCTTCCCGCGGGACGCGCACCCCATGCCGGTGCTGTCCTCGTCCGTGTCCGCGCTGTCCACGTTCTACCCGGACTCCCTGGACCCGCACGACCCGGAGCAGGTCCACATCTCCACCGTGCGCCTGCTCGGCAAGCTGCCGGTGCTGGCCTCCTACGCGTTCAAGAAGTCGCTGGGCCAGCCGTTCATGTACCCGCACAACTCACTGAACTACGTGGAGAACTTCCTCCGCCTGTGCTTCGGCGTGCCGGCCGAGGAATACGACATCGACCCGGACGTGGTCAAGGCCCTCGACCTGCTGCTCATGCTGCACGCCGACCACGAGCAGAACGCCTCCACCTCCACGGTGCGCCTGGTCGGCTCCACCCAGGCCAACCTGTTCGCCTCGGTGTCCGCCGGCATCAACGCCCTCTACGGCCCGCTGCACGGCGGCGCCAACGAGGCCGTGCTGAACATGCTCCGGAAGATCAAGTCGGAGGGCATCACGCCCGAGGACTTCATGGAGAAGGTGAAGAACAAGGAGGACGGCGTCCGCCTGATGGGCTTCGGCCACCGCGTGTACAAGAACTACGACCCGCGGGCCAAGATCATCAAGAAGACCGCCGAGGACATCCTGGGCAAGATGGGCGGCAACGACGAGCTGCTGGAGATTGCCCAGCGTCTCGAGGAGAAGGCCCTCGCCGACGACTACTTCGTGGAGCGCAAGCTCTACCCGAACGTCGACTTCTACACCGGCGTGATCTACAAGGCCATGGGCTTCCCGGAGAAGATGTTCACCGTCCTCTTCGCCCTCGGCCGCCTGCCCGGCTGGATCGCCCAGTGGCGCGAGCTCATGGAGGACCCGGCCACCAAGATCGGCCGTCCGCGCCAGATCTACGTGGGCGAGCAGCTGCGCCAGTACCCGCAGCGCTGACCCGGGGGCGCTGACCCTGCGTTGGGGGGCGGTTTCGGGTGGTATTCCGATGGAATACCACCCGAAACCGCCCCCAATGCGTTCGCCGGAGCGTCTTCATGTCGAGGCGGAGGGGCCGAGGCGGCGTCGGACCACCGCGACGACGCCACGGAAGTCCTCGCGCCCGTCCGCCCAGGTGGCGCGGAGCGTCGTCCAGCCGCGTGCCTGGCCGTAGCGGTCCCGGCGGGCGTCGCGCGCCTGCTGCTCCCGCGTGCGGTGCCCCGCACCGTCGTACTGCAGGGCCAGGTGCACGTGACGGTAGGCCAGGTCGGCCACGGGGGAGAAGGGGTCCCCGGGCTCGAGCTCGGCCTGCAGCTCCGGCTCCGGCAGCCCGCCGGCCACGAGGGCGAGGCGCAGGCGGGTCTCGGGCGGCGAGTCCGCCCCGACGCGAACGGAATCCAGCGCCTCCCGGGCGGCCGGGCGGCCATGGAAGCGTCCGGACGCGCGCAGCGCGGACCGCAGCGCGGCGATCGTGGTGGCCGGATCCGTCCGGCCCGCGGGCGTCCACGGGTGCCTGACGGCGTGGTCGCCGGCGGCCACGAGGTCCTCGAACGTCCACGGGGGAGTCAGGGAGCACAGGTCCAGCCAGGTGCGATCGACGGTGGTGACGCGCAGGCCGTGCACGTGCGTGACGAACTCGGGCGCCAGCGGCCTGCGGTGGTCCATCAGTCCGGCCCGCCGGACGCGTCGCGTCCCCCGGGCCACGGTGAGGTGCACCGGCGGGTCGGCCTCGAGTTCGCCGGTGGCCGGGTCGCGCCGCCGCCAAGCTCGCGTGGGCATCGGCAGGCCGTGCAGGTGGGCCGCGGTCTCGTGGGAGAGGACGGCATCCGGGCGCCGGCGCAGGAGCGCGGCGAGGTGATCGGGGGAGAAGCCGTGCCCGGGCTCGGGCAGGCCCAGGTCGGCCCAGCCCGTGCCAGGGCGTGCCCGCTGCCGGTGGATGCCCTGCCCGACCCGCTCCAGGTCCGACCGGCGGGCGCGGTCGGGCGGCAGCCCCAGTCGGGCCAGGTCCATGGCCGACAGGACGGCGGGCTGGTCGGGCGGCAGAGGAGTCACGACGCGCGGCATGCACCCATCGGACGACGCCGGCGGGGCGCCTGGGGCGCACTGGCCGCGGCCGGGGGACGACGCGCGGGGCGGGCGCTGCTGTGCAGGAGCCGACGGCCCGCGCCGCGTGCCGCCGTCGTCGCCCCGCCCCCGGACCGCCGTGGAGCTCCGGGGGCGATAGTGGGCGTTATCCCGGCGGGATACCACCGGAAATCGCCCCCCCAACGCGGCGGGGAGCGGGGAGGGGAGGGAAGAGCCGCGGGGCGAGTGCGCCGGGTCAGTTCGCGTGCAGCGCCGCGTTCAGTTCGACGGTCCGGCCGGCGCGGGGGAGGGCCTCGACCCCGCCCGTGGTGGAGTTGCGGCGGAACAGCAGGTTCGGCACGCCGGAGAGGTCGACGGCCTTCACGGTCCGCGCCGCCTCGCCGTCCTGCAGCACGCTCACGCGCGTGCCCGCGGTGACGTACAGACCGGCCTCGACCACGCAGTCGTCGCCGACGGAGATGCCCACGCCGGAGTTCGCGCCGAGCAGCACGTGCTCGCCGATCACGATCCGCTGGGTGCCGCCGCCGGAGAGCGTGCCCATGATGGACGCGCCGCCTCCGACGTCGGACCCGTCGCCCACCACGACGCCGGCCGAGATCCGGCCCTCCACCATCGAGTGCCCCAGGGTGCCCGCGTTGAAGTTCACGAAGCCCTCGTGCATCACGGTCGTCCCCTCGGCAAGGTGGGCGCCCAGGCGCACCCGGTCCGCGTCGCCGATGCGCACCCCGGAGGGCACGACGTAGTCCGTCATGCGCGGGAACTTGTCCACGCCGTACACCTGCACGGCGCCGCGGGCACGCAGCCTCGCCCGCGTCAGCTCGAAGTCGGCGACCGCGCAGGGTCCGTGGTTCGTCCACACCACGTTGGTGAGCAGCCCGAAGACGCCGTTGAGGTTGAGCTCGTTCGGCCGCGTCAGGCGGTGCGAGAGGGCGTGCAGGCGCAGCCACGCGTCCGCGGTGGAGGCCGGGGCGGCGTCCAGGTCGACCTCCAGCTCGACGACGGCCTGCGTGGTCCCGCGGTCCGCGTCGTCCGCGGCGAGGGCGCGCAGGGTGTCGCGCAGCGAGGCGTCCGCAGCGGAGAGCGGGCCGGCCACGGGGGCGGGGAACCACACGTCCAGGACGGCGCCGTCGGCGGCCGTGGTGGCCAGGCCGTGGCCGGAGACGAGACGGGAGGAGGGCTGCTGTGCGGCGGTCTGGGTCATGCGCCTCAGCCTACTGAGTGGCGGTGGCACGCTGCGGGGCGACGGGAGGCGCGTCCGTAGACTGGACACATGAGTCTCACCCCCGTGTCCCTGCCCGACCTCGCCGATCCGGACCTCGACGTCGCGGCGCTCACCGCCACCCTGCTGGACGTGCGCTCCGTCTCGGGGGAGGAGGGGCCGCTGGCCGACGCCGTCGAGCAGGCCCTGCGCGCCCTCGGCGGCCTCGAGGTGCGGCGGTTCGGCGACGCCGTCGTCGCCCGCACCGCTCTGGGGCGGTCGACCCGCGTGATCCTGGCCGGGCACCTGGACACGGTGCCCCTGCCCACCGTGCCGGGCTCGCGCGGGACCGTGCCCTCGGCGTGGGACGGGGACGTGCTGTACGGCCGCGGGGCCGTGGACATGAAGTCCGGCGTCGCCGTGCAGCTGGCCCTGGCCGGCCGCTTCGGCCGCGCGGACGGCCCGACCCCCGTGCACGACGTCACGTGGGTGTTCTACGACCACGAGGAGGTCTCCTCGGACCTCTCGGGCCTCGCCCGCGTGGCCCGCCAGGCCCCCGAGCTGCTGGAGGGCGACTTCGCGGTGCTGCTCGAGCCGACCGACGGCGTCGTGGAGGGCGGCTGCAACGGCACGTGCCGGTACCGCGTCACCTTCTCCGGTGTCGCGGCGCACTCGGGCCGTGCGTGGCGCGGCGACAACGCGATCCACAAGCTGGCCCCCGTGCTCACCGCCCTGGCGGCGTACGAGCCGGCCACGGTCACGGTGGAGGGCCTGGAGTACCGCGAGGGGCTGCACGCGATCCGCGTGGCCGGCGGCGTCGCGGGCAACGTCATCCCGGACGAGGCGTCCGTGGACCTGAACTACCGGTTCGCTCCGGACAAGACCCTCGACCAGGCCCACGCGCACGTCCGCGCGGTGCTGGAGGGGGCCGGTGTGGACTGGGACGCCCAGGTGCGGATCGACGACGCCTCGCCCGCCGCCCGCCCCGGTCTGGACCGGCCGGCCGCCGCCGCGTTCGTCGCCGCCGTCGGGGGAGAGCCCCAGCCCAAGTACGGGTGGACGGACGTGGCGCGGTTCTCCCAGCTGGGCGTGCCCGCGGTCAACTTCGGCCCCGGCGACGCCCTCCTGGCCCACACGGACGACGAGCACGTGCCCCGCGAGGCGGTCCACGCGTGCCTCGCGGCGCTCGCGGCCTGGCTGGCCGGCTGACCCAACGACGTCGGCCGCCGCCACCCGCCGGACCCGCGGGCCTGCCGCGGCTCCGCCGGGTCAGGCCGCCGTGGCCGTGGACGCCCCGACGAGCGGGGTCGTGGGGGTGCTGGCGTCGCCGGCCGTCCGCGACGACAGCCGGCGCGAGAGCCGGGTGGCCGCCCAGGTGAGGAGGAAGTTGATGACGATGAAGATCACCGCGGCCACCACGAGGGACTGCAGGATGTTGCCGTTGCCGGAGCCGAGCTGGCGGGCGTACTGCAGGAGTTCGAAGAAGCCGATGAGGTAGCCCAGCGCCGAGTCCTTGAGGATCACCACGAACTGGCTCAGCAGCGAGGGCAGCATGGCGATGAGGGCCTGGGGCACCTCCACGAGCCGCAGGGACTGCATGCTCGTCATGCCCACCGCCGCGGCCGCCTCGCGCTGGCCGCGCGGCAGCGAGCGCACCCCGGAGCGCACCAGCTCCGCGATCACGGACCCGTTGTACAGGGTCAGTGCCGCGATCACCGCGTAGTACGGGCCGTCCTGGGGCTGGATCGCCCCGGTGCGCGCGACCTGTGCGAACAGCTGGTAGAAGAACACCATCATCACGAGCACCGGCACGGCCCGGAAGAACTCCACGACGACGGCGGCCAGCCAGCGCACCGGGCCGAACGGGGCCAGACGCAGGAAGCCGAACACCAGGCCGAACACCACGGAGGTGACCACGGCGATGCCCGCGGACTGCAGGGTGAACTGCAGGCCCGGCAGGTAGTAGTTCCGCCACGCGTCGCCGTCGACGGCGGCCAGCCAGCGGCGGCCGGAGAGCTGGCCGGTGGCGTTCATCTGGATCAGGACGAGCACCGCCACGGCCAGCACCGCGGCGAGGGCGACGAGGTTGGCGAGGAGGATCCGCCGGCGGGCGATCGGACCCGGGGCGTCGAAGAGGACGGAGGCCTGGGCGCTCATCGGGCCACCGCCCATTTCTTCGAGGCCCACGTGGTCAGCAGGCCGATGGGGATGACGATCAGGCAGAAGCCGATCGCGAAGGTCAGGAAGATCGCCACCATCACGTCCGGGCTGAACTCGATCATGCGCTTCATCAGGCCCGAGGCCTCCGCCACCGACGCCGCGGCGGCGACGGTGGTGTTCTTGGTCAGCGCGATCACGGTGTTGCCCAGCGGGGTGATGGCCCCGCGCAGCGCCTGGGGCAGGATCACGTGGCGGGCCGCGGGCAGGAAGCCCAGGCCGATGGAGCGGGCGGCCTCGGCCTGCCCGAGCGGGACGGTGTTGACGCCGGAGCGGATCGCCTCGCACATGAACGCCGCGTGGTAGAGCGAGAGCGCGATCACGGCGTAGATGAAGAAGTTCAGCGTGAAGTCGGACGAGAAGCTGACCTTCAGCTGCCCCCAGACGGCGAGCACGCCGAGCAGCATGATGATCGTCAGCGGGGTGTTGCGGACCACGTTGACGTAGCCGGTGCCGAGGGCGCGCAGCGAGGGGACGGGCGAGATGCGGAACAGGGCGAGCACCACGCCGAGGGCGAACGAGCCGAGGGTCGCGAGGAACGCGAGCCTGATGTTCGTCCAGAACGCGAGCGGGATGTCCGCGCCGTAGTCCGCGAGGAGCGAGGAGATCGATTCCATGTCTTCTCCGAGGGTCGGGACAGGGCTGACGGGCAGGGGAGCCGCCGGGCGGGCCGAGGGTGACGGTTCAGGTCACGTCCTCGGCCCACCCGGCGCAGGAGGCCGTCAGGCGCAGGGCTCGAACTCGGCGTCCTCGCCGGAGTTCAGCGTCTCGTCGTAGGCGTAGCCCGTGCCCTCGGTGTTGGACTCGAGGGCCTTCTTCCACTCGCCGGAGTCCTTCATCTCCTTGATGGCCTCGTTGATGTCCTCGCAGCGCTCCGAGTCCTTCGGCAGGCCGACGCCGTAGCGCTCCGTGGTGAAGGTGTTGCCGACGACCTTGAACTTGCCCTTGTTGGCGTCGGCGGCGGCCAGGCCCGCGAGGATGATGTCGTCCGTGGTCACGGCGTCCACCTGGCCGGACTCGAGGTAGGTCACGCATTCGGCGTAGCCGCCCTGCTCCACCAGGTTCACGCCGGAGGCGAACTGGTCCTTGATCTTCTGGGCCGAGGTGGAGCCGGTGACGGAGCAGAGGTTCTTCCCGTCGAGGGACTCGGGGCCGGTGATCGCGGTGTCGTCCGCGCGGACCAGCAGGTCCTGGCCGGCCACGAAGTACGGGCCCGCGAAGGCGACGCGCTCCTTGCGGGCGTCCGTGATGGAGTACGTCGCGAAGATCATGTCGACCTCGCCGTTCTCCAGGGCGTTCTCCCGGTTCGCGGACGGGGTCTGGACCCACTCGATGTCCTGCTCGGCCACGCCGAGCTTGTCCGCCACGTAGCGGGCCACGTCCGTGTCGAAGCCGGTGGGCTGGGCCGAGCCCTCGCGGTAGCCCAGGCCCGGCTGGTCGAACTTGATGCCGATGCGCAGGCTCTCGCCGGAGCCGGACGACGTCGACTCGCCGGCCGAGGACGAGCCGGCGGCGTCGCCACCGCCGCCCTGCGAGGACGACGGCGCGCAGGCGGTGAGGGACAGCGCGGCCGCGGCGGTGACGGCGGACAGGGTCAGGAGCTTCGTGCGGAGCATGGTGCTCTCCTCTGGTTCGGTGCGGTGGGGTGCGATGGGGGACGGGGTCAGTGCGCGAGGATCTTGCCCAGGAAGTCCTGGGCGCGCTCGTGTCGGGGGTTCGTGAAGAAGGTGTCGGGGTCGGTGTCCTCGAGGATGGCGCCGTCGGCCATGAAGACCACGCGGTCCCCGGCCTTGCGGGCGAAGCCCATCTCATGGGTGACCACGACCATGGTCATGCCGCCCTCGGCGAGCTGGACCATGACGTCGAGGACCTCCTGCACCATCTCGGGGTCGAGGGCGGAGGTCGGCTCGTCGAAGAGCAGGGCCTTCGGCTCCATCGCCAGGGCACGGGCGATGGCCACGCGCTGCTGCTGCCCGCCGGAGAGCTGGGCCGGCATCTTCCTCGCCTGCTGGGCCACGCCCACGCGCTCGAGCAGCTCCATGGCGTGCCGCTCGGCCTCCGCCCGGCGCTTGCCCTTCACCTTGATGGGCCCGAGGGTCACGTTCTCCAGGATCGACTTGTGCGCGAAGAGGTTGAAGGACTGGAAGACCATGCCGATCTCGGCGCGCAGCTGGGCGAGCTGTCTGCCCTCGGTGGGGAGCGGCCGCCCGTCGACCAGGATGCGGCCGCCGTCGTCGTCGATGGTCTCGAGCCGGTTGATCGTGCGGCACAGCGTCGACTTGCCGGAGCCGGACGGGCCGAGGACGATCGCCACCTGGCCGCGCGGGATCCGCAGGTCGATCTGTCGGAGGGCGTGGAAGTCGCCGAAGTGCTTGTTGACGCCCTCGAGGACGATCAGGTCATCGCCCGCGGCACCGCGACGGCGCCGCACACCGGCCTCGTCGGGGAGGTGGGCGCCGTGGGGCTGCTCAGGCGTGATCTGCGTCATGCCAGTGGAATATAGCGCACGCCACACCCGGCGCGGTGCGCCGTGCGACGCCGGCCCCGGCGGCCCGCCGGCTCGTTAGGCTGGCGCCATGGCCCCACATGAGCACCCCTCGGGCGGCGACGTCGCCGCCAAGCCCCAGCGCGTCCGCCGCGGCGGGCAGGTCCTGCGCGGGGAGGCGGCGCGCACCCCCACGTTCGACCAGCTCCTCCTCGACGGCCGGCGGCCCGGCGACGCCGCACGCCCCGCCGCCGACGTCGCCTCGACGACGTCCGAGGCCTGGCGTGTCCTGCGCATCCAGGCCGAGTTCGTCGAGGGCTTCGGCACCCTGGCGGGGCTGGGTCCCGCGGTCTCCGTGTTCGGCTCGGCGCGCACGCCCGAGGGCAGCGCCGAGTACGTCCTGGCCCACGAGGTCGGGACCCGCCTGGCCCGGGCCGGGTACACGGTCATCACCGGCGGGGGGCCCGGCGCCATGGCGGCCGCCAACCGGGGCGCCCACGAGGCCGGTGGAGAGTCCGTGGGCCTGGGGATCGACCTGCCGTTCGAGACCGGTCTGAACCCCTGGGTGCACGTGGGCGTGGACTTCCGCTACTTCTTCGTCCGCAAGGTCATGTTCCTCAAGTACGCGCAGGGGTTCATCGTGCTGCCCGGCGGCCTCGGCACCCTGGACGAGCTCTTCGAGGCCCTCACCCTCGTGCAGACCGGCACCGTCACCCGCTTCCCCGTGGTCCTCGTGGACCGCGGCTTCTGGGGCCCGCTCGTGGACTGGATCCGCGGCACGCTCGTGGAGCGCGGCATGATCTCGCCCGAGGACCCGGAGCTCGTCCAGCTCGTGGACACGGCGGAGGAGGCCGTCGCGTGCGTGCTCCGCTCGGCGGGGAGGGCCGACGCGTGAGCGGGCCGCAGTGGATCGTCCTCGTGGCCGTGCTCGTCGTCGTGCTGGCGGCCCTGGCCGCCGCCCTCGCGGGCCGGCTCACGCTCCGGGCCGACGACCCGGCCGGACGGATGCCCGGGCACCCCGTGCTGCTGCCGGAGCGGCCGCGCGCGGCGGATGTGGACCTGCTGCCGCTGGCCGTCGCGGTGCCCGGCTACCAGCGGGACCAGGTGGACGCCGTCCTGCTGCGGCTGCGGGACGCCCTCGCGGAACGCGAGGACGAGGCGACCGCGCTGCGGGCCCGGGTGGCCGAGCTCGAGGCCGCCGACCCCTCCCGGGGCGATCCGGCGGGGTACGCCTGAGTCGCGGGCCGGGCTCGGTGCGGGCCATCGTTTGGCGCGAGCACGCGGAATCCGCGATAATGGTGATGTGACCGGCCTCGCGCACGCCCGCGTGCGGGGGCGCCGGAGGCGTCCGGACAGTGCCCGCTCCCGCGGTCACCGGACGCCGTGACGGGAACATCATCCAGAAGGGAAGTCGCAATGGCCGCCATGAAGCCCCGCACCGGGGACGGTCCCATGGAAGTGACCAAGGAGGGGCGCAGCCTGATCATGCGCGTGCCGATCGACGGCGGCGGCCGTCTCGTGCTGGAGATCAACGCGGACGAGGCCCGCGAGCTCAAGGAGTGCCTCGAGGGCGTCATCCAGGCCTGAGCCCGGGACCCCTTCGACGCGGACGCCCCGCGCACCGTCGCGGTGCGCGGGGCGTCCGCGTCCCCGGCGACGCCGCGGATCAGCGGCGCACCGCGATCAGCACGCCCGTGCCGGAGGGGACGACGGCGGACAGCCAGTGCTCGTCCTCCCGGATGAGGCGGTCCACCGCCCGGGCGGACACGGTGGACTCGTCGCGCACGGCGGGCCGGGGAACGCGGTCCCCGTCGAGGGCGTCCACCACGACGAGCACGCCGCCGGGGGCGAGCATGCGCGCGGCCTGCTCGACGTCGAACTGACGCGCGGCCGGGTCCCCGTCCACCAGGACCATCTCATAGGCGCCGCTCGTGAGCCGGGGGAGGACGAGCCGGGAGCGCCCCGTGATCATGCGGGTGCGGCTCGTGGGCAGGCGGGCCTCCGAGAACGCCTCGCGGGCCGCACGCTGGGCCTCCGCGTCCGGGTCCACGGTGGTGAGGACCGTGCGCTCGGGCAGACCGCGCATCAGGGCGAGCCCCGAGACGCCGGCGCCCGTGCCCACCTCCACGACCGCCGCGGGGGCCCGTGTGGCCGCCAGCACCGTCAACAGGGCCGCCGTCCCCTCGCTCACCGGCGGCACGTCCAGCTCGGCGGCGCGCTCGCGGGCGCGCAGGACGACGTCGTCCTCGGTGGCCCGGCTCTCCGACCAGGCCCAGGACGCGTGCTTGTCGGTGGGCTGGGGCTGCAGGGCGCTCATGGCTGACTCCGGGACGACGACGGCGGGACCTCGCCCGCGGCACGGGCGACGCGGGCCAGTGTACGGGCCGGCACGCGGCCGCGACCCAGTGTTCTCCCAGGAGGCGGGCCGATGATGGGACACGGCACGAACCGGCTCCCGCCGTGCGGGAGGCCGTTCGCCGGACCGAGGACGCGAGGACCGAGGAGGTGGCCGCATGGGACGTCGACACACCCAGCGCCACATGGACGCCTACCTCGAGGGCTCCCTCCCCGCCGCGTCCCGGGCGCGCATCGCCCGCCACCTGGACCGCTGCCCCGAGTGCCGCGCCACCGTCCAGGCCCGGGCCCGCGTGCTCGACGCCGCCCGCACGGTGCACCAGCGTCCGGCCGGCGCCGTCGTCGCCCCGGTGCTGCGCGCCCGCGGCGTCTCCGGCCGCCTTGTGGTGGGGCTGCTCACCTTCGTCGTCCTGCTCGGCGGGCTGTTCACCGCGGTCTGGGTGGCCGGCGCGCCCCGCACCGCGGCCGTGCGCACGGCCCCGACCCCGACGGACACCGTCGCCCTGCCGGCGGCCGGGACCGCGTCGACGGACCGGCGCGGCACCGTCGCGGAGCTGCGGGGTCAGGGCTGGACGGTGCCCTCCCTCGTGGGGGCCGGACTGGAGCCGCTCACCGTGGACACCACCCAGACGGCCGAGGACGTGGAGGTCGTCGTCGGCTGGGGCCGGGACGAGCCGACCGTGACCGTCCGCGAGTGCCGACCCCGGATCGAGGGAGCCACCCCGGAGGGCTGTGCCTCGACCGCGCCCCTGAGCACGGGGGCACAGGAGCGTCGGCTGGCCGGCGGCGGCGTCTACCGGATCGTCCCGGCGGGGGAGCAGGACGGCTGGACGGCCGAGCTGACCACGCCCCAGGCCGCCTACCGCGTGGAGGCCACCCTGCCGGACGAGCGCGCGGACGCGGTCCTCACCCACCTGCTGGTCTCCGAGCGGGCACGGGTGCTCGAGCTGGGCGGCGGCGACGCCGTCGAGGAACGCCTCGAGCGAGGCCTCGAACGCATCGCGGACGCCGTGCCGCGCCCCCGCGGCTGAGCCGCCCCGCCCCTGCGGCTCCGGGCTGTGGGGCGGTGCCGCTCTAGTAGAGTTGGGAGGGTGTTTGGTATCAACGGCGGCGAGTTCATCATCTTGGCGGTGCTCGCGATCGTCATCCTCGGGCCGGAGAAGCTCCCCGAGTACACGCGCGCCTTCACCGACTGGCTGCGCGTCATGCGCGACAAGGCCGAGGGTGCCAAGGCGCAGTTCAAGGAGGAGACCGGCACGGACTTCGACGAGGTGGACTGGCGCAAGTACGACCCCCGCCAGTACGACCCGCGCCGCATCATCCGCGACGCGCTCCGCGAGCCTGCCGGCGGCTCGTCCACGCCCGCGTCCCGGGCGGCGCAGGCGACGGGCGTCAGCGCCGAGGACGTGCACGGCGGCCTCACCCGCCAGGACCTGGCGGACATGGATCCGCGCACGCTCTTCCGCCGCCCCGCCGGGGCCGGCAGCACCGCCGCCGCGGAGTCCGGTGCCGCCGCACAGACCCGGTCGACCGCGCCCGCCGCCGGGGCGGCCGCCGTGGGCGGCGCCGCCGCAGCCCTGATGGCCTCCGGCCGCGCCGAGGCCCTCGCCGAGGAGCGTCCTGCCGCCGTGGAGACCGCACCGGACCCCCTCGAGCTGCTCGGGCTGGCACCCGCCCCCTTCGACGTCGACGCGACCTGACGCCGTCGCGCGCGTCGGGTGCCCCGGCCGGGGCGCCGGCACCCGAGGTCAGCGCGGGGTGAACGGCAGCGGCCGCCCGGCCAGCCCGCGCGGCCGCACGGCCAGCCGCTGCGCGATCTCCGCCAGCGCCCGGCCCGCGGGGCTCTCCGGCGCGGACACCACCACGGGGTCGCCGGCGTCGCCGCCCGCCCGCAGCGCCGGGTCCAGGGGAACGGTGCCCAGCAGCGGCACCTGGGTGCCCAGCACCCCGGACAGCCGCTCCGCCACCTCGGCGCCACCGCCGGTTCCGAACACATCCAGGACGGTGCCGTCCGGCAGGGTCATCGGCCCCATGTTCTCCACGACGCCGGCCACGGTCTGGCCCGTCTGCTCCGCCAGCTGACCGGCGCGCGCGGCCACCTGCGCGGCGGCGTGCTGCGGCGTGGTCACCACGAGCAGCTCCGAGGCGGGCAGCAGCTGCGCCGTCGAGATCGCGATGTCCCCGGTGCCCGGGGGCAGGTCCACGAGCAGGACGTCCAGGTCGCCCCAGTGCACGTCCGTGACGAACTGTTCGAGCGCGCGGTGCAGCATCGGCCCGCGCCAGGCCACCGGCCGGTCCGCGTCGAGGAACATGCCGATCGAGATGACCTTCACGTCCCGCACCACGGGGGGCAGGATCATCCGGTCCAGCTTCGTCGGGGTGCCGGTCACGCCCAGGAGCCCGGGGATGGAGTAGCCGTGCACGTCCGCGTCGATCAGGCCGACGGCGAGTCCGCGCGCGGCGAGCGCGACCGCGAGGTTGGCCGTGACCGAGGACTTGCCCACGCCGCCCTTGCCCGAGGCCACCGCGAGGACGCGCGTGAGCGTGTCCTTCCCGAACGGGTTCGTCGGCCGGGCCGCGCGCAGGGCGTCCTGCAGCGCCAGGCGGCGCTCGGGCTCCATCACCCCGACGCGGACGTCCACGGACCCGCAGCCGGGTACGTCGGCGACGGCGGCGGCCACGTCCGTCTGGATCGTCCCGCGCAGGGGGCACGCGGCGATCGTGAGCAGCACCGCGACCTCGACGACGCCCGGGGCGGTCTCCACGACCGACTCCACCATGCCGAGGTCGGTGATCGGGCGGCGGATCTCGGGGTCCTGGACCGTGGCGAGCCGCTCCAGCACCCGGCGCTCGAGGTCGGTGCGGACCTCGGGCACGGGCAGGCCCAGGGCGCTCATCGGCCGCCCCCGTCCACCGGGCCCGCACCGCCGGCGGGGCCGGTCACCGGACCGGACCCCCCGGCCTCGCGGGCCTCCTGGGCCTCCTGCGCCGCGAGGGTGGCGAGCGTGGTGGTCGTGGGCTCGGCGCCGGCGTCGCCGCGCCGCGCATCCCGGCCGCGGCCCTTGGTCTTCTTGTTCTTGCGGGGCTGGGCCTCGGCGCCCGGGAGGCCGGCGCGCAGCTCCTCCCGGATCTCCTCCCGGATCTCCTCCCGCAGCTCGGCGCGCAGCGCCTCGCGGAGGTCGTCCCTGAGGTCGTCCTGGACGCCGCGCAGCTCGCCGCGCACGAAGTCGCGCGTGGCGACCTCCTGGACGGCCAGCCGCAGACCGGCGATCTCGCGGGTGAGGAACTCGGTGTCGGCGAGGTTGCGCTCGGCGCGGTCACGGTCCTCGCGCAGCGCGACCCTGTCCCGGTCGTCCTGGCGGTTCTGCGCCAGCAGGAGCAGGGGTGCGGCGTAGGACGCCTGGAGGGAGAGCATGAGCGTGAGCGCGGTGAAGCCGAGCTCGGCGGAGTCGAACCGCCACGCCATCGGGCCGAACGTGTTCCAGCCCAGCCAGGCGGCGCAGAACAGCGTCATCCAGACGAGGAACTGCGGGGTGCCCATGAAGCGGGCGATGCCCTCGGTGGCCTCGCCGAAGGCGTCCGGGTTCGGGGCCAGCCGGGGCACGCGGCGCCCGCTGGCGCTCAGCGGGGTGTCCAGGCCGGTGCCGCGGCCCGGGCGCAGGTCTCGCGCGGTCTGGGTCATGCTCACACCTCCGGTGTCGTGCGGCGGCGGGCCGCGGGGTCAGGTTGCGGGGCGGGTCTCGGCGTCGTCGAGGTCCATGGCCCGCCAGTCGTCGGGCAGGATGTGGTCGAGCAGGTCGTCCACGCTCACGGCCCCGACGACGCGGTCCTGCTCGTTCACCACGGGGATGCACGTGAGGTTGTAGGTCGCGAGCTCGCGGGTCACGTGGGCGATGGGGGCGAGGTCCGAGACGGCCTCGAGATCCTTGTCCATGATGTTGCCGATCGCCTCCGGCGGCGGGTACCGCAGCAGGCGCTGGAAGTGGACGACGCCGAGGAACCGGCCCGTCGGCGTCTCCAACGGCGGCCGGGCCACGATCACGAGCGAGGCCAACGCGGGGGAGATCTCCTGCTGTCGGATGGTCGCCATGGCCTCGGCCACGGTGGCCTCCGGGGGGAGGATGACCGGCACGGGGGTCATGAGCGAGCCCGCCGTGCCCTCCTCGTACTCGAGCAGGCGCCGGACGTCCTCGGCGTCCTCCGGCTCCATGCGTTCGAGCAGCAGCTCCTGCTGGGAGTCGGGCAGCTCGTGGAGCAGGTCCGCCGCGTCGTCCGGGTCCATCTCCTCCAGGACGTCGGCGGCGCGGTCGATGTCCAGCTGGGAGAGGATCTGCACCTGGTCGTCGTCGGGCAGCTCCTGGAGCACGTCCGCGAGGCGTTCGTTCTGCAGCTCCCTGGCGACCTCGACGCGGCGCTTCTCCGACATGTCGTGGAGCATGTCCGCCAGGTCGGCGGGCTTGAGGTCCTCGTGCGCGGCGAGGAAGCTCGTGGCCCCCTGCGGGTCGGCCTGCGCCGTCCAGCGGGCCTCGTCCCAGTTCAGCAGGAGGTGCTCGCCCCGCTGGGCGCGGCCGAAGGGGCCGCGGCCGACGATGCGGCGCACGTACAGGTCCGAGACCAGCCAGTCGCCGTTGCGCTGCTGCTCCAGCCCGATGTCCTCCAGGAAGGCCTCGCCCGACCCGTCGGAGAGGCGCACCTTCCGGTCGAAGAGGTCGGCGGCCACCATCTGCTCGGCGCCACGGCGGGAGAACCGGCGCAGGTTGATCAGCCCGGTCGTGATGATCCGGCCCGAGTCCATGGACGTCACCCGCGTCATCGGGACGAAGACGCGCTTCTTGCCGGGGACCTCGATCACGAGGCCGGTGGCGAACGGGGCTGCGGCGGGGCCGCGGTCCAGCACGACGACGTCGCGCAGCCGTCCCAGGCGGTCGCCGAGGGGGTCGAAGACGTCCAGGCCCAGCAGGCGGGCCACGAAGATCTTGGGGGAGCTCACCGACCCAGCCTACGGCGTGCCGGACCGCGGCTCCGTGTCCGCGTACGGCGGACCGCCGCCCGCCCGGGCGCCGGGCCGGGCACAATGGGTCCATGTCGTTCATGATGTCCAACCCTCAGCCCGGCGCCGAGCAGGGCCTGCCCCGCGGAGAGCTGCTGGCCACCTACGCCACCTACGCGCAGGCGCGCGAGCAGGTGGACCGCCTCGCCGCCACGGACTTCCCCGTGAGCGCCGTGTCGATCGTGGGCAAGGACCTGCGGGTCGTGGAGCGGGTGCGCGGCCGGCTGAACTACGCCCAGGTGGCGTTGTCCGCGGGTGTGCGCGGCGTGTTCTTCGGCGGACTGATCGGCATGTTCCTCTACCTGCTGGCCCCCGAGGCCGGCCCGGGGCAGATCCTCACCTCCATGCTGCTGGGCCTGGCGGTGTGGCTGATCTTCGGCGTGATCGGCTTCGCGATGCGTCGGGGCCAGCACGGCTTCGCGTCCTCGCAGGCCGTCGTGCCGACGGCCTTCGACCTCGTGGTCGCGTTCGACCACGCCGCCCGCGCCCGCCAGGAGCTGGGCCTGGGCGGTGCCGCGGCCCCGACGCCGCAGCCGGCCCCGCAGCCGGCGCCCGCCCCCGCCGCGGAGGAGGCCGGGGGCGGGTCCGTGCAGGCCACCCCGGCCGCCGCGCCGTCGTCGGGCGGGTCCCACGCGGCGCCGGCCCCCGGCGGAGCCAAGGCGTCGGCCCGGCCCACTCCGGAGGCGGACACCGCGCCCACCGGCCTGGACCGCTCCTACGGCGTGACCCTGCCCCCGGAGGAGGTCGCCAAGCTCATCGAGGCGCGCGGCGGCCACCCGCCCCGGCCCCAGGACGAACCGCGCGGCTGAGCCCCGTCAGAGGGACCAGGACTCGAGTCGCCGGAGCATGTCGCGCTTCTTGCTCGCATGACCGTGCATCCGGCCCAGGATGTCGCCGAGGACGGTGACGGCGCGGTCGATGTACGGGCCCTTGTTCAGCATCGCGGCCTCGGCCCGCTGCGCCATCGCGGCGTCCGTGATCTCCGCCCGTGAGGGCAGGCCGGTCTTGGCGAGGGACTCGAGGACCTGGGTGGCCCAGATCGCGGGCACGTGCGCGGCCTCGCACAGCCACAGGATCTCCTCCTGCAGCTCGGCCATGCGTTCGAAGCCGGCCTCCACCGCCAGGTCGCCGCGGGCGATCATCACCCCGACGTCCCGCCAGCGCATCGCCTCGAGCAGCATCCGCGGCAGCTGACGGAAGGCCTCCACCGTCTCGATCTTCAGCGTGATGTCCACGTCCGGCGCGTCCTCGGCCTCGAGCGCATCGATCAGCTGGGCCACGTCCTCGGCCGAGCGGACGAAGGACATGTTCACCATGTCCGCGTGGCGGGCCGCGAACGGGATGTGGGCGAGGTCCTCGTCCGTGAGGGCCGGGATGGCCAGGTGCGTGTCCGGGAAGTTCACGCCCTTCTCCGCCTTGAGCTTCGCCCCGCGCGGGCCGGCCTGGGTCACCTCGAGGGTGATCTCGTCGTCGGACACCGCCGTGATCCGCGCGCCGATCCGTCCGTCGTCGAGGGAGACCCGGTCGCCGACCGCCGCGTCCGCGAACGCCTGCGCCAGGGTGAGGCCGATCCGGTAGGGCGGCGTGTCGACCGCGGGGACCGGCTCGAGCGAGCGGGCCAGCACGATCTCCTCGCCCTCGTGCACGCGCATGGACTGCTCGAGCGGGGGCAGCGGCCCGACCTCGAGCGGCCCGTGCGGCGTCGTCAGCGCCGTGCCCGTCGCCCAGTAGACCGTCTTGTCCGCCTGCACGAGCACGCCCTCGCCGTCCACCTGCTCGACCTCGAGCCTGCGGTGAGCGCCACGCGCGTCGGTCAGCTCGATCTCGTCGCCGCGCTGCAGGACCGCCAGGGTCGTCCCCTCCGGGTCCGCGAGCGGCACGACGACGGCGCCGTCCGGCCGGTCCGCTGTGGCCACGGCGTCGTGGGGCCCGGCGGCGAGCCACACGCGGGAGGGCTCGGTGACGATCCCGGAGGGGTCCCGGGCGGGCTTCACCTTCACGACGCGCGGGCCCGGCTCGATGGGGCCCGTGCGCACCTTCGGCCCGGCCAGGTCCATCGCGACCAGGGGCGCGGGCCGGCCCGCACCGGCGCACCGGCGGACCGCCGCGATCATGGCGGCCCACGCCTGCTCGTCGTCATGGGCGCAGTTCACGCGCGCCAGGTCCATGCCGGCCTCGGCGATCCGGGCCACGAGCTCCGGGTCCGTGGCGGCCTCGGAGGGCATGGTCACCATGATGCGCGCGTCCCGGTCGCCGCGGGCCGGACCGAGCAGGCTCGCCGCGTTGCGGGCGAGGATGGCGCGGCCCTCGGCGGAGGTCAGGGCGTCGTCCTCGGGCGCGGGGGCGGGGTCGCCGTCGAGTGCGCGGGCGGCGGCCAGCACGGCGTCCACGTGGCCCAGCACGCCGGCCTCCATGCGGCCCAGAGAGGACAGTCCGGCGTCGCTCAGCGCCTCCTGCAGGGGCCGCAGGTCGGTGCCGCGCAGGGCGACGTAGTGCACGAGGTTCCGGGCCGAGGCCCGGTGGCGCTCCCGGGCGCGGGAGATGAGGTCGGCGTGCTCCGCCTCGGCGGAGAGGAGGCGGTCGCGGAGGGCGGTGAGCTCGGTGGTCAGGTCGATACCCATGGTCCGAACCCTAGGGGCGCCCTCCGCGCCGGATCACGCCTGGAGCCGCGCCATCCAGGCCTCGATCTCGTCCGGGGTGCGGGGGAGGACCGCGGAGAGGTTCTCGGCCCCGTCCTCGGTCACGAGGATGTCGTCCTCGATGCGCACGCCGATGCCGCGGTACTCCTCGGGGACGGCCAGGTCCTCCTCCTTGAAGTACAGACCCGGCTCGATCGTGAAGACCATGCCCGGCTCGAGCACGCCGTCCAGGTAGAGCTCCCGCTTGGCCTGCGCGCAGTCGTGCACGTCGAGGCCGAGGTGGTGCGAGGTGCCGTGGGGCATCCAGCGCCGGTGGTGCTGGCCCTCGTCCGATAGCGCGACCTCGGCCGAGACCGGCAGCAGGCCCCAGCCGTCGAGGCGGTCGACGAGCACCCGCATGGCCTCGGCGTGGAGCTCGCGGAACCGGATGCCGGGGCGCACGATCGCGAAGGCGGCGTCCGCGGCGTCGAGGACCGCCTGGTAGATGCGGCGCTGCACGTCCGTGAACGTGCCGGACACGGGCAGGGTGCGGGTGATGTCCGCGGTGTAGAGGGAGTCGTCCTCGACGCCGGCGTCGAGCAGCAGCAGCTCACCCGGGCGCACGGCGCCCGTGTTGCGGATCCAGTGCAGGATCGTGGCGTTGTTGCCGGAGGCCGCGATCGTGTCGTAGCCCAGGTCGTTGCCCTCGAGGCGGGCGCGGGCGAAGAAGGCGCCCTCGACCACGCGCTCGCCGCGGTCGTGGCCCACGGCGCGCGGCAGGGCCCGCACGACGTCCTCGAAGCCCGCGATGGTCGCGGCCACCGAGGCGCGCATCCGCTCGACCTCCCACGCGTCCTTCACCAGGCGCAGCTCGGAGAGGAACTCGGCGGTCTGGGCGTCGGCCTCGGCCGCGGCGGTCAGGTCCACGCCGGCCTCGGTCCGGACGGCGGCCAGCAGCGCGTCCACGTCCTGGTCGGTCTCGGCCAGCAGCCGCACCGCGGTGCCGTCCGCGGCCACGTTCTTGGTCACGGCGGACTCGAGCTCCTCGAGCCCCGCCGTGCGCAGGCCCGTGCGGGCGGCCAGGCCGGCCAGGGTCGGACGGGGGCCGATCCAGAACTCGCCCGAGCGCGAGTCCGCGTAGAACTGCTCGGTGTCCCGGCCGGCCAGGGGACGGAAGTACAGGGTGGCGGTGTGGTCCGTGCCGTCGTCGCCGGTGCCCGGGTCCGCGGGCTCGAGCACGAGCACGGCGTCCGGCTCGTGGTCCACGCCGAGGCCCGTCAGGTGGGCGAACGCGGAGTGCGCGCGGAAGCGGTAGTCGGTGTCGTTCGAGCGGACCTTGAGGCGGCCGGCCGGCACCACGATCCGCTCGCCCGGGAAGCGCGCGGACACGGCGGCCCGCCGCCGGGCGGCGTACGGGGCCGAGGCGTCGGCGTCGGGCAGGGCGTCCGACGACGGCGCCCAGTCGGAGGCCATGAAGTCGCGGAAGGCGTTCGAGGCGGGGCGCTGCGAGCGGTTGTCGACGCGCTCGGCCAGCGGCTGGGGGTTCACCGCGCCGGTGCCGTCGGCGCCCGCCTCGGGGGTGGCGGCGGGCTGGTC
>NZ_JABFBB010000007.1:125279-158029 GCF_017168555.1 Micrococcus sp. KRD012
GGTCTGGGCGGGGTGCTGTGCGGCATCGGTCATGCCCCCCATCATGGCACCGGTGGGCGCGGGCGGGTCGGGGCCGCCGCGCGCGGGTCTCGGTACCATGGCCGCCATGGCCCGCTACGACCTGCACACGCACTCGACCGAGTCCGACGGCACCGAGCCGCCGGCCGACGTGGTGCGTGCGGCGGCGCGGGCCGGGCTGGACGGCCTCGCGCTCACCGACCACGACACGACCGCCGGCTGGGCCGAGGCCGCCCACGCCGCGCGGGAGACCGGGCTGACGCTCGTGCCCGGCATGGAGATGTCCTGCACCTCCGCCGACGGCGTGAGCGTGCACGTGCTCAGCTACCTGCACGACCCCGAGGACCCCGCCCTGCTGCGGGAGGTCGGCCTGGCCCGCGACGCGCGGCTGATCCGGGCGCAGGAGATGGTGCGGCGCCTGGGCGCGGACTTCCCGATCACGTGGGAGCTGGTCCAGGAGCACGCGGCGGAGAACGCGACGATCGGCCGGCCCCACCTGGCCGACGCCCTCGTGACGATCGGGGCCGTCCCGGACCGCTCCGCGGCGTTCCGGGAGATCCTCGCCGGCCGGTCCAAGTACTACGTGCCGCACTTCGCCCCGGACCCGGCCGAGGCGGTCGCGCTCATCCGGGCCGCCGGCGGGGTGCCGGTGTTCGCGCATCCCCGGGCGCGCATGCGGGGCCGCGTGGTGGGCGACGAGGTGTTCGAGCAGATGGCCGAGGCCGGACTGGCGGGGGTCGAGGTCGAGCACCGGGACAACCCGGCGGAGGAGCGCACCTGGCTGCGCGCATTCGCGGACCGGCACGGACTGTTCGTCACCGGCTCGTCCGACTACCACGGCACCGGCAAGCCCAATCCGATCGGCGAGCACACCACGGGCGCGGAGGTGCTCGCCGAGATCGAGCGGCAGGGCACCGGCACGGCGATCATCCGCGGCTGAGCCCGGACGGCCCGGGCGACGGCGGAGGATCCGTTGCGCGAATGACCCTTCCGGCCGCCTGCACGGCGGTCGGAAGGGTCATTCGTGCAGAAGACTCCCGGGGGCCCGGAAGGGAGGGTCAGCCGTCCACGACCTCGCCGTTGCGGCGCCGCGTGCGGGAGCGGCCGCCCCGGCGACGACGGGCCTCGGCCCGGGCCTCGGCGCGCTCGGCCCGGCGGGCCTCCGTGAGCTCGACGCCGGCCACCGGCTCCGACGTCCGGGCCGCGGGGGTCTCGGAGCGCGAGGCGGTGCGCTCGCGGCCCTCGCCGCGACCACGGCCCCGGCCCTCGGCGCGCTGCTCGGCGGGTGCCTCACCACGCCCGCGGCCCGAGCGCTCGCCGCGGCCTCCGCCGCGTGCATCGTCACGGCCCTCGCCGGAGCGGCCGCCCCGGTTCCGTTCGCCACGGCCTCCGCCGCGCGCCCGGTCACGGCCCTCGCCGGAGCGCCCGCCTCGGCCTCGGCCGCCGCGCTCGCCGTCACGGGAACGGCCGCCGTCGCGACCCCGTCCGCGGCCGCCGTCGCGCTGCTTCGCCTCGGGGCCGCCGAGGTCCTCGAGCGTCTCGCCCTCGAGGCCCTCGAGCACGCGCTTGGCCTGCGGCAGACGGCCCTTCGTGCCCTTCGGGATGCCGAGGTCGGAGAACAGGTGCGGGGAGGAGGAGTAGGTCTCCACCGGCTCGGGCTGGCCGAGGCCGAGCGCCTTGTCGATCAGGGACCAGCGCGGCATGTCCTCCCAGTCCACGAGGGTCACCGCCACGCCCTTGTTGCCGGCGCGGCCCGTGCGGCCCACGCGGTGCACGTAGGTCTTCTCGTCCTCCGGCGCCTGGAAGTTGAACACGTGGGTGACGTCGTCGACGTCGATGCCGCGCGCCGCGACGTCGGTGGCCACGAGGATGTCCACCTTGCCGTTGCGGAACGCGCGCAGCGCCTGCTCGCGGGCGCCCTGGCCGAGGTCGCCGTGCAGCGCGCCGGCCGCGAAGCCGCGCGCCGTCAGCTCGTCCGCCACGCGAGCGGCCGTGCGCTTGGTGCGCGTGAAGATGATGGTCCGGCCGCGGCCCTCGGCCTGCAGGGCGCGGGCCACGAGCTCGTCCTTGTCCATGTGGTGGGCGCGGTAGACGAGCTGACGGATGTCCTTCTTCGTCAGGCCCTCGTCCTCCGGGTCCGCCGCGCGGATGTGGGTCGGCTGCGTCATGTAGCGGCGCGCCATCGCGACCACGGGACCCGGCATGGTGGCCGAGAACAGCATGGTCTGACGCACGGCCGGGACGGCGGCGAGCAGGGTCTCGACGTCGGGGAGGAAGCCGAGGTCCAGCATCTCGTCGGCCTCGTCCAGCACCACCGTGTTCACCAGGTCCAGGCGCAGGTGGCGCTGGCGCATCAGGTCGATGAGGCGGCCGGGGGTGCCGACGACGATCTCGACGCCGCGCTGCAGCTCCTCGATCTGCGGCTCGTAGGCGCGGCCGCCGTAGATGGTGGCGATGCGCAGGGGGCGCCGGGCCGCGGCGGCCGTGAGGTCGCCGGCCACCTGGACGGCGAGCTCGCGCGTCGGGGCGACGATCAGGGCCTGCGGGGCGCCCGCGGTGCCCTTGGCCTCGAGGCCGTCCCAGCCGGGCTCGCCCGGGCCGATGGCGCGCTGTAGCGCGGGGATGCCGAAGCCGAGGGTCTTGCCGGTGCCGGTCTTGGCCTGGCCGATGATGTCGTGGCCGCCGAGGGCGACCGGCAGGGTCATGGCCTGGATGGGGAAGGGGTGGACGATGCCCTTGGCCTCCAGGGCCTCGACGATCGCGGGGTGCACCCCGAAGTCGGCGAAGGTCTGCTCGGGGGCCACGGGGGCGGCGTCCTCGGTGACGATGTCCTCCGCGATCGCGGCGACCGTCGGGTCGAGGTCGGCGGAGGCGGGGGTGTGCTCGGAGTTCTGGGTCATGGCGACTCGCGTTCCTGGTCAGGCGTCGTCACGGCGGGCGGAAGGCCCGGCTCCGCCGTGCGCGCGGTTCAAGCGGAAGCCGATCGCGAGGCAAGCACGCGGAGCGGCCGACGGGCGGCGCCCCGTGGAACCGGGCGGGCGCGCCGTACGCGGCGGGCCGTGCCGGATCCGGCAGGTCATGGTGCCGTCCCGGGCGTCAGGGGCGCGGGCGGCGGGTCAGGGTGATCAGAGAGCGACCGGTCATCCTGGGTCAGCGTGAGCTGTGCGGCCAGTCTACCCCCGCGGCCGTGATCGCACCCGAGGCGCGGTCCACGCCCTCGATCCGCACGCGCACCCGGGTGCCCGCCGGGACGCTGCCCGGCACCCGCAGGCTCACGGCCGGGTCGAGCAGCCACACCTCCGTGCCGTCCTTCGCCTCGCGCACCGCGATCCCCTCGAGCTCCGCGCCGACGCGGGACTCGAGTGCCGCCGCCTCCACGAGGTCCGCCGCCGTCCGGCTCGCGGCCGAGGCCCGGCGCGACGAGTCCGCCATGAGGGCGGGCAGCGCGGGCAGGGCGCTGCGGACCCATGCGGGGGCGGGGGCGCCGATGGCATGGGCGTGGCACAGGGCCAGGACGAAGCGGTCCACGAGCCGGCGCAGCGGAGCGGTGGCGTGGGCGTAGGGGGCGGCGAGCGCGGCCTGGGCCGGTTCGTCCGGCGGGGTGCGCAGGGCCGGGTCCTCGGCCTGCGCGTCGAAGGCCGTGTACCCGGCGCCGCGGAACAGCCCGGTGGCCGCGTGCAGCACCGCCAGGTGCCGCGCGTCGGCGGGGTCGAGGGAACGCAGGTAGGCGCCGTAGTCCTGGCCCTCGTCCCACGGGGCGCCCAGGGCGCGCGTGCGCTCTCGGAAGGCGGCGACGGCGTCGGCGTCCGGTGCCGGCATCGTACGCAGGATCCCGACTCCGGCGGCCAGCATCAGCTCGGCCGCGGCCATGCCGGTCAGCAGGGAGAGCTGGGCGTTGTGCTCCTCCGCCGGCAACGGCGCCCGGTGCACGAGCTCGTGCGCCCCGTCCTCGGTGACACGGACCTCCTGGTCCGGCAGGTTCAGGGAGGCGCCGCCGCGGGCGGCCTCCTGCGCGGCCCGCCGTCGGCCCACCTCCGGCAGCAGCGCCAGCGAGTCGCGCACCTCGGCCGGCCACCCCTCGGCGGCGGCCCGGTCCGCGTCGGTGACCCCGGGGCGCGGCGTCGTCGGCGCCTGCGCCCCCGGCTGTGCGTCGAGGAAGGCCTGCACCTGCCCGTACGTCAGCTGCGCCCGGGAGCGGATGCGGGCACGTTCGAGGCCGGTCTCGACGACGGCGCCCGCGGCGTCCAGCAGGAACGTCCACACGAACGCCGGGCGCTCGCGGTCGGGCAGCAGCGAGGCGGCGTCCTCGCTCAGCACCTCCGGGTGCAGGGGGACCCGGCCGTCGGGCAGGTAGACGGTCTGGCCGCGGCGGCGGGCCTCGCCGTCCACGGCGCCGCCCGGGGTCACGAAGGCGGGCACGTCCGCGATCGCGTAGCGGACCAGGATGCCGTCGTCGTCGGCGGGGGTCAGGAGCAGGGCCTGGTCCAGGTCCGTGGAGCCGGCGGGGTCCACGGTGACGAACGGCAGGGCCGTGCGGTCCGCGTGGTCCGGGCTCCCGGTCAGGCCCGCGTGCACCTCACGCGCGGCCGCCTCCGCCTCGGCCAGGACGGGGGCGGGGAAGGCCGGCGGCAACTCGAGCTCCGTCCGCAGGGCGGCGAGGCGCTCGAGCAGGGTCGGGTCGGCGGGGCCGCGGAGGCCGAGGGCGTGAGGGGTCATGGCGGTGCTCCTGGGCAGGGGGCCGAGACGACGCACGCCCCGGCGGATCACCGGGGCGTGCGGGCGGGTCAGGAGGCGGCGAACCCGAGCGGGCCCGACTTCTTCGCGCCGATCTCCACGAAGCCGATGCGGTCGCCGGGGACGACCACCTGGCGGCCCTTGGCGTCCGCCAGGACCAGCGGGGTGCCGTCGGAGACGGCGGCGTCCACGAGGGAGCGGACCTCGTCCGCCGACTGCTCGCTGTCGATGACGACCTCGCGGCCGACGTGCTGCACACCGATGCGGATCTCCATGGGGAACCTCTTCTCTTCGTCGCGTCCTGTGCGGTCCGCCGTCAGCCTACGGGACCGCTCGGCGGGGTGGACGGGCACCCCCGAGGTTCACCCGCGGGCGAAACGGGCCGGACGGCCGGGTCAGCGCGGCGCGTCGTCCGCGGAGGGCAGCGAGGCGAGGCCGCGCCAGACGAGCGCGTCCACCGTGCGGGCCATCTCGGCGGCGGCGGGGCGGGCGTCGGCGTCGAGCCGGTCCGCCCAGTGGCGGGCGGCGCCCAGGAGATAGCCGACGAGTCCGCGGGAGAGCACCTCGGCCTCGGCCTCGGCCACGGTGGTGTCCGCGCGGATGGTGCGCGCGACCTCGGAGGAGAGCAGCCGGTGCACGGCCTCGCTGCGCGTGCGCACCTCCGGGTCCCCGTCGATGCCGGAGTCGAAGATCAGGCGGTGGGTCCGCTCGGGAGAGGCCATGTACTCGAACACGGCGGCGACGGTGGCCCGCACCCGTTCGCGATTGTCCCGGCGGGTGTCCATCGCCGCCTCGAGGAGCGCGCGCAGGCTCGCGACCTCGGCGTCCAGCAGCTCGAGGAAGAGCTCGTGCTTGCTGGGGAAGTGCTGGTAGAGGACCGGCTTGGAGACCTCGGCCCGCTCGGCGATCTGCTCCATGGAGGCCCCCGCGTACCGCTCCGCGGCGAAGACCGCGCGGGCGCAGTCCAGCAGCTGGCGACGACGCTCCTGCCGGGGCAGACGGCGGCCTCGCCCGGGCTCGTCGGGCGCGGTGGCGGCGGGGTGGTCGGTCACGGGGTCCTCCTGGCGCGGGGCGGGCTCACGCGATGCGCGCGGCGCCGCCCTCGTCCTCGTGCGCGGGACAGACCGCCTCGACCGTGCCCACGGCGGGGGCGGGGCGGCCGGGGGCCTCGATCCCGAAGACCGCCTCGAGGGCGTCCTCATAGCGGTCGAGCCGGCCCTCGGCGGCGAGCCGCTTGGCGCGCACGCTGGGCTCGTGCAGGAGCTGGTTCACCATGCGGCGCAGGGCGAACTCCACCTCCTCGGCGGCCGCCGTGCAGCCGTGGCGGGCGCGCACGCGCTCGAGCTCCCGGTCGAGCACACCGAGGGTGTGGCGGCGCAGGGCCTTGATCGCCGCGTCGGCACTGCGGCCACGCTGCGCGGCGCGGTACTCCTCGACGGCGTCGTCCACGAGCGCGCGGGCCTCCGCGACGGCGACCTGGGCCTGCTCGGGTGCGGCCAGCCGCACCGACTCGAGGGTGATGAGATCGACGTCCGGCAGGTCCGCGACCGCCGGGTCGAAGTCGCGCGAGAGGGCCAGGTCGACCACCGTGAGCGGACGCCGTCCGCCCTTGCGCAGCTCCTGGAGGCGCTCGGGGCTGATCTGGCGTTCGCCGCCGGAGGAGCCGATGATCACGTCCGCCTCGGCGACGGCGCCGGCCACGGCCTCGCCGCCGAGCGCGAGGGCCCAGCCGCCGCGGTCCGCGACGAACTGCTCCGCGCGGCCCGAGGCCGAGTGCACGCCGACGGTGGTCGCGCCCCGGTCCGCCAGCTGCGCGAGCGTGGTGCCGGCGTAGGCGCCCGTGCCGATCAGCAGGATGGTGGCCCCGGCCCAGAAGTCGCGCTGGGCCGCGGCGTCGGTGAGACCGCGCAGCTCCTCCGCGAGGTCCAGGGCGACGGAGACGACCGAGCGGCCGGCCGCGCCGAGCGCCGTGCGGGAGCCGACGTCCTTGGCCGTGCGCGTGGCGGACTCGAAGAGGCGGACGAGCGGACCCGAGGCGGTGCCGGCCTCCTGGGCCGCCGTCAGGGCGCGTCGGACCTGACCGGCGATCTCGCGCTCGCCCACCACGGCGGAGTCCAGTCCGGCGCCGACCTCGAAGAGGTGACGGGCCGTGGCGTCGGCGTCGAGTGTGCGGAACGCGGCGTGCACGTCCTCGTCGGGCAGGGAGGTGGAGGCGGCGACGGCGGACAGCAGCCCCGCGCGAGCGGCCTCGACGCCGGCCCCGTCGGCCTCGGCGTAGATCTCCACGCGGTTGCACGTGGCCAGCACGACGGCGCCCGCCGCACCGCTGCCGGGCAGGGCGGGCCCGACCCCGGTCGCGCCGGCGCTGAGGCGGGCGACCGTGTCCAGGTCCAGATCATGGTGGGAGGCGACGAGAGAGAAGACAGTCACAGCGGGCCAAGTCTAGCCCCGACCGCCCCGCCCGTCCGGGAAGGCGGACCTGACCCGGGTGCCGTCGGCCAGTGTGACGACGCTCACGGAGGACGCGGATGTGCCACCGCGACACGACCGGTGGGACACTGGGGGCATGTCCGCCCTGTCCCAGACCCCCGAGACCCCCGCGGCCGTCCCGGCACTGCCCGCCGAGCACCCGCTGCGCACCGAGGATCCGTCACGCTCGACCGTGGCCAGCCCGCTCCTCCGCGCGCTGCGCGGCCAGCGCCCCGACCGCCACCCCGTGTGGTTCATGCGGCAGGCCGGCCGTTCGCTGCCCGAGTACCGCCAGGTGCGCGAGGGGATCGGGATGCTCGACTCCTGCCTCATGCCGGACCTGGTCCGGGAGATCACGATGCAGCCGGTGCGCCGCCACGACGTCGACGCGGCGATCTTCTTCTCGGACATCGTGGTCCCCCTGCGCCTGGCGGGCGTGGACGTGGAGATCCAGCCCGGCGTGGGCCCCGTGCTCGGCCAGGCCGTCCGCACCGCCGACGACGTCGCCGCGCTGCCCGTCCTCGAGGACGCCGCCCTGGACGTCATCCGCGAGGCCGTCGCGGCCACCGTCGCCGAGCTGGGCCCGCGCCCCCTGATCGGCTTCGCCGGCGCCCCCTTCACGCTGGCGGCGTACATGGTGGAGGGCCGTCCCTCCCGCGACCACTTCGGCCCGCGACGCATGATGCACGCCGACCCCGAGACCTGGGCCGCCCTGGCCGGCTGGGCGGCCACCGTGTCCGGCCAGTTCCTGCGCGCCCAGCTCGAGTCCGGCGCCTCCGCCGCGCAGCTGTTCGACTCGTGGGCCGGTTCGCTCTCGGCGGACGACTACCTCGAGCACGTGCAGCCGCACTCGACGGCGGCCCTCGCCCATGTCGCCGACCTCGCCGGGCCCGGCGTCCCCGACGGCGCCCCGCTCCTGCACTTCGGCACGGGCACCGGAGAGTTCCTGCACCACATGCGTGACGCGGGCGCGACCGCCGTCGGCGTGGACCACCGCCTCACGCTCGCCGAGGCGCACCGCCGGCTCAGCGCGAACCCCGGCCCCGACGGACGCGGCGCCGTGCCCCTGCAGGGCAACATCGACCCGGCCCTGCTCGCCGCCCCGTGGGAGGTCCTCGAGGCCCACGTGCGCGACGTTGTCGCCTCCGGCGCCGTCGCGCCCGGCCACGTCGTCAACCTCGCCCACGGCGTGCCGCCGGAGACGGACGCGGCCGTGCTGACCCGCGTGGTCGAGCTGATCCACTCCCTGCCCGTGCCGGAGCGGGAGGGCCAGGACCCGGCACCGGGGGTCGAGACCGCCGAGCGGGAGGAGCGCGCATGAGCGGCACGGCGCTCGTGGTCGGCGGCGGCATCGCCGGCCTCGTCGCGGCCCACCGACTGTCCGCGGCGGGCTGGGACGTGACCCTCGCCGAGGCCACCTCCGTGCTCGGGGGCGCGGTCTCCCCGCGCTTCCTCGACGTCCCCTCGCACGGCGAGACCGGGGCCCCCGAGACCCAGACCCTCGAACTCGACGGCGGCGCCGAGTCGTTCGCCGTCCGCGGCGCCGCCGTGCGCGCGCTCGTGGAGGAGCTCGGGCTGGGCGAGAAGATCGTCGCGCCCGAGCCCCTCGGCTCGTGGCTGCACGGTCCCGCCGGCCCCGTGCGCGCCCCGCGTCTCGGCATCGTCGGCATCCCCGGCGACCTCGACGCCGAGGACCTCGCCGCCGCCCTCACGCCGGCCGGCCTGGAGCGCGCCCGGCAGGACGCCGAGGCCCCCATGGATCGCTGGGCCGCCGCGCTCGCGGCCGGCGAACCGGTGACCGTCGCGCAGGTCGTGGCCGACCGCCTCGGCGACGAGGTGCTCGACCGCCTCGTGGCCCCCGTCGTCGCCGGAGTCCACTCGGCCGACCCCGCGGTCGTCGAGCTGGAGCGCGTGGCCCCCGGCCTGCTCGCCGCCGCCGTGGAGCACGGCGGGCTGGCCGCGGGCGTCGCCGCGCTGCGGTCCACCGGGACCCCCGGCTCGCTCGTGGCCGGTCTGGACGGCGGCATGGTCCGCCTCACCGGCCGGCTCGTCGAGGCGCTGCGCGAGGACGGGGCCACCGTCCTGCGCGGTGTCCGGGTGGCCGCCCTGTCCCGCGTGCCCGCCACCGGCGGCTGGTGGGCCCAGATCTCGGACCGGGACGACGAGGTCGTCCGCGGGCTCGACGTGGACCGCGTCGTGCTGGCCGTGGACGGCGTCACCGCCTGGGACCTGCTGGCCCCGCTCTCGGCCGAGGCCCTGGACCCCGACGCCGGCCCCGCCCTCGGCGAGGGCATCGCGCTGGCCACGCTCGTCGTCGAGGCCGCGGGCCTGGACGACGCGCCACGCGGCACCGGAGTGCTGGTCGGCGCCGGGACGGACGTGGCCGCCAAGGCCCTGACCCACGCCACCGCCAAGTGGGCGTGGCTGCGCGAGGTCGTCGCGCGTCCGCAGGAGGACGGTGTCGCCCGCCATCCCCACCGCCACGTGCTGCGCCTGTCCTACGGCCGCCAGGGCGGCGGGCCCGAGGCCCTGGGCCACCGCAGCGCGGACGAGGAGCTGCTCGCGCAGGCGCTCGTGGACACGGCGACTCTCACCGGGGTGCCGCTGGCGGAGGAGGACGTCGTCGCCCGCACCGTCACCCGCTGGCGCCGCTCCATCCCGCCGCAGGCCGGCCCCGACCGCGCGAAGGCGGACACGCTGATCGACTGGGCACGGGACGTGCCCGGCCTCGACCTCGTGGGCAGCTGGGTGCACGGCACCGGGCTGGCCGCCGTCGTCGCCGGCGTGGACCGCACCCTCGGCGCCGACGCGCCGCCCGCGGGCTGACCTCGCCCCCAGACCACCCCTGACGCAATCGGATCTCAAGGAAGAGGACCATGACCAAGGACAGCACCACCACCCCTGCCGAGGCCGGCAAGGACTGGTTCACCACCTACACCGTGTTCGCCCGCCCACAGGGCGAGCCCGGCTGGCTGGGACTGGAGGGCCGTGACGCGAAGAAGGCCGCCAAGGAGTTCGACGAGGCCGTCGCGCGGGTGGCCCAGACCGGCGTGACCGTGCGCGGCGTCTACGACGTCTCGGGCATGCGCGAGGCCGGCGACGTCATGGTGTGGATGTACGGCCAGGTGCCCGAGGACCTGCAGGCCGCCATCCGCGAGCTGCGCCGCACCCGTCTGCTCGAGGGCACCACGATGGTGCTCTCGGCCATGGGCGCCGATCGCATGGCCGAGTTCAACAAGGACCACGTCCCCGCCTTCGCCATGGGCCGCAAGGCCCTGAAGTGGCTGTGCTTCTACCCGTTCGTGCGCTCGTACGATTGGTACCTGCTGGACCCGAAGGAGCGGGCCCGCATGCTCCGCGAGCACGGCCAGCTCGGCCAGGACTTCCCGCAGGTATGGGCGAACACCACCAGCGCGTTCGGCCTGAACGACTGGGAGTGGCTGCTGGGCCTCGAGGCGGACGAGCTGACGGACCTGGTGGACATGATGCGCCACCTGCGCAACAACGAGACCCGCCTGCACGTGCGCAGCGAGGTGCCGTTCTACACCGGACGCCGTCTGGAGACCGCCGAGATCGCGGAGGTGCTGGCCTGATGACCGCCGCCCCCGAGCCCCGCGCCGACGCGCCCGTCCACACCGGCCCGGACGCCGGCGTCGCCCCGGCCCTCCGGACGCCCGAGAAGGCCGCCGCCGGCGTCGACTACGACGTGTGCGGCGTGATGGCCCCCAAGGACTACGACGCCCTGCTGCTCGCCTCCTTCGGCGGGCCCGAGGGCCAGGACGACGTGATCCCGTTCCTGCGCAACGTCACGCGCGGGCGCGGCATCCCGGACGAGCGCCTCGAGGAGGTCGCCACCCACTACCGCGCCAACGGCGGCGTCAGCCCCATCAACGCGCAGAACCGCGCGCTGAAGGCGGCCATCGAGGCCGAGCTGGCCGCCCGCGGCCTGGACCTGCCCGTGTACTGGGGCAACCGCAACTGGGAGCCCTACTTCCCGGACACCCTCGAGCGGATGCACGCCGACGGGCACCGCCGCATCCTGACGGTCACCACCTCCGCGTACTCCTGCTACTCCTCGTGCCGCCAGTACCGCGAGGACATGGGCATGGCCCTGGAGCAGACCGGCCTGACCGGGAAGGTGGACCTGGACAAGACGCGCCAGTACTTCAACCACCCCGGCTTCATCGAGCCGTTCCGGGACGGCCTGCGCGCGGACCTGGCGTCGCTGCGCGCGGAGCTGGGGGACGACGCGCGGATCCACGTGCTCTTCGCGACCCACTCGATCCCCACCTCCGACGCCGCCGCGGCCGGCCCGCGCGGCCTCGCCGCAGACCTGCGCGCGCAGGCGGGGGCGGAGCCGGGCGACGAGGGTGCGGACGTGTACTCGGCGCAGCACCTCGACGTGGCCCGCGAGATCCTCGCCGGCGTGCCCGAGGCCGCGGACGTGCCGTGGTCGCTCGTGTACCAGTCGCGCTCCGGCCCGCCCTCGGTGCCGTGGCTGGAGCCGGACATCAACGACGCGATGGAGCACCTCGCGGGCGAGGGCGCCGAGACGGACGCGCAGGGGCGTGCCGTGGCGGGCTTCATCGTCGTGCCGCTGGGGTTCGTCTCGGACCACATGGAGGTGGTCTGGGACCTCGACACCGAGGCCAAGGAGACCGCCGAGGGGCTGGGCGTGGGGTTCCGTCGCAGCCCCACCCCGGGCACCGACCCGCGGTTCGTGGCCGGGCTCGTGGACATCGTGGAGGAGCGGCTGGGCCGGCGCGAGGGTCGCGCCGCGGTCGGCTGCTTCCCGGCGTGGTACGACGTGTGCCGGCCGGACTGCTGCGTCAAGGTGATGCGGGACGGCTCGACGCGGCCGACGACGTCCGCTGTCGACGCCGCCGTGCGCGGGCTGGCCGAGCACGAGGCGGGCGCCGCGGCCCCCGCCGAGGAGGCCTGAGACCGTGACCCCCCTGCGCATCGGCACCCGGGGCTCCGCCCTGGCGACCACGCAGACCACCCACGTGGCCGAGACGCTCACGGAGCGCTCCGGCCTGGCCCACGAGCTGGTGGTGATCCGCACCGAGGGCGACGTCACCACCGGCTCGCTGGCCTCGCTGGGCGGCACCGGCGTGTTCGCCTCGGCGCTGCGGGCCGCCGTGCTCGACGGCGTCGTGGACGCGGCCGTGCACTCGCTCAAGGACCTGCCGGCCGTCCAACCGGAGACCCTCGAGATCGCCGCGGTGCCGGCCCGGGCCGACCTGCGGGACGCCCTGTGCGCCCGCGACGGCCTCACCCTGGCGACCCTGCCCGAGGGCGCCCGGGTGGGCACGGGCTCGCCGCGCCGCGTGGCCCAGCTCAAGGCGCTGCGCCCGGATCTGGAGCTGGTGGACATCCGCGGCAACGTGCAGACCCGCCTGGCCCGCGTGCCCGGGCTGGAGCAGCACGACGACCACGCCCCGGCCGCCGCGGGTTCGCCCCGCGGTGACCTCGACGCCGTGATCCTGGCCTGTGCCGGGCTCGACCGGCTCGGCCTGGACCACGTGATCACCGAGCGGATCGACCCGGAGGTCATGGTGCCCGCCCCCGGGCAGGGCGCCCTGGCCGTGGAGATCCGGGCCGAGGACGAGTCCTTCCTCGGTCGGGCGCTCCTGGACCCCGAGGCGCCGGTCGGGAGGCTGCACGCCGCCCTCGAGCTGGTCGACGATCGGGACACCCACGTGGCGGTCACCGCCGAGCGGGCCCTGCTGCGCCGCCTCGAGGCCGGCTGCGCCGCGCCGATCGGGGCCGTGGCCCGCGTGACCGACGGCGAGGCCGGCGCGCCGCGCATCGAGATGACCGCGATGGTGGCCGCCCTCGACGGCTCCCGCGTGCTGCGCCGGACCTCGTCCGTGCAGCTCGACCCGGTGCCGGCCGACGTGGCCGGCGACCCGGCGGCCGCCGACGAGTGGCTCGAGGACACCCTGTTCGTGGCCGCGGAGGCACTCGGCGTGCACGTGGCCGAGCAGTTCGTGGCCGAGGGCGCCGACCTGCTGCCCGGCACGGTGCGCGGGGTGGACCGGGGCGACGGCGCCCCGCGCCCCGACGACCCGGCCTGAGATGCGCGTCCTGCTCACCCGCCAGCCGGCCCAGGCCGGCGACCTCGAGGCCGGTCTCGCCGGCACCGAGGTGGCGGGGCGGCGGCTGCGGGTCGGCTTCCTGCCGCTGACCGACTTCGCGCTGCCCGACGACGACGGCCCCCTGCGCGCGCTGCTCGCGGACTGGGCGGGGGCCGACGGTGATGCGGCCGGGCCGGTGCGCTCGGACGGGCCCCGCTGGCTCGTGCTGACGAGCCCCAACACCGTGCGCGCACTCAGGGCCGTCGGCTGGGACGGCCATGTCCCGGCGGGCGCGCGGATCGCGGTCACCGGACCGGGCACGGCACGGGTGCTGACCGAGGCGGGCTGCGACGCGGCGCCGTGGCTGCCGCCCGAGGACCGCTCCGCCGAGGGCCTGATCGCCGGACTCGCCGCCCTGCATCCCCGCGGCGGCCGCGCGTGGCTGCCCCAGTCCGACCGGGCCCGGCCCCGCCTCGCCGACGGCCTGCGCGCGGCGGGCTGGGACGTGCGGACCGGGCTCGCCTACCGGACGGTGCCGTATCCGGCGCAGGCCGGCAGGCGACTGCTCGACGGGGCGGCGGACGAGGGCCGGGGGGACGTCGTGACGCCCGCGCGGCTGGCCGCGGTCGCGGCGGGGACCGCCGTGGTGCTCACCAGCTCCTCCGCGGCGGAGGAGTTCGTGGCCGCGGGTCTGACGCCACTGGTGGGCAAGCGGGTGCGGCTCGTGGCGATCGGCGCGCCGACCCGTGACACGTGCGCGCGGCGGGGTCTGCCCCTGCTCGGGACGGCCCCCACGCCGGACGCGGCCGGAGTGCTGGCCGTGCTGCGCGGTGCGGCCTGAGCCGCCCGGCCGCACTCGAGGCGAGGCTCAGTCGGGGCGGTCGCCGTCCGGGTCGGGCGCGTCGTCCTCCGACGGCGCCGGGCCGGCGTCGTGCTTCTCGTCCTGAGGCAGGCCGGTGGCGGCGGCCATGGTGTCCACCCGCGGATCGCGCAGGATGGCGACCGAGACGTTGGTGAAGCCCGTGTTGGCGAGCAGCTCCGAGGCTTCCTCATCCGTCAGGTCGTACGCGTGCGCGAGCATGCGCACGTTCTCCGTGTAGAAGGCGTGCAGGCGGTCGACGCCGCGCAGGAAGTCCAGAGTGTTCCCCATGGTGGGGAGCCTACCGAACGGGCGTGGTGGGCGGGTGGCCGGCGGGTGAACGGCCGGTGGACCGGCCCGCCGGCCGCGGGGGACGACGGGCCGTGCCGCTCAGCCCTCGGCGCGGCGGCTGCGGCGGCGGACCAGCGAGACCTCCATGGTCCGGCCCTCGGTGCGGGTGCGCAGGTACGGCTGGTCCTCCACGAGGGTGGAGAGCTTGGAGTGTCCGAAGTCGCGCGGGTCGAAGTCCACGTGGGTGCGGCTCAGGTGTTGGCCGATCAGGGACAGCGTGGCCCAGCCGTCGTCGGTGCTCGTGGCGTTGACGGCCTTGGTGAGCGCGGCCTGCAGGTCGATGCGCGGGGCGGCGTCGGCCTCGTCGTGCTCGGGCTCGGCCTCGACCGGCACCTCGGGCGGGGTCGGGTCCTCGGTGACGTCCGACGACGCACGGCGGCCCCGCCGACCGGCTCCGGACTTCGCCTGCGGGCCCTTCCCGTCCTTGCCGGCGGCGGCGTCCCCGGCGGCGTCCCCGGCGGGCGCCTCGTCGGCAATGGGGGCCTCGGCGTCCGCGACGTCCGCGTCCGTGGCCTCGGGGGTGTCGGCGGCGTCGGTGGTCTTGGACCCGCGGCCGCGGCCTCGACCGCCGCGGCGGGACCCCGAGCGGCCGGAGCCCTCGGACGCCTTGGCGTTCTCCTCCTTGGCGGGGGCGTCCTCGCCGGTCTCGTCGTCGTCGACGTCGTGGTCCGTGGCCGTGCCGAGCAGCTCGAGGTAGATGAACTGGTCCACGGCGTTGCGCAGCGAGGCGGGGGTCTTGCGGGCGCCCAGGCCGATCACACGCTTGCCGCCCTCGCGCAGGCGGGTGGCCAGGCGCGTGAAGTCGGAGTCGGAGGAGACGAGGGCGAACGCGTCCACGTTGCCCATCCAGAGCAGGTCCATCGCGTCGATGATGAGCGCGGAGTCCGAGGAGTTCTTGCCCACGGTGTAGGCGAACTGCTGGACCGGCTGGATCGCGTGGTGGTTCAGCGCCTTCTTCCAGCCGTTCAGGTTGGTCGTGGTCCAGTCGCCGTACGCGCGCTTGATCGTGGGGGTGCCGTAGGTGGCGAGCTCCTCGAGGATCAGGGGGGCGAACTTGGGGGAGACGTTGTCGCTGTCCATCAGGACGGCGATGCGCAGGGATGCGGGGGTGGGTTCGGGCATGTGTCCCACCCTAGTCGGCGGCGGTGCGCCCGTGGCCGGCGGTGACCGGGATCGCCTCCCGCTCGCCCCGGCGGGGGCGGGGCCGCGAGGCGGCGGCCACTGTGCCGACGACCAGCCCGACGAGCGCCGGGACCACCCAGCCGAAGCCGACCGCGTAGCCGGGCAGCACCCGGCCGGCCAGGCCCGTCAGGGCGGTGACGGGCGGCGTCGTCGCGAGCGCCTCCGGCAGGGCGCCCAGCAGGTCGAAGGAGGCGGCGAGCCCCGTGCAGGCGACCACCCAGCGGGCCACCGCCGGGCGGCCCCGCACCCAGGCCCAGGCGAGGCCGAGCAGGATGACGACGACGGCGATCGGGTAGAGGAACATCAGCACCGGGACGGACCAGGCGATGATCGCCTCCAGGCCCAGGTTGGCGAGCGCGAAGGACACCACGAGGAAGAGGCTCGCCCACAGCCGGTAGGACCCGGGGAACATCTCCGCGAACATCTCGGCGCACGCCACGATCAGTCCGATGCAGGTCTTCAGGCACGCGACGAAGACGATGGCCGCGATGAGGTACGCGCCCGCCGTGCCGAAGAAGTGGCTCGCGGTGCGGGCGAGGACGTCGCCGCCGTTCGCGGCCTGTGCGAACGCGCCGTGGCTCGTGGCGCCGACGTACGCCAGCGAGGCGTAGACCACCGCCATCGCCGCGCCGCCGACCAGCCCCGCCTTGCCCAGCTCCACCGCCATGCGGCGCGGACCCGTCACGCCCAGGCGCCGGGCGGCGTCGACGATCACGACCGCGAAGGCGAGCGAGGCGAGCGCGTCCATCGTGGCGTAGCCGTCCAGCAGGCCCCGCACGAGCGCCCCGTCGGCGTAGGCGGGGGTCGGCGAGGGCAGGGCGCCCGTGCTCATCGGGGCCACGACGGCGGCCGCCACCAGGGCGCCGAGCAGGACCAGGAACGCCGGGGTCAGGTACCGCCCCACCCACTCCATGAGCCGGCCCGGACGGAACGCCGCGACCGCGGCGACCGCGAAGAACGCCGCCGTGAAGCCGAGCAGCCGCAGGCCGCCGTCGCCCGCCAGGGGCGCGACACCGATCTCATAGGACACCGTGGCGGTGCGGGGGATGGCGAAGAGGGGGCCGATCGTCAGGTACAGCAGGCACGTGAACGCCACGGCGAAGCGCCGGGAGACGGGCGCCGTCATCTCACGGACCGAGCTCGCCCCCGTCACCGCCGAGGCGACGATGCCCAGGACCGGCAGCCCCACCGCCGTGACGAGGAAGCCGAGCGTGGCCGGCGTGACCGCGGCGCCCGCATCCCGGCCCAGGCCGGCGGGGAAGATCAGGTTGCCCGCGCCGAAGAACAGGCCGAAGACGAGCGAGGCCAGCAGCAGGGTCTGACCGGGGCGCAGGCGCGGGGGCATCACGGGCCTCTCGACGGCGGACGGGGCGCCATGACTGTACCCGGCGCGCGGTCAGCCTCCGCGCCTAGACTGGACGGGTCCCCGAACCAGGAGCGTGTGACCCCGTCATGTCCTTCCCGCTGCACCGTCCCCGGCGTCTGCGCCGGTCCGCCGCGATGCGCCGCCTCGTCGCTGAGACGCGCCTGCACCCCGCCGAGCTGATCCTGCCGGCCTTCATCAAGGAGGGCGCCGCCGAGCCCGTGCCGATCGCCTCGATGCCGGGCGTCGTGCAGCACACCGCGGACTCGCTCAAGGCCGCCGCGGCCGAGGCCGCCGAGCTGGGCCTGGGCGGCATCATGCTGTTCGGCGTGCCGACCACGCGCGACGCCGTCGGCAGCGCCGCCCTGGACCCGGACGGCGTCCTGAACCGGGCCATCCGGGACGTGAAGGCGGAGGTGGGGGACGGGCTCGTCGTGATGTCCGACCTGTGCCTGGACGAGTTCACCGACCACGGCCACTGCGGCGTGCTCACCGCCGAGGGCACCGTGGACAACGACGCGACGCTGGAGATCTACGCCCGGATGGGCGTCGCGCAGGCCGAGGCCGGTGCGGACGTGCTCGGCCCCTCCGGGATGATGGACGGCCAGGTCCGCGTGATCCGGGAGGCCCTCGAGGGCGCCGGCCACCACGAGACCGCGATCCTCGCCTACGCCGCGAAGTACTCCTCGGCGTTCTACGGGCCGTTCCGCGACGCCGTCGACTCCCAGCTCACGGGCGACCGCAAGACCTACCAGATGGACGCCGCCAACCGGAGCGAGGCCCTGCTCGAGGTCGCCCTCGACCTCGAGGAGGGCGCGGACATGGTGATGGTCAAGCCCGCGATGAGCTACCTGGACATCGTGCGCGACGTGGCGGACATGGCGGACGTGCCCGTCTCCGCGTACCAGATCTCGGGGGAGTACGCGATGATCGAGGCCGCCGCCGCGCACGGCTGGATCGACCGGAAGGCCTCGATCGTCGAGTCCGTGCTCTCCATCCGGCGCGCCGGCGCCGACTCCGTGCTCACCTACTGGGCGGCCGAGCTCGGCCGCTGGATGAAGGAGGGGTCCCTGTGACCGCGTCCCAGCCGACCACCAACGCCGCCGCCTTCGCCGCGGCCCAGGCCGTCATCCCCGGCGGCGTCGACTCACCCGTGCGCGCCTTCGGCTCGGTGGGCGGCACGCCCCGGTTCATGGCCGGCGCACGCGGCCCGTACCTGACCGACGTCGAGGGCAACGAGTACGTGGACCTGGTCTGCTCGTGGGGCCCCATGCTGCTGGGCCACCAGCACCCCGAGGTCGTCGAGGCCGTGCACGCCGCCGTGGACCGCGGCCTCGGCTTCGGCACCTCCACGCTGGAGGAGACCGCGCTGGCCGAGCTGATCGCCTCCAAGGTCCCGGTCGAGCGCGTGCGCTTCGTGTCCACCGGCACCGAGGCCACCATGACGGCCCTGCGCCTGGCCCGCGGCGTGACCGGCCGCAACCTGATCGTGAAGTTCGCCGGCTGCTACCACGGCCACTCGGACGGCCTGCTGGCCGCGGCCGGCTCGGGCGTGGCGACCGCCGCCCTGCCCGGCTCCGCGGGCGTCACCGAGGCCGCCGCCTCCGAGACCCTCGTGGTGGACTACAACGACCGCGCCGCCGTCGAGGCCGTGTTCGCCGAGCACGGCGAGCGCATCGCCGCGCTCATCACGGAGGCCGTGCCCTGCAACATGGGCGTCGTGGAGCCCGCCGAGGGCTTCAACGCGTTCCTGCGCGAGATCACCCGCCGCCACGGCGCGCTGCTGATCTGGGACGAGGTGCTCACCGGCTTCCGCGCCACCGCCACGGGCGGCTGGGGCCTGTCCGGACAGCCCGAGGGCTGGACCCCGGACATCTGGTGCTTCGGCAAGGTGATCGGCGGCGGCATGCCCGCGGCCGCCCTGGGCGGCTCCGCCGAGATCATGGACCACCTGGCCCCGCTCGGCCCCGTGTACCAGGCCGGCACCCTCTCCGGGAATCCGGTGGCCATGGCCGCCGGCCACGCCACGCTCTCCCGCGCCGACGAGGCCGTCTACGCGGCCGTGACGCGCGCCTCGGACGCCGTGCGCGAGGGCCTCGTGGCCGCGCTCGACGCCGAGGGCGTGGACCACTCGATCCAGCGGGCCGGCACCCTGTTCTCCCTGGCGTTCGGCACCTCCGGCACCGGCGTGCGGGACTACCGGGACGCCCAGGGCCAGGAGGTCTTCCGCTACGCCCCGTTCTTCCAGTCGATGCTGGCCTCCGGCGTGTACCTGCCGCCGTCCGTGTTCGAGGCCTGGTTCGTCTCCGCCGCCCACGACGACGCGGCGGTCACCCGGGTGCTCGACGCGCTGCCGGCCGCGGCGAAGGCGGCCGCGGCGGCGACGCCCCAGGGCTGAGACCCGGGTGCGGGTCGGGGCCGGGCGCTCAGCGCTCGGCCTCGACCGGCCAGTGGCGCGAGACGGTGGCCTGCGGGTCCTTGCGTCGCAGGTACTGCTCGAAGCTCTCCGCCTGCTCGGCCTTCCAGCGGACCTGCCGCTCGTGCAGGTCCGTCGGCGCCACGCGCAGCTGCTCGTACCGGGCGGCCAGGGCGTCGGCCACCTGGACGGCGGCGAGGGCGTCCGCCGCGGAGGTGTGCGCGTTCTCCAGGGTCACCCCGTAGTGCTCGGACACCGCGGAGAGCGTGCGCTTGCCCTTGCGGAACCGGTCCACCTGCTTGTCCAGCACGAACGGGTCGATCACGGGGCGGGCCTCGAGCGGCGTCAGCCCGTGGCGGCGCGCCTCCCGGTCCATCACCGTGAAGTCGTACACGCCGTTGAAGGCCACCACGGGGATGCCCGCGGCGAACAGGTCCCGCAGGGTCTCGGTGATCTCCGTGACGCCCTGCGCGGCGGGCATGCCCTCCGCCTGCGCCCGCTCCGTGGTGACGCCGTGGACCTCGGCCGCCTCGGCGGGGATGGGCACGCCCGGGTCCACGAGCCACTCGGCCGACGACGCGGCGCGGCCGTGCTCGTCCACCATCACCAGGGTGGCGGTCACGATCAGCGCGGTGCGCGGATCACGTCCGGTGGTCTCGAGGTCGAAGCCGGCGCGGATGCTCTCATGCCAAGTCACGCGCCTCACGCTACCCGGACCGGCGGACACGACAGGATGGGGTCGTGACCGATCACCCTGTGCTCCCCGACGCCCGCCACCGCGACGACGGACCGCTCACCCTCGGCGAGGGGCTCGAGGCGCTCGCCCGTCTGGTCCCGCCCGGACGCGCCGTCAGCTACGGGGGGCTGGCCGGCCTGCTGGGGGTCGGCGGTCCGCGGCAGGCCGGCCGGGCGATGGCCGAATCGAGCCCCGGCACGCCGTGGTGGCGGGTGGTCCGGGCCGACGGCTCGCTGCCCCCGGAGCTGGCCGCGCGGCCGCCGTCGAGCACGAGCGGGAGGGCACGCCCCGCACCCCGGCCGGGCGCGTGGACCTGCGCCGGGCCCGCTGGGAGCCCGACGACGGCGCCGCGCGGGCGATCCGTGCGATCGCCGACCGTATCGTGTCCGGGCCCGGTGCGAGGATGGGTCCATGACCAGGGAACACGGGGAGGACCCCTTCGACGACGACGCGGCGGCGCCGGAACGGGCCGCCCGGCTGGTGCGCACGGCCGCCGCGCCCGAGGACCGGATCACGCTCACGGACGAGCAGGAGGCGATCGCCTCGCTCGCCCCCGGGCACGGCGCCGTGCTCGTGCTGGGCGCCCCCGGCACGGGGCGCACCACCGTGGCGGTCGAGTACGCGGCCCGCCGGATCGAGGAGGGGCTGGACCCCGAGTCCCTCCTGCTGCTGGCCCCGAGCCGGGACGCGGCGGCGCGGCTGCGCGACGCCCTGACCCGCCGGCTCGCCGCCGCCGGTCGAGGCACCCGCGCCGTCACTCCCGTGCGGACCTGGTCCTCCTACGCGTTCGACCTGCTGCGCCGCGCCCGCGTCACGGGACCGCTGAGGCATCTGGAGGTCGCCCCCCGGCTGCTCACCGGTGCCGAGCAGGACACGGTCATCGCCGAGCTGCTCGAGGGCTACGCCGCCGGCCTCGCCGCCGCGCCGGACTGGCCGGCCGACGTCGCCCCCGCCGTGGAGGCGCGGGGATTCCGCCGCGAGGTCCGCGAGCTCGTGGACCGCATGAGCGAGCTCGGCCTCGAGCCGGGCCGCCTGCAGGAGCTCGGCACCGCCCACGGGCGCCCCGAGTGGGAGGCCGCGGCCGTGCTGCTGCAGGACTACCGGGACCGGATCGACCTGGGCATGGCCGAGGCGTTCGACGCCGCCGGGCTGCTGTCCGCCGCCGTCCGCGTGCTCACCGAGCGGCATCCCGAGGACCCGGAGCGCGACGCCGCGGCGCAGGCGTTCGTGGCGGCGGAGCGGGACCGCCTGGCCGTGCTCGTGGTCGAGGACCTCCACGAGGCCACCCCCGCCGTGCACGACCTGCTCACCGTGCTCGGACGCGGGCGGGACGTGCTGCTCACCGCGTCGCCGGACACCACCGTGGAGGGCTTCCGCGGCGCCCGGCCCGACCTCCTCGCCCGGTACCCCGGGGTCCTCGACCCCGATCCCGTGCCGGGGGCCGCCCCGCCCGCGTCCCCGGACGGGCGCGTCCGGGTGCTGACGCGCGGGCACCGCATGCGCGCCGAGGTCCAGGACGCCTACCTGCGCGTGGCCCGCCGGGTCCGCCAGCGCACCGCCGGCGTCGAACGGACCCGGACCGAGACCGTCCCGGCGGACGGTGACGGCGCCGTCCGCGCGCACGTCGTGCCCACCCGCGCCCACGAGGACCAGCTCGTCCTCGAACGGGTGCTGCGGGTCCACCACGAGGACGGGGTGCCCCTGGACCGGATCCTCGTGGTCGCCCGCTCCGGCTCCCGTGTGGCCGCGCTCGCCCGCCACCTGGAGGCCGAGGGCGTCCCCGTGCTGCGCGACGCCGCCGGGCTCGTGCTGAAGGAGGAGCCCGCCGTCGCGCCCCTGCTCACGCTGGTGGACGCGGCGGGGGCGCTCGCGGAGGATCCGGAGGCCCGGGTCGAGGACGTGCTCGACCCGGACGAGGTCGTGGGACTGCTCACCGGCCGGTACGGGATGGCCAGCGCGCTGCACGTGCGGCGGCTGCGCCAGGACCTGCTGGCCGCCGAGCGGGGCCGGGGCGGCCGGCGCACCTCGGACGCGCTGCTCGCCGCGGCCCTGCTGGACCCGAGCCTGGCCGGCCCCGAGCACGAGCGGCACCGCGCCCTGCGCCGCGTCCACTGGATGCTCCGGGACGGCCTGGAGGCCGCCCGCGCCCCCTCGGCCTCGCCCGAGACCGTGCTGTGGGCGCTGTGGTCCGCCTCCGGTCGGGCCGAGCGGTGGCGTTCGCTCGCGCTGCGGCCCGCCGAGCACGCGAACGACCGCCGCGAGTCCCGCCGGGCGGACGCGGACCTCGACGCCGTCGTCGCCCTGTTCAAGGTGGCCGAGCGCTTCGTGGACCAGTTCCCGGGCGCGTCGCCCGAGTCGTTCGCCGTCTACATGGAGTCCCAGGACCTGCCCGTGGACACCCTGGCCCGCCGGGCCGAGTCCGGCGACGCCGTGCACGTGCGCACCCCCGCCGCGGCGGCCGGCCAGGAGTGGGACACGGTGATCGTCGTGGGCCTGCAGGAGGGCGTGTGGCCGAACACCCGGCTGCGCGGCCAGCTGCTCGGCGCCACCGACCTCGTGGACCTCGTGACCCTGCCCGCGGACGCCCCGTGGCCCACGGACCACCGCACCCGGCTGCGCGAGGTGCGTCAGGACGAGCTGCGCATGCTCGCGGCCGCGGTCTCCCGGGCACGGCGTCAGGTGGTCGCCACGGCCGTACGCGCGCCGGATGAGGGACCCTCCGACTTCCTCGACCTGGTGGACCCGCCCGAACGGCTGCCCGCCGAGGCGCGCGACGCCGCCGGCGTCCGGCGGCTCACCGCGGTCCCCGACCCGATCACGGCGCCCGCGCTCGTCGGCCGGCTGCGCCGCGTCCTGGAGGCCGGGGACGAGGCGGACGCGGCCGACGGGGCGACACCCCGGGCGGCGGCGGCCGCCGGCCTGGCGGCCCTCGCCGAGGACGGCGTGACCGTCGCGGACCCCCGACGCTGGTGGGGCCTGCTGCCGCTGTCCACCGAGGCCGCGCTCGTCGACCCGGAGCACGAGGTCGTCGCGCTCTCGCCCTCCCGCGTGGAGACGGCCCTGCGCAATCCGCTGGACTGGGTGCTGTACCACGTCGGCGCGAACGCGGGAGGGACCCTCGCCCAGTCCGTGGGCACGCTCGTGCACTCGGTGGCCGAACACCATCCCGAGGGCGTGCCCGAGGACGTGCGTGCCGAACTGGAGCGCCGCCTGCCCGAACTCGGCCTGCCGGAGGGCTGGATCACGGAGATCGAGCACGACCGGGCCCGCGGCCTGGTGGACGCCTACATCGGCTACTGGAGCATCGCCCGGGCGGCCGGGCGTCGGCCCGTGGCCCAGGAGGTGCGGCTCCTCGCGGACCTGACCTGGGGCGGGACCACCGTCCGGATCACCGGCGTCGTGGACCGGCTCGAGGCGGATGCGCAAGGCCGACCCTTCATCGCCGACCTCAAGACCGGCCGCAGCGCGCCCACCGGCGCGGAGATGGCGCGCCAGCCCCAGCTGGCCGCCTATCAGGTGGCCGTCCGCGCCGGCGGTCTGGAGCAGGTCCGGGACGACCCCGCCACGGACCCCGCCCTGCGCGCCGCGCTCGCCGGCCTGGAGCACCCCACGACACCGGCCGGCGCGGCCCTCGTCCAGCTCGGCGCCGGCACCCAGAAGACCAAGGTGCAGGACCAGCCGGCCCTCGAGGACGAGGACACCTGGGCGCTCGAGCAGGTGTTCACGGCGGCCCGCCGCACCACGGGGCCGCGCTTCCTCGCCCTCCACGAGGCCGGCGCCCGCCGGTGCGCGCTGCCCTCCGTCTGTCCGCTCTGCTCCGAAGGAAGGCAGGTCACCGAATGGCCCCGCTGACCGGCGATCCCGCCGCCCAGACCGATCGTCCGCGCGTCGAGGACGCGGTCCACTCCCCGGAGGACATCGCGGCGCGGCTGCGGCTGCCCCCGCCCACGCAGGAGCAGGCCGAGGTGGTCACCGCCCCGCTCACTCCGCGCCTGGTGCTGGCCGGCGCCGGCTCCGGCAAGACCGCCACCATGGCCGACCGCGTGGTATGGCTCGTGGCCAACGGGCTCGTGCGCCCGGACGAGGTCCTCGGCGTCACGTTCACCCGGAAGGCGGCCGGTGAGCTCGCCGAGCGGATCAACGGGCGCGTGGACGCCCTGCTGCGCTCCGGCCTCGAGATCCCCGGCTTCGACGGGGAGCCCGAGGACCTGGGCCGCGCCTCGGTGTCCACGTACCACTCCTACGCCGGCGCGCTCGTCAGGGACCACGGCCTGCGGATCGGCGTGGAACCGGAGGCGCGGCTGCTCGGGGGCGCGGACGCCCACCGGCTCATGGGCGCCGTCGTGCGTTCGCATCCGGTGGTCGCGGACACCCTCGGCGTGGCCCCGTCCCGGCTCATCACGCAGGCGTTGCGGCTGGCCGGGGACATGGCCGAGCACCTGGTGAGTGCGGACGAGGTGCGCGGGTTCCTCGCCCGGCTGGCCGAGCAGGGGAGCGCCCTGCCGCTGCCCCCGCGCGCCAAGACCCCCTCGAAGGAGATCCAGGAGTTCCTGACCGGCCTGGCGGACCGCGCCCTCATGGCGGACCTCGTGGCCCGCTACGACGAGGTCAAGCGCGAGCAGGACGTCATGGACTTCGGCGACCTGCTGCGCCACGCGGCGCGCATCGCCGTCGAGGTGCCGGCGGCCGGCGAGCAGGAGCGCGCGCGGTTCCCCGTGGTGCTGCTGGACGAGTTCCAGGACACCTCCCACGCCCAGATGCGGATCTTCGCCGGGCTGTTCGGCCCGCGCGGCCCCGAGGACGACGCGCCCGGGCTGGGGCACTGCGTCACCGCGGTGGGCGACCCCCACCAGTCGATCTACGGCTTCCGCGGCGCCTCCGCCGGACAGCTCTTCGCCTTCCCGCACGCCTTCCCCCGGCTGGAGACCGGCCCCGGCGGCGCCCCGCGGCGTGTGAACGCGGACGTCTCGCACCTGACGATCGCGTGGCGCAACGAGGAGTCGATCCTGGCGGTCGCCAACGCCGTCGCCGCGCCGCTGAACGCCCACGCCGCCGCGGCGGGCGGCGCGCCGGTGGAGGTGCGCACCCTGCGACCCCGACCGGGCGCGGGGGAGGGCGTCGTCCGGGTGGACCGGTTCGTCACCGCGGAGGAGGAGGCCGCCGACGTCGTCGCCCGCCTCGGCGCCCTCACCGGGTCCGGGCCTGGGGGGACCACCCCGAGCCGCGCCGTCCTGTGCCGCACCCGCGCCCAGTTCGGCCCCGTGCTGGACGCGCTCGACGCCGCCGGCCTGCCCTACGAGGTGCTCGGGCTCTCCGGGCTGCTGGCGCTGCCGGAGGTCGCCGAGGTGCTCGCCGTCCTCCACGTGCTGGCCGACCCCACGCGCAGCGACCAGCTCGTCCGCCTGCTCACCGGCCCGCGCTGGCGCATCGGTGTGGCCGACCTCGAGGTGCTCCAGGAGCGCGCCCGGTTCGTCTCGCGGCTGCGGGCCCAGCGGGCCGCCGGTGGGCGGGAGGACCCCGCCGGGGCTGCCCCGGACGCGGCCCCGGACCGGGACGTGAGCCCCGAGGAGGACGCCGACGCCGCCGCCCTGCTGGAGGCCCTCGACTCCCTGCCCGGGGAGGGGACGGACTGGGTCGGCTCCCGTGGCCGCGGCTTCTCACCCGAGGGCCTGGCCCGACTGAGGGCCGTCAACGCCGAGCTGCGCCGGCTCTCCACGCGCACCGGGGAGGACCCGGCCGACCTCATCGCGGAGGTGATCCGTGAGACGGGGCTGGACGTCGAGGTGGCCCTGCGGCCCGGCGTCTCCGCGGCCGCGGCCCGGCGGCACCTGAACGCGTTCCAGGACGCGGCCCGCGACTTCGGCGCCGGCACCACGGCGACGGACCTGACGGCGTTCCTGGCCTGGACGGAGTCCGTCCTCGAGCACGAGGACGGCCTCGGCGTCGAGAACGCCGAACCCACCCCCGGCCTGGTCCAGGTGCTCACCGCGCACGCCTCGAAGGGGCTCGAGTGGGACGTCGTCGCGGTCCCCGGCCTGCAGGAGGGCACGTTCCCCTCCACCCGGGCGGATCGCTGGACCAGCCCCGGGGCCGGCGCGCTGCCGTGGCCCCTGCGCGGGGACCGCGCGTCGCTGCCGCAGTGGGACGGCTCGTGGGCCCAGGACCAGCGGGACTGGGTCCAGTCCGCCGGCACCAAGTACAGCTCCAAGGCGGCCCAGGAGGGCAACCCGGATCCGTATGCCGTGGCCGTGGCCGCGCACGCCGAGCGCGAGGAGCGGCGCCTGGCCTACGTGGCGTACACGCGCGCGCGATCCGCCCTGTGGCTGAGCACCTCCCTGTTCAAGGGCGTCAACAAGGAGCCCCTGCCGGCCTCGGCCTTCCTCGAGGAGGTGGCCGGCCTGGCGGGGGAGGTGCCCGGCGTCGCGCTCGGCCCCGCCCCCGCCGAGGACGACCTGCCCGAGGCCAACCTCGCCGCGGGCCGGACGCTGGTCGCCCGCTGGCCCTTCGACCCGCTCGACGGCCCGGAGGCCTTCGTCGCCGACCCGGAGGACCCCGAGGACGAGGAACGCTGGCAGCCGCTGCCGCACCGCTCCCGGGCCCGCCGGCACGGGGTGGAGGCGGCCGCCGCGGCCGTGCACGCCGCGGACCCGGCGGCGCTCGGGGACGACCCGGAGCTGGCCCGCCAGGTGGACTGGGTGCTGCTGCGCCGCCGGGACGTCGCCGGGACGGGCGGGGAGACCGCCCTGCCCGAGCACGTCTCCGTGTCCCTCTACGGCGAGCTCGCCGCCGACCCGCAGGCCGTGGCCGAGCAGCTGCGCCGGCCCCTGCCCCGGCCGCCCGCGCACGCGGCGCGACGCGGCACGGCGTTCCACGCGTGGCTCGAGGAGCGCTTCGGGGCCACCGGCATGCTGGACATCGACTCGGCCGAGGACGCCGCGGACCTGTGGGTCGACGAGGCCCTCGACCTCGGCCCGATGCAGGAGTGGTTCCGCTCCTCGCGCTGGGCGGAGCGCACCCCGGCCTTCGTCGAGGCCCCGGTCGAGACGACGGTCGGCGGGATCACGCTGCGGGGCCGGGTCGACGCGATCTACCGCTCCGGCGGGGACCCCCGCCTGCCCTTCGACCCCGAGGCCGACTGGGAGCTCGTCGACTGGAAGACCGGCGCCGTGCCGCGGGGCCGCGACCTCGAGCTCAAGTCGCTGCAGCTGGCCGTCTACCGGCTCGCCTGGTCACGGCTGCACGGGATCCCGCTGGAACGGATCGGGGCCAGCTTCGTGTACGTGGCCCACGGGCAGGAGCGCTCCTTCCCGGACCTGCCGGGGGAGGAGGAGCTCGAGCGTCACATCACGGACGCCCTGGCCCGCCGTTGATCGACCGCACCACCTCGACGGCGGGCAGCGACCCCGTCTCCGGGTCCGCGCTCCTCACGGCCGCGGCCTCCCGGGCGTCCTCCGCCGCATCCCGGGCGTCCTCGGCGGCGTCGGCGGCCGCGTCGGCCTCCGCCTGGCGCGCGGCCGCCTCCTGCGCGGCGCGCACGTCGCCCTCGAGCTCGGCCAGCATGGCCTCCGCCTCGGCGACCATGGCCTCGTCGTGCCGGTCCAGGCCCCGCGTGAGCCACTGGGCGAGGGCGAACTCGGCGAGCAGCGCCGCACGGCGCATCAGGTGGGCGTCGCCGTCGTCGGCGGCCCCCGCGTCGGCCCGCCGGGCCGCGTAGGCGTCGAGGACGCGGTCGGCCAGGTCCGGGTCCGTGGCGGCGGCCAGCCAGGCGACGTCGCCGGCGGGGTCGCCCACGTGCAGGTCCGTCCAGCCTGTCACGCCCACCACGCGGCCGCGCTCGAGGAGCAGGTTGTCCTCGTGCAGGTCACCGTGCACGGGCACCGGGGTGAACCGCCACAGGGCCTCCTCCTCCATGGCCTCCTCCCAGCGGCGCAGCAGCAGGGGCGGCACGCGGCCGGAGGTGGCCGCCTGGTCGAGGGCGTGGAGGTGACGCTGCCGGATCTGCTCCGCCGTGTAGGAGGGCAGGTCCGCGTGGTCCACGACGTCCGAGGGCAGCGTGTGGATCGCGGCCAGCACGCGGCCCACGTCCTGCACCGCGGGCTCGCCGAGCCGGGCCAGCTCGTCCAGGGTGACGGGACGCCCGGGCATGTCCTGGTAGACGAAGGTGCGCAGCCCCTCGAGCCGCACCGCGCCCGCCACGGAGGGCGTGCGGAACGGCAGGCCGGCGCGCACCGCCGGGGTCAGGCCCGCCAGCACCTGCAGCTCCGTCTCGAGACGGATGCCCGCCTCCGGGGTGCGGGGCGAGCGGACCCGCCACCGCTGGCCCTCACCGTCCACGACGACGGCGGTCGAGAAGTCCGCGGGGTCGTCCGGGCTCGCCTCCACGGAGACGGGGGCGAGGCCGGGGACGGCCGCGGCGGCCAGGGCTGCGAGACGAAGGGGCTGACGATCCACCCCTCCAGCCTAGGCGCGGAACGCCCTCCCCCGTCGTCGGGCGCACCGGAGACGGGTCGCTAGCCTGGACGCATGGCCTCCTGCCCCCCGTCGTCGTCCGACCCCACCGCCGCACCACCCCTGGCCCTGCCGCTGGCCCGCGAGGAGCTGGACCGCGGTGCCGTGGCCCGCCTCGACCCGGGCCACCTGGCGGCGTCCTGGGCGCGCGAGGGGACGGAGGTCCTGTGGCTGCAGGGCGGCCGCGCACCGGTCGCGGACGGCCGGCTCGTCTTCACCGCGCCCTCCGGTCCCGTGCCGGCCGAGGCCGCGTATCTGGGCCGCGGCACCGCGGCGGACCGGGGCCCGCACGGGCGGGAGCGCGAGGTGGTCTCCGTCGCCGTCGAGCCGCCGGCGGCCCTGCCCGAGGACGCGGCCACCGCGCTCGCGGACGCCGTGTGGGTCGGCCTCCGCGACGCGGCCGCCGCCCTCAGCGACGCGGACACCGGGCTGTTCGTGGCCGCCGTCGCGAACGCCAACTGGCACGCCACCCACCGCTTCTGCGCGTTCTGCGGCGGCGTCACGGACGTCGAGGCGGCCGGCTGGGTGCGTCGCTGCCGCGACTGCTCCCGGGAGCAGTTCCCGCGCACGGACCCGGCGGTGATCGTGGCCGTCATCGACCCGGCCGGGCGGATCCTGCTGGGCCGCAACGCGGCGTGGCCCGAGGGGCTGTACTCCTGCCTGGCCGGGTTCGTGGAGCCGGGGGAGTCCCTGGAGCACGCGGTGGTCCGGGAGATCGCGGAGGAGTCCGGGGTCACGGTGACGCAGCCGCGCTACCGCGGCTCCCAGCCGTGGCCGTTCCCGCGCTCGCTCATGCTCGGGTTCACCGCGCTGGCACCGGCCGGCGCCGAGCCGGTTCCGGACGGCGAGGAGATCCTCTCCGTGCGCTGGTTCGAGCGGGAGGAGCTCGCGCGTCTGGCCCGCGAGGGCGACGTCACCCTGCCCGGGGCCGTGTCCATCGCGCGGGCGCTCATCGAGGATTGGTACGGTGGGACGCTGCCCGATGCGCAGACCCTGATCACCTAGGAGGACTCGTCCCGCATGAGCACTCCCGACGAGATCCTCCGCGGCCTCGACCCGGAGCAGCGCCGGGCCGCCACGGCCCTGCACGGGCCCGTCTGCATCCTGGCCGGCGCCGGCACCGGCAAGACCCGCGCCATCACGCACCGCATCGCCTACGGCGTCGCCTCCGGCGTCTTCGACCCGCACCGCACCCTCGCCCTGACCTTCACGGCGCGTGCGGCCGCGGAGATGCGCACCCGCCTGCGCGACCTCGGCGTGGCCGGCGTCCAGGCCCGCACCTTCCACTCCGCTGCCCTGCGCCAGCTGCAGTACTTCTGGCCCCAGGCCGTGGGCGGCCCCATGCCCTCGCTGATCGAGAACAAGGTGCGCCTGCTCACCGAGGTCGCCCAGCGCATGCGGATGACCGTGGACCGGGCCGGACTGCGCGACCTCGCCGGCGAGATCGAATGGGCCAAGGTCTCCCTGCACGCCCCCGAGGGCTACGCCGAGGCCGCGAAGGAGCGGGAGATGCCCGCCGGCTGGACCGCCACCACCGTCGCCCGTCTCTACACCGGCTACGAGGAGGCCAAGACAGCCCGGAACATGATCGACTTCGAGGACGTGCTGCTGATCCTCGTGGGGATCCTGTCCACCGAGCCGCAGATCGCGGCCACGATCCGGGACCAGTACCGCGTGTTCGTGGTGGACGAGTACCAGGACGTCTCGCCGCTGCAGCACCGCCTGCTCGACCTCTGGCTCGGCGACCGCGGCGACCTGTGCGTCGTCGGCGACGCCTCCCAGACGATCTACTCGTTCACGGGCGCGACCTCCCGCTTCCTCACCGACTTCCGTGAGCGGTACCCCGCGGCCACGGTGGTCCGGCTCGTGCGCGACTACCGGTCCAGCCCGCAGATCGTGGAGGCGGCCAACCGCCTGCTGGCGGACCGCACCAAGGCGGGGGAGCGGGACCGCACGATGCCGCGCTGGCCCGACCCCCTCGAGCTCGTCTCCCAGCGGCCGGCCGGCCCCGACCTCGTGTTCGCGGAGTGCACCGACGACGAGGCCGAGGCCGGCTGGGTCGCCGACCGGATCGCGGCGCTGATCGACGACGGCGTGCCCGCCTCCGAGATCGCCGTCCTGTTCCGCACCAACGGCCAGTCCCAGGCCTTCGAGACGGCGCTGTCCTCGGCGGGGATCGGCTACCAGCTGCGCGGCGGCGAGCGGTTCTTCTCCCGGCGCGAGGTGCGCGACGGGATCCTGCAGCTGCGGGCGGCCGCCCGCGCGGCCCAGGACCTGACGGGCGACGACGTCACGGACCGGGTGCGGGACGTGCTCTCCTCGCTCGGCTACTCCGCCGAACCGCCGTCGGCCACCGGCGCGGCCCGTGAACGGTGGGAGTCCCTGCACGCCCTCGTCAACCTCGCCGACCAGCTCGCCACGACGCGCGGGGCCGAGTTCACGCTGACCGAGCTCGTGGCCGAGCTCGACGAGCGGGCCCAGCACCAGCACGCGCCGACGGTGCAGGGCATCACCCTGGCCTCGCTGCACTCGGCCAAGGGCCTCGAGTGGGATGCGGTGTTCCTCGTGGGCCTGTCCGAGGGGCTCATGCCGATCTCCTTCGCGGAGACCCAGGCCGAGGTGGACGAGGAACGGCGCCTGCTCTACGTGGGGATCACGCGTGCCCGCCAGCACCTGTCGCTGACGTGGACGCTCTCGCGGGGCACGGGCGGGCGCTCCACCCGGCGGCCCTCCCGGTTCCTGTGGGCCATCGACCCGACCCTCGGCGGCACCCGCGAGCACGCCCCGGCCCGCGGATCCGCGGCCGGCCCGACGGCGCCGCGGCGCCGGGGTGCGAAGGTCGCCGTGTGCCGCACGTGCGGCAAGCCCCTCGAGACGGGAGCCGAGCGCAAGGTCGGCCGCTGCCTGGACTGCCCCGCCACCTACGACGAGGCGGTGCTCGAGGAGCTGCGCGACTGGCGCACCCGCACGGCCGCCGAGATGCGGATGCCCGCGTTCGTGGTGTTCACGGACGCCACCCTCGTGGCCATCGCCGAGGCCATGCCGAGGACCCCGGCAGAGCTCCTGAAGGTGCCCGGCCTCGGCAAGGCCAAGCTGGAGAAGCACGGACCGGAGCTGCTCGAGCTGCTGCACGGCACCCCGACGGCCTGAGCCGCGGGCCCGCACCCCGTTCCGCCGGCGGCGCCGCCCCCGTCAGAACGCCCAGCCGAGCGCGTCCGGGTCGCAGGCGCAGCCGGGCCGGGGGCGGACCTTCACTCGGCGCGTGCGTCCCGTCACCCGATCGGCCCGCAGCACGCCGGGGGCCGGTCCGGTCCGCAGCGCGTCCACGGTCAGCACGACGGCCCGCAGCGCCGCGAGCCCGTCCACCTGTCCCCGGTGCGCCGACGGGCCGGGCGCCGTCGGGGCACCGGGGACGCCCGCCGGGTCCGCGGGCCATCGGCACAGCGGGCACCCGCGCACCCCGGGGGCGCACCACGGTCCGACCGTGACCGCTCTCGGCCCCACCGTGACCGGCAGCAGCGGGTGGTCGGCGGCGAGGGCGTGCGCGGCCAGGTCCGCGTCGAGCACGGACCCCACCGCCACCGTCGCCTGCCCCACGAGCACCGGCACCGGGCCGTGGTGCGCGTAGAGGCGCAGCCCGGGGGCCACATCGCCCAGCCGGCGCGCGAGCGCACCCGCCCGGGGCCGACCGAGGTCCCCGGGCAGCAGGCCGGTCCCCAGGTCCGCGGCGTCGACGGGCCGCGGATCCCACAGGGCCAGGCGCAGCGCCCCGGCCCCCGCCAGTGCGTGGGCGATCGCCGCGCCCACCGCGTCGAGGCCCGCCACGTGGACGTCGGTCGGCGGGGCCCACGCCCCCGGCTCCAGCGCTGACGCGGCGGCGTCATGAGGGACGGTGGTGACGGTCTCGGCGACGGTGCGCACGGCTCTCCTCTCGGCTCGGTGCCTCCCACCCTGCCAGGGCACTCCCGGACCGCGCCGGATTGTCCACAGCCTGCGGCCCATGCCGGACAATGGCCGGATGCGCCCTGTCCCGC